>NZ_JBTLRN010000062.1:0-1019 GCF_054482775.1 Sporosarcina sp. CAU 1771 | reverse complement strand
CCATTATCTTTTTCAATAAGTTTACGCCGAACTTTCTTTGGGCGATAATTTTTGAGCTGTCTTTGTATTTCTTCTACTAATTCATCCTCAGTTCGTTTCTCTATATCTAAGATGGTTTTACCATCTGTTCCAGGGGTCTTTGACCCTTTATTGGACTTAATCTTTCGATACGCTAATAAAATGTTATTCCTTGATGTGATGATGTCGTAAAGCAAGTGGAATGATTCTTTATTTTTCGCTCGTTGATGTAAGTCAGTAAAGGTGTCTGTCATCCCATAATAATCCCAATGTCGTAGAGCTTGCACTGTGGCATCATTCCTCTATGAAGTGATGTTCCCACATTCTTACCCGATCGGTGCAATGCACATTTGAAAAATAATTATTACCTATCGCTAGACTTGGGGCTGTTCCTCCATCTCCATTACAGCGATTTCATCAGTCGTACCCCTACCCTCATAAAGATAAATGCATTTCGACTAATGTCTTATAGCAAACGTTTCAGGTAACAGCCTTCGTTTCAACGTTCTTTACTTTCCAAGTCCCTTACAAAATAGCTATCATTTCTAGACGTAGGTGCTTCCTTTAAGCCTGTGAGCTGGAAACCGCCATTGTTCAGTATAGTGTATTTCAGAGGGCCAAATATTACTTTACACCACTCACCCCATCGTAAGATGGGACATAGCTTTCACTATGTTCAAACTATAGACCCTTAAATTCGGAAGTTCGTCAGTTCCTTTTACACGGGAACATTCTCACCATATCTAGTTTTTCAGCCATCCGGCATATCAGTTGGCATACCTTTTCCAATGGATGGCTTCAGCCTTCTTTCTGCCGACTCTACCTGTACTTCGAACCCTATAAACTGTCATTCATAGCGCACGCAGGAGTATCGATGAGATAGTTTCAGAAAACATGGTTTCTTCATTCCTATCTTCAATTGTAAAGTTGAAATTTATTTCATAAACTTCCTGTGTTTTCATGCCAAAGGCATTTATCACAGAACTTGTCGAACTGGCCCG
>NZ_JBTLRN010000061.1:0-1123 GCF_054482775.1 Sporosarcina sp. CAU 1771 | reverse complement strand
CCGCGCTTCCACCCCGGACCTATCAACCTCATCATCTTTGAGGGATCTTACTTACTTGCGTAATGGGAAATCTCATCTTGAAGGGGGCTTCATGCTTAGATGCTTTCAGCATTTATCCCGGCCACACGTAGCTACCCAGCGATGCCTTTGGCAAGACAACTGGTACACCAGCGGTATGTCCATCCCGGTCCTCTCGTACTAAGGACAGCTCTTCTCAAATTTCCTGCGCCCGCGACGGATAGGGACCGAACTGTCTCACGACGTTCTGAACCCAGCTCGCGTACCGCTTTAATGGGCGAACAGCCCAACCCTTGGGACCGACTACAGCCCCAGGATGCGATGAGCCGACATCGAGGTGCCAAACCTCCCCGTCGATGTGGACTCTTGGGGGAGATAAGCCTGTTATCCCCGGGGTAGCTTTTATCCGTTGAGCGATGGCCCTTCCATGCGGAACCACCGGATCACTAAGCCCGTCTTTCGACCCTGCTCGACTTGTAGGTCTCGCAGTCAAGCTCCCTTATGCCTTTGCACTCTACGAATGATGTCCAACCATTCTGAGGGAACCTTTGGGCGCCTCCGTTACTCTTTAGGAGGCGACCGCCCCAGTCAAACTGTCCACCTGACACTGTCTCCTGCCCCGATAAGGGGCATGGGTTAGAAGTCCAATACAATCAGGGTAGTATCCCACCAACGCCTCATCCGAAGCTGGCGCTCCGGAGTCTAAGGCTCCTACCTATCCTGTACAGATTGCATCGGAATTCAATATCAGGCTACAGTAAAGCTCCACGGGGTCTTTCCGTCCTGTCGCGGGTAACCTGCATCTTCACAGGTACTATAATTTCACCGAGTCTCTCGTTGAGACAGTGCCCAGATCGTTACGCCTTTCGTGCGGGTCGGAACTTACCCGACAAGGAATTTCGCTACCTTAGGACCGTTATAGTTACGGCCGCCGTTTACTGGGGCTTCAATTCGAAGCTTCGCTTGCGCTAACCTCTCCTCTTAACCTTCCAGCACCGGGCAGGCGTCAGCCCCTATACTTCACCTTGCGGTTTTGCAGAGACCTGTGTTTTTGCTAAACAGTCGCCTGGGCCTATTCACTGCGGCTCTCTCGGGCTTTAACACC
>NZ_JBTLRN010000060.1:0-1282 GCF_054482775.1 Sporosarcina sp. CAU 1771 | reverse complement strand
TGCCCACTAGCGTTGCATAGAAGTAAAAATATGTAAGATGTCCTTAATTAGGAAATTATTATCGTAGTTTAATAACTTGCAAAAACACAAAAAAGCTCCTAATGTAGGTAAGGAAACGACGACTAAATCAGTTCCCTACACTATCAAAAAGGAGCTCAACCATGACCAGTGTAAACCAGAATTTAGTCTTTCGTCAATACTTATCTAATTTACCAACCAATGCTTTATCTTGCCCACTTATGAATTACGATGCGAAGAAGCTAACCGACTTTTCAGTCGTGAAAATCTTTATTATGGCAAGCCTTTGCAAATGGGACAGCCTTAGAGTGATTGAAACCGGCATTCGATCAAAAAAAGAATTTCAGAAAGAAATCGGGGTAAATTCCATCAGTCATTCGCAAATTAGTCGACGTTTAGTTAATTTAAATACTGCTAATCTGTCGGATTTACTAAGCCGACTAACGCAATGTTATTGGAAGCTAAATATGAATGCTAAAGGGCTGAACGCTAATGTTGGCCCACTTCGAATCATTGATGGGACTTATATTAAATTGCCAAAGAATGCATTAAATTGGACTGCAGTATCTAAAGATTCCGCAGGAATCAAGTTGCATGTCCGGATCGTAGCTGCATCTCCTGATAGTGTGTTTCCTGAAAAGATGATTCCATCAACAGGAAACGTAGCCGATTCTGACGCTGTTAATCACATCATTGACGCCGATGGTGCTTTGTATGTAATGGATCGTGGTTACGCTCATAAAACAAAAATGGGTGGCTGGATAGAAAGAGATGTCCAATTTCTTGTCCGTGTTCGAAAAACCTTCAAGATGGAAACGTTGAAGTCTTATAACCCAACACATCCTAAAGTTACGAAGAACGAGTTGGTATCAGTACTTACGCGAGAAGAACCTGTTCGGTATATCGAATTCAAAGATGAGGAAGGAACACCTTTTCATTTGATTACAAATCGGCTAGATTTGACTGAGGAAGAGATTTTAGACACTTATCAAAACCGTTGGTATGTCGAACTTTTCTTTAAATGGCTCAAACAGCACATAAAAGTCAGTCATTTATTCAGTCATTCTCCAGTCGGTATATGGAATCAAATGTATATCGCATTAATCACCTGCGCTCTTACTGAAATTATGCGACTAATTCATCATCCAACCAAAAATAGTTGGACATTCTTAAGTACAGTACAACAATTTCTTTTTTCATCAATAAATGTTCTCTTGAAACACTTCAAGCGGAAGTTAAGAAGGAGCAAGGGCCGGCAAAAAGT
>NZ_JBTLRN010000059.1:1046-1582 GCF_054482775.1 Sporosarcina sp. CAU 1771 | reverse complement strand
GAGTCAATTTCATAATTCCAAGCCCTTACATACCAAGGGTTTCTAGGCATAAAAAATAGAGCACCTCCCCAAATCCTGTATAATGTAAGTTACCACACAAACATAAAGACAGGAGAGAGTGCCCTTATGTCCATTATACGACAACAAAGCCTATTTGACATACATGAACTTTATAAACTGGAACCTACCCATCGTTTCAACGCAATTTTTTCAACGTTAAACCTAGAACCCATATGGGTTTTGTTCGAAAAGCAAACAAATGTAGGTGCGCCAAGAGAATTAAATTATGGCGCAATGGTCTACTCATTAATCGCTCGTGTGGTGGAGCGAATTGCAACGATAAAAAACCTTTTGGATCGACTTAGAGACGACCCTTTTTTTAGATTCAACTGCGGTTTTCTCCACTCCGATAACTTGCCATCCGAAGCTTCTTACTCGCGCATGATTAGTCTTATCAGTGAATCCGTTTTATTCGAGCAGTACTTGGGCACAGTAGCGTAGGCTAAGTGACTATTCTGATTAGTACGCGCTCATTC
>NZ_JBTLRN010000059.1:0-1036 GCF_054482775.1 Sporosarcina sp. CAU 1771 | reverse complement strand
CGCCTTCGACGCGAGTCATTTCGAAGCGCGAGACCGTGCTAAGGCATCAGATAAGATTGAAAAGCCAGCCCCTAAAAAGCGTGGACGAAAACCAAAAGCAGAACGTGATCAATGGCTTAAAGACAAGCAAGCCGAAGAAACAGCGCGCCCAATATACGAAAAAGAGATTATTCACCAGCTATCCGAATCCGCGGAAACCTTGTATAAGGAAGCGCCAATTCACCCCAAATGGGGTATCAAGAAAAACAGCGATGGAAAAAATGTTTTTTGGTTTGGGTATAAAGCTCATTTAGCAGTCAGCACAAAAAGTCAATATATTCTTGCGGGTTTGATGACGTCTGGCAACCTAAACGACGGAAAAGCTGCCATTCCATTACTCAAGAAAATCGAACGAGATTTACCTGCACAATTTAAAGCTGGACTTTTCGATGCCGGTTATGACTATGAACCGGTTTACCAACAATTAAGCAACCAGGACCTGCAAGCCGTCATTCCGTATAATCGGCGAAACGAAGGCGAAATCATCGGTTATGACGAGCACTTCGCACCAACATGTGTCTTAGAGCATTCTTATCGTTACGACAGCTTTGATTCGAAATACAAATCACTCAAATATTCACGCCCTAAAGAATGTGAAACCTGTCCATTAAAACATGATTCACTTTGTCAAAAGACCTTTAAAATTAGACAAGCAACGGATATGCGGAAGTATACTTTCCCGGCAAGAGGTTCAAAAGTATGGGATGAACTATACAAAGAACGTACCGCCGTCGAGCGGGTGAATGCGTATTTGAAAGAGTTTTTCGGACTCAATAATGTCCGTCATCGAACTGGAAAGAAAGCGAAACTACATTTCCAATTGGTGACGCTTGTTTATAATGCTTCAAAATTAGCAACAGATCGAATCAAATTAGCAATGGAACAACAATCGTTAAATGTAGCTTAATTAAATCGGTTTTCTATTTTTAAAAAGCTTATAAACCATCAAGGAGCTACTTTACGCATTTTTAAAAACGTTAATTATGAAATTGATTCA
>NZ_JBTLRN010000058.1:0-1599 GCF_054482775.1 Sporosarcina sp. CAU 1771 | reverse complement strand
GCAACAGATCGAATCAAATTAGCAATGGAACAACAATCGTTAAATGTAGCTTAATTAAATCGGTTTTCTATTTTTAAAAAGCTTATAAACCATCAAGGAGCTACTTTACGCATTTTTAAAAACGTTAATTATGAAATTGATTCAAGTAATTCATAATTTATTTGTTCATTCCAAGCTATTCGAAACAAACCTTTAGTACTACTGTATCCAGCTAGCTCAATTTCATCTTTAAATTGCACAATTCCTGCTAGTTCAGGTGCAACACTCAAATGATATTTTGCTGTAGAAAAGCTAATTATAAATGTGCCATGGTCAGCAAACATTGGTGTATTCCACTTGATTAATGGTTCCAAATTCGGAAATTCGTTTGTAATCCACTTCAACACTTCTTCTGCCCGTTCACGATGATCGGGATTATCGATACCCGACAAGTATGCTTCGAAAACCTCCATAATTCCTACTCCTTACGTAATCAATTTATTAATCCTCCCGTGAATCAAAATAAGATACACTAATTGAGATGTTGCAAGCAATTCCATCACGTTCATTTATATAGATATAGGCTTCATTGCTACCAAATTAAGTAGATGTATTTTTTACTACTTGAAACTACATATAATTATTGTTCTAACAACTTTTTAAGTTGACCTCCAAAATTCGTCCAACTGTATTTGGCTCCCTCAATAGCTCCTTTGGTTGCTTTGGTTGCCTCACTGAAACCAGTTTGTTCAAAATGCATATGCGTACCGCCATCTGAACTGGTTTTCAATGTCCATGTAATCGTAGTTGTTTCTCCAGCACTTGCCCATGTGTAAGATAAAAGATGTGGCTCCTCTACTGCAAGTACCTCACCATTAACAATTCCATCCCACCATTCATTTGGCTCCGAACGAAATTGAAATTCTTCCCCAATTACTGGTTTAAAGTCATTTTTCCATATCCATTTTTCTAGCATGTCTGAATCTGTTAATGCCTTCCACACTTGCTTAACTGAACTTGTAAATTGAAAATCTAATGTTACGTCTGCCATTGTCTATTCCTCCATTAATAGTTTTTTTAACTGCGACACTTTTTCACTCCAAAAATTCTCGTAAAAGGACACCCAGTCTTTAATTTCTTGCAAAGGTGCTGCATTTATTCGATACCTTGTTTCCCTTCCAACCTTTCGAACAGTCACTAAATCTGCTTCTTTAAGGATAGCCAAATGTTTAGATACTGCAGTACGCCCCATTTGAAATTGGGCGGTTAGTTCGTATAAGGGTAATTCCTCTGCATCAGCCAACAAATGGAGCAACTTTCGTCTAGTTGGATCAGCAATTGCTGTATAAACATCACGTTCTTGTTTTTTTTCGCTCAAAACCTCCCACCTCACATATAGGACACCATTCAGTGTCTATATAATAAGACACTATATAGTGCCATGTCAATATTAATTCTTCGCTTTTCTTCTAAGATGAATATTGCAGATGAATTGAGCCACTTGTGCGGAGTTTTGAGCCAGTCACTGCGGAAGATAGAGCCACCAAGTGCGGAACAGAGAGCCACTATATATAGTAAAACCTCTTGTATAATAAAGTAGCATGCAAATCAGCATGACAC
>NZ_JBTLRN010000057.1:0-1623 GCF_054482775.1 Sporosarcina sp. CAU 1771 | reverse complement strand
CATCTGCAGGGCAGGTTGCCCACGTGTTACTCACCCGTCCGCCGCTAAACTTACAGGAGCAAGCTCCTATAAGTTTCGCTCGACTTGCATGTATTAGGCATGCCGCCAGCGTTCGTCCTGAGCCAGGATCAAACTCTCCATAATAGAAGAAAATGATTGGCAGGGGATTAAGTTCAATCCCCTTTTGCTCATTTCTTGCTGACTTCGAACCCGAAGGTTCGTTTTTCGCTTGAGTATAAATACTCTTGCGTGTATTTCTTGACGTTTTGCTGTTCAGTTTTCAAGGTTCAAAAGTGGAGCCTAGCGGGATCGAACCGCTGACCTCCTGCGTGCAAGGCAGGCGCTCTCCCAGCTGAGCTAAGGCCCCGTAATGGGATATATTAAAGTTGTATTAACTTTTAAAGAAAATGGTCGGGAAGACAGGATTTGAACCCGCGGCCCCTTGGTCCCAAACCAAGTGCTCTACCAAGCTGAGCTACTTCCCGAGAAAATCATATAAGAAAAAATGGCGCGCCCGGCAGAAGTCGAATCCACAACCTTCTGATCCGTAGTCAGACGCTCTATCCAATTGAGCTACGGGCGCATACTATATACGGTTATAATTTTGGTGCCGAGAACCGGAATCGAACCGGTACGGTAGTCACCTACCGCAGGATTTTAAGTCCTGTGCGTCTGCCAGTTCCGCCACCCCGGCAACGAAATGGAGCGGAAGACGGGATTCGAACCCGCGACCCCGACCTTGGCAAGGTCGTATTCTACCACTGAACTACTTCCGCATTAAAAGTGCGGGTGAAGGGAGTCGAACCCCCACGCCCGAAGGCACTAGATCCTAAGTCTAGCGTGTCTGCCAGTTCCACCACACCCGCATAACATTAATTATAGGTTTTATAATTAAAGATGAGCCATGCAGGATTCGAACCTGCGACCCTCTGATTAAAAGTCAGATGCTCTACCAACTGAGCTAATGGCTCAAAATAGTGGTGCCGGAGAAAGGACTTGAACCCTCAACCTACTGATTACAAGTCAGTTGCTCTACCAGTTGAGCTACTCCGGCGTTATTCGAGTATATATGGTGGAGGATGACGGGCTCGAACCGCCGACCCCCTGCTTGTAAGGCAGGTGCTCTCCCAGCTGAGCTAATCCTCCTGGATATAAGTGTTAGTATTTCCGCATTGCTGCATGAAATCCACTCACAAGAATACTTTTATGTAATAAATAGTTACAGGCCTGGCAACGTCCTACTCTTGCAGGGGGAAACCCCCAACTACCATCGGCGCTGAAGAGCTTAACTTCCGTGTTCGGTATGGGAACGGGTGTGACCTCTTCGCCATCATCACCAGACCTGTAAGGTCTTTTTTGAAAGACATTATTCATTATATCAAGCATATAGAATTATACAAGCATTATTTTCAAAAAAATAATATTTGCTCATTCAAAACTGGATAAAACAGACATTAAGAAACGGTTTGTGAATCAAACAAACCTGATTACTTTAGGTTAAGTCCTCGATCAATTAGTATCCGTCAGCTGCACGCGTCGCCGCGCTTCCACCCCGGACCTATCAACCTCATCATCTTTGAGGGATCTTACTTACTTGCGTAATGGGAAATCTCATCTTGAAGG
>NZ_JBTLRN010000056.1:0-1732 GCF_054482775.1 Sporosarcina sp. CAU 1771 | reverse complement strand
GTATAATGGACATAAGGGCACTCTCTCCTGTCTTTATGTTTGTGTGGTAACTTACATTATACAGGATTTGGGGAGGTGCTCTATTTTTTATGCCTAGAAACCCTTGGTATGTAAGGGCTTGGAATTATGAAATTGACTCAATTAATTGGAGATAATAAATATTTAGAAGGTTAAACATACGAAATTAGAGTGCAAAAAAACCGGTTTCTCGATTTGTATAATGAGAAACCGGACTTTTTATATTTCTAATAATATTTGATTTCCAGAAGAATCATGAGTAATGAAAGATCCATTTTCTTCTGTGACAGAAAAGCCTATATCTTTCAAACGTGCAATCACATTTTGCCTAGTAGTATCATCAGCTAAAACAATCGAAAAGGACTTTAAGCCGACACTGTTTAAAGGTGGAGTAGGAGCCCCGACTCCCGCCCAAGTATTCAAGGCGATTTGGTGATGGTATTTCCCTGTAGCGATGAATGTGGCCTGATTGCCAAATCGACTCACCACTTCGAAGCCAAGCCCTTGCGTGTAAAATTCTTCGGCCTTTTTTAATTCAGAGACGTGTAAATGGATATGGCCCATTATGGTACCGGCTGGAAGACCACTCCACTCGGTCTGTTTCCCTTCGGAGAGAAGGTCTGTAAAGTCTATTGGATCTACAGTCATTGCTACTTCACCGTTCGTCCAAGTCCATTCAGAAGGTTCACGGTCTGTATAGATTTCAATTCCATTTCCGTCAGGATCTGATAGATATAAAGCTTCGCTTACCAAATGATCCGATGAGCCGAATCGAAAACCGATTTCGATAAAATGATGGACGATGTCCGCTAAATCGGAACGTTTAGGTAGTAGAAGAGCAAAATGATACAGTCCTGTAGTCTTTCCTTGCTGCGGGACAACGTTTTCTGGTTGCTCCAAAGACAATATATTCGTATTTCCATCCGTTGTGAGTTTGGCTGTTTTATCTGTTTGCTCTAAAATTTGGAAACCAAGAACCTTTTGATAAAATGTTAGTGAACGATCTAAATCTTGAACCTTAATATTGACATGCTTTACATAAGTGTTTGGTTTACTATGAAAATTCATATTCCTTGCCTCCATCAAATCTTTTTTAGTCGGTTACTTTATGTAAGTAACTATACAATGGTAATAACATTACGTCAAGTAGGTTGGTTACATATTATTTCATCCCGTTGTGTTGTATACTTTATATGGATAAAGGAGTGAGCCAAATGAAACAATCCATTATCTGTCCTCGTTTTGAAGAAGCGGTATCGATTTTAAGTCAGCGCTGGACAGCTTTAATTATCTATCAAATATTATCGGGACCCCATCGCTTTTGTGCTATTCAATCGTCTATCGGAATTAGCGGAAAAGTTTTATCGGAACGTTTAAAAGATTTAGAGCAGAAGGGGATTATAGAACGTAAGGTTATCCCTGAAACACCTGTTATTATCAAGTATTCATTAACGGAAAAAGGGTATTCATTAGAGCCGGTTTTGAAGGAAATTGAAAACTGGTCCCGGTCGTGGATAGAGGTTCAGAATGCAGAAGCATGAAATGACAAAAAACTACACCTTCAATTGTGAGGCCACTGAAAAAGTCCCCATCAACAGGATTATGCTAAAACTGTTGATTTCCGTTCCGAGCGGACGCGTTCCACGGGGCGGGCGGTGAGCCGCATCGGATCGCTATCGCTCCCTGCTGGGTCTCACCTGTCCCGCTTCATCCC
>NZ_JBTLRN010000055.1:0-1744 GCF_054482775.1 Sporosarcina sp. CAU 1771 | reverse complement strand
TTTACGGTTTTGTATGGTATTCTCGGTGTGTGCCATTATAAAACTTCCTCTCATTGTGAGTCTCGCAACTTCAATGATACACGAAATTTTATAATGGCATTTTTTTGTTTGAATTTAACTGGCTAACTTGATTGTACAACTAGCCTAAATGAACTAAACAGTGCAATTTTAAATTATGTCGGCAATAAGGTTTACACAATGGGTTTTTATAATGAGGATAGACTTGTATCCCATATCGAAAACGATAAAGATAATTGGAGTTCAAAAGGAATCTACGACAACAAAGATATTACATTTTCAACCATCAGAGATAGCACTTTATTCATCGTTAATGAAAATGGAAAAGAAATAGAACGCCATCAATACAACCCAGTTTTCAGAAAACCCGTTGAACACAAAAAGAAATCGGGAAAAATCATCATTACCATTAGAAAAAGTACCTTTACTAATGAATGGCAGATTCTAACTGAAAAAGATTTGTTCAGATTCGATACTAAGAATGAGTTAGAAATCTATCTACTTGAACATTTTAAAGATGAAATAGGGATCTAAATCAAAATTTATTTGAAGTCACGTTTACTTTTCTCTCGTTAATTGGTTTTTATTTAACAATATAATTACAGGAGTGATTAAAATGGATTTTATAACAATTGACTTTGAAACAGCTAACAGTTCACGAGATAGTGTCTGTGCTATTGGACTAGCTAAATACAAGAACGGTCTTTTAGTTGATACACTAGAAACTTTAATAGACCCTGAGGATTACTTTGATGGATACAATACTTATATTCATGGCATCACTAAAGATATGGTTATCGATGCACCAACCTTTCTCGAATTCTACCCGATACTCCAAGACTTTATTGAGAATGAAATGCTGATAGCACATTTTGCTGCGTTCGATATGAGTGTTTTACGACACGCATGTGAAAAATATAATCTTCCGTACCCGACCTTTACATATAGTTGTACATACCAACTCTCCAAGAAAATTATTCCTGGTGAAATTAACTACAAACTTAAAACCTTAGCTAATAAATACAACTTTGAATTTCAACACCACGATGCATTGGAAGATGCTAAGGCTTGTGGCTATGTATTATTAAGTTTATTTAAAGAAGCCGACACAAAAAGTTTTGAAACCCTACTAAAACTCGCCAACTTAAATATTGGAAAGCACTCCCCTAATAGCTATCGTTCAAGTAGTACTAAAAATGTCTATCGACCTGGTGCAGAAATTACTACAACAAAAACAAATTTCGATGAAGAACATCCCTTTTATAACCAATTACTTGTATTTACAGGGACGTTACAGTCGATGGTTAGAAATGAAGCTGCACAAAGAGTAGTAGATTTAGGGGCAAATTTCGGTAATAATGTTACAAAATCTACGACTTTTTTAATTATAGGAGATCAGGATTTACAAAAATTTGGGGAAGGCTTCAAAAGTTCTAAAATGAAGAAAGCTGAATCACTAAAAAATCAAGGAAAAGATATTGAGATTGTCGGGGAGCAGGAGTTTTTGAAGATGCTTTAACTATTCTAACAGGAACAATGCCATAAGTTTTCTAAAAAAACAATGTTGATATTTAATATATATGAATCAATTTCATAATTGACGATTTTAAAAATAAACAGAATAGCCCCTTGAAGATTTGTTGGTTTTTTAAAAATAAATAAACAATTTTATTAAGCAGTTTGTAACGATTCTTGCTCGATAGCGACCTTAATTCGATCCGTGGCT
>NZ_JBTLRN010000054.1:1028-1964 GCF_054482775.1 Sporosarcina sp. CAU 1771 | reverse complement strand
TCCTTACGGTCTAGCTTCGACGCCCTTGGAACGCTCTCCTACCACTGACATCTAAGATGTCAATCCACAGTTTCGGTGATCTGTTTAGCCCCGGTACATTTTCGGCGCAGCGCCACTCGACCAGTGAGCTATTACGCACTCTTTAAATGATGGCTGCTTCTAAGCCAACATCCTGGTTGTCTGGGCAACGCCACATCCTTTTCCACTTAACAGATACTTGGGGACCTTAACTGGTGGTCTGGGCTGTTTCCCTCTCGACTACGGATCTTATCACCCGCAGTCTGACTCCCAAACATAAATCTTCGGCATTCGGAGTTTGTCTGAATTCGGTAACCCGGGATGGGCCCCTAGTCCAAACAGTGCTCTACCTCCGAGATTCTATCGTTTGAGGCTAGCCCTAAAGCTATTTCGGAGAGAACCAGCTATCTCCAGGTTCGATTGGAATTTCACCGCTACCCACACCTCATCCCCGCATTTTTCAACATACGTGGGTTCGGGCCTCCAGTAAGTGTTACCTTACCTTCACCCTGGACATGGGTAGATCACCTGGTTTCGGGTCTACGACCCCATACTTATTCGCCCTATTCAGACTCGCTTTCGCTGCGGCTCCGCATTCTCTGCTTAACCTTGCATGGAATCAGTAACTCGCCGGTTCATTCTACAAAAGGCACGCCATCACCCATTAACGGGCTCTGACTACTTGTAGGCACACGGTTTCAGGATCTATTTCACTCCCCTTCCGGGGTGCTTTTCACCTTTCCCTCACGGTACTGGTTCACTATCGGTCACTAGGGAGTATTTAGCCTTGGGAGATGGTCCTCCCGGATTCCGACGGAATTTCACGTGTTCCGCCGTACTCAGGATATAGGACTCATGCCGCCTTGTGCACTTTAAGGCAGCCTTAGGCCCTCCTGGTAGAGGGTTCCGATTTATGAG
>NZ_JBTLRN010000054.1:0-1018 GCF_054482775.1 Sporosarcina sp. CAU 1771 | reverse complement strand
ACTCTGGAGAGAATGAACTTTCGACTACGGGGCTTTTACCCTATTCTGCGGACCTTTCCAGATCGCTTCGTCTAATTCATTCCTTTGTAACTCCGTATAGAGTGTCCTACAACCCCAAGAAGCAAGCTTCTTGGTTTGGGCTCTTCCCGTTTCGCTCGCCGCTACTCAGGGAATCGATGTTTCTTTCTCTTCCTCCGGATACTTAGATGTTTCAGTTCTCCGGGTCTGCCTCGTATACGCTATGTATTCACGTATACGTACTACCCTATTAAAGGTAGTGGGTTTCCCCATTCGGAAATCTCCGGATCAAAGCTTACTTACAGCTCCCCGGAGCATATCGGTGTTAGTGCCGTCCTTCTTAGGTTCCTAGTGCCAAGGCATCCGCCGTGCGCCCTTTCTAACTTAACCTAAAAATAAGTTCCAACAAAAGTTGTTCGTTATTTTTTTGATATGTGCAGCTATAAACAGCGATGTAAATAGACTACACGTAAAAAGGTATTGCATTCATGATTCTTGACTTGTTTCTTTGGTTACATGCACACCCATAAAGAATGCGTACATAACCTAATGTCGTTTTATCCAGTTTTCAAGGAACAAATATAATTCATTTAAAATAATTGGTGGAGCCTAGCGGGATCGAACCGCTGACCTCCTGCGTGCAAGGCAGGCGCTCTCCCAGCTGAGCTAAGGCCCCGAATTAGCGTTAATTATTTAAGTTAAATAACTCTACTTAAATAATGGGCCTAAGTGGACTCGAACCACCGACCTCACGCTTATCAGGCGTGCGCTCTAACCAGCTGAGCTATAGGCCCCTTTCGGGATTGTTATAAAAGAGTTGATGCCAACTCTGTTTTTCTGAAGACCAAAAAAATGAACCTTCAAAACTGAACGCAAAACGTCAAGGGTGAGAGAGAATATCTCTCGTTTTTGTAGACAAAGTCTACATTCCGAATGTTGACGTATCAACATATATCCTTAGAAAGGAGGTGATCCAGCCGCACCTTCCGATACGGCTACC
>NZ_JBTLRN010000053.1:0-2267 GCF_054482775.1 Sporosarcina sp. CAU 1771 | reverse complement strand
CTTTACGGTTTTGTATGGTATTCTCGGTGTGTGCCATTATAAAACTTCCTCTCATTGTGAGTCTCGCAACTTCAATGATACACGAAATTTTATAATGGCATTTTTTTGTTTGAATTTAACTGGCTAACTTGATTGTACAACTAGCAAAATGAATATTCTTTTGATATTTTGCTAATATAATCCTTCCACATCTTTAAACACTTCCTTTAGAGTAGCTAATATTCTTCTATAACTAAATGGCCCTAGATTCTGGTACAGTGATGTCCTGCAATCGTACCAATTTGCTGAAGTCCTGATAAAATTTTGGAAGCATTGCTACCTGATTCCCTTTTTTATTAGAGCCAATATTAAGAAATGAATAAGTCCACCAATCATACCAAATAAGAACATAAAGGTTATTGGAAAAAGATCATATAGAACAACGCTTCCCAAAAGTCCTGCCAAGCTGCCGAAACCTGCAAATAATAATGCCTTTATCCAATTAGGATAACCTTTGAATCTAACAGAAAAATCAATGTACAACGAGATGGGAAATGCTGCAAACACAAAGAATGGGAATGAATAAAGAACCCCTAGTAAGACGGTTGGTCCAAAACCCCAAGAGTCTTCAAATGATAAAATCGAATAAATAGCCAATATTCCACCGAAAAGTATAGGAGAAATTAAAATCGCTAAAAAATAAAGAGAAAAGCGGTCAAAGGTTTCTTTATAGCTAGTCGTCATTTTTGAATTTCCTCATTTCCTTCCCAACAAATCCAGGAATTAATTTAACCAGATTGCTTTCCAAGTCTATACTCCGCAAATTGGTCCATTTCTTGAAAAGGGTGCAAATCCTTGTTAAAGAATCGCACCCTATTACTGAACTGAAGACCTTAACTATCTCTGCGTTTTCCATCCCCAATATTTTCCCACAATATGAACCTGCTTTGTATGCTGTATACAAAATTGACCATTTCGAACTAATTGAGTTCAGTTTTAAATTTTAATGTTTGATAATCTAAAACGAACGAACGATAAGAGCTTTCTTCACAGAACTTTAATTCGTTATTAATACAGAAACTTGCAAAAGATAAAAATTCCTTAGTCATTCCCTTTAAGTAATCCTCTTTAGGAATATTAACTACTTTGCTTAAATCATAATTCAATATGCCAGATGGTTCTTCTAATCTTAGATAAAACAAACCGTCTTTTTCTGACACGTCGACAATAAGCAAGGAATCTAGAAATACAATATTAATATTATCATCCATTTCGTTAATCAATAAAGGAGCAATAATTGTTTGCCACGTAAATAATAAATCTGTCGTTTCAAAATCTTGGGTAAATATAACTTCAGAATTATAAGTCGCAGTAATACAACCCTCTAAATAATCCCCTTCACTATCCTCTAAAATCATTTGGGCAGCTTGTTTAGCTAAAGGATCGTGTATAGATAAGAATTTTTCTTTTTTCGATGTCATGTATCCTAAATGGGGAAGATAATTTGATATATAACTTTTTATAATAAACGTTTCATTCACCTCTTTGTTCTGAATTCGATTTTCGATATAGACGCAATCGCTTATAAAGCAATCGCGCCCAATTCTAGAATAGGATTTACTGGCTCATCTTATAGTCCATTGATTCTTTTATCAGAAAAGCATTTTTAACAAAAAAGTAAATAAGTGTGGCCACCGCAAGTACAAAAGGTGCGTATAAAAGTTGAGTCATATTCCCAGCAGGAGCTTCAAATACCCAAGCCAAAGTATTATTTAACACTAAAACAGACGTTAAAAACAATAACTGTGCGACTAAATAACTTGCTAATAATGGTCTATAGATTTTGATGAACATCATTACAACACCCAAAATTGATAAAAGTAAAAATACGCTTTCAAAAACTAAAGCATAATTAGAAAGCGTTACAAGTTTGGAGAAAGCCACCTCTGTCATATCTACTTTATTAACAAATGATTTAATAAATTGAGATTTATAAATTTCAATTGATACGTAAGCTACATTAGAAATTAACATTAATAAGATAATAAATCGAAAAACGCTACTCTTTTGAAAAATATTTTCTTTTTTCATCTTATCCCACCTCTTTTTATACTATCATCTCAAAATAAATACTTACTTCAAGTTAAGTAGCAATAGGTAAGCCTTTGAAGTTATCTCCAACTTTTCCCCTGCTCCGCACGGAACGTGCCAGTTTCCAAGCATTCCGCGTTCCATCTAACGATGGTTTTATTAATTATAAGTTTCAAGTTACTCTTCTTGATTTGGGT
>NZ_JBTLRN010000052.1:0-2662 GCF_054482775.1 Sporosarcina sp. CAU 1771 | reverse complement strand
CTAATATACAGGAGGTTTTTTTATGGTTAATTATCGAAAGATTCTGGAACTATATTTTGATGGCATTAGTCAAAGAACTATTAGTTCTAGTACTGGCCACTCAAGAAATACGGTCTCTGAAGTCGTTCGACGCTCAAAGAAACTTGGTGTTGAGAGCTTGAACGAGACAATGACCAATCCCTGGCTAGAAACGTTTCTCTTTCCAGAGAAACAAGCAATTGAGAAGGGTTACTTCCCGATTGATTGGGAAAAAGTGCATAAAGAGCTGCAAAGAAAGAACGTTACTCTGATTTTATTACATTATGAATATGCGACAGAAGCACGGGAAAGTGGAAAGATTCCCTATGCCTATCGAACTTTTACCGAGAAGTACGGAAAATATGCGAGGAAATATAAATTGACGATGCCGATTCGGAGAAAACCCGGTGAAATTATGGAGGTTGATTGGGCTGGCTCAGTACTGGAAATTATGGATCGTTCAACAGGAGAAGTAATTCCAGCATATGTTTTTATAGCGACCTTACCTTACAGTCAATTTAGTTATGTAGAGGCGTTTTTAGACATGAAGTCTGCAAGTTGGCTCATCGCACATATTCATGCGTTGGAGTACTTTGGGGGAGTTCCCGAGACCTTGGTTCCGGATAATTTGAAGACAGGCGTTACGAAAGCTCTTCGAGCTGAGCCTATTCTCAACGAAGCCTATCGTGAACTAGCAGATTATTATCGTTCAGTAATAGTTCCGAGCCGCGTTCGGAAACCTAGAGATAAAGCTAGTGTCGAAGGAACCGTTGGATATATTTCTCGACAGATTATCGCTCCACTAAGAAACTATCAATGTTTCCATATCGAGGATTTAAATCTACGAATCTTTGAAAAGCTAGAAGAAATAAATAACATAGATTTTCAAAAAAGACCTGGATCACGTAAAAAAGTGTTTGAGGAAGAAGAGAAATCCTACCTTCAACAGCTTCCCCAAACACGTTATAAACTATCAGAATGGAAAACAGCAAAAGTTCAACTGAACTACCACATCCAAGTTGAACGAATGTATTATTCCGTTCCCTATGATTACGTCCGTGAGTCTGTCGACATTCGACTTACTACGGATTTACTTGAAGTTTACTTCAAAGAGGCCAGAATTGCATCTCATAAACGAATAAATGGTGAATTGGGTCAGTTTTCTACAAACACGGATCATATGCCAGATAATCATCGATTCTATCTTGAACATAATCCCGAAAACAATCGGGAGTGGGCGGAAACTATCGGGCCATCGATGATAAAACTTGTTTCTTATATATTGAAAACGAATGTGGAAAAGAAAGCATTGAATACCCTTGGTACACTAAGAAACCTATCAACTAAACACTCAAAAGATGAACTAGAAGAAGCTACACAAACGTTACTTGATATATCAACAAACCCAACGGTTTCTGTTTTAAAAGGCATATTGGAAAGAAATAAAAAGCGAAAACAAAAAATGGGTACTCGTAGTCGGCACATCGATACTGAGGATTATGGATTCGCTCGTGGAGCCAAATACTTTGGGGGGATAAAAAATGATGAATGAAGAAACGTTACGTAAATTAACAGAAATGAAAATGGGTGCGATGGCAGAATTGTATCATCAACAAGGTCAAAACAAAGAATATCGTAGCATGGACTTCGATGATCGATTCAACCTCTTGGTAGATTATGAGTATGATCGTCGCAAGTCAAATAAACTGGAACGATTAATTAAACAGGCTACATTTAATGAGCCTACAGCAGCGATTGAAGATATAGAATATCATCCTGATCGCAATCTGGACAAAAAACTAATTCTAGAGTTAGCATCCGGAAATTACATTCAAAATCACCATAACATCATTTTAATGGGTGCGTCAGGCAACGGTAAAACCTGGATATCAAACGCCTTCGGCGTTCACGCATGTCGCCAATTTTACAAAGTGAAATATATAAGATTACCCGAATTACTTGATGAATTAGCTCTGGCAAAGCACGAAGCGGATGGTAGCTTCCGTAAGCTGATTCAAAAATACAGAAAGATAGATTTATTGATACTAGATGAGTGGCTATTAACCGATCTTTCGGAGGAAAATGTCCTTCATGTGTTGGAAATTATTGAGGCTAGATTAAAAAGAGTATCCACTATTTTCTGTTCTCAATTTTCACCAGAAGGATGGCATTCGAAGTTAGGACAGGCACAGGTAGCTGATGCGATTCTAGACCGCATCGTTCATGATTCCTACAAGATTCTCGTTGATGGTGAAGTTTCGATGAGAGAACGTCATGGATTGGGGGTCCCTAAATGATTCCATCAGAAGTTGAAAATCGTATAGCCAAATATTTTTTTCACATGTATTTACCTGATGAAGTGATGATGATAGTTGAAGAGAGGCTATTGTCCTCCTGCATATGGATTGAAGATGAAGATATAGATCATGATCAACTTGTTGCTTGGGCCATTAATATTATTGACAAGCATTTAGAAGATAAAAGCTTTAAATAAAATTAACAGCCATTGGACGGTAGCACACCAATGGCTGTTTTTTGTACCCTTACCAACCAGTGGCTTCCTTCTCCGCACTTACTGGCTCTTTCTTCCGCAAACGGTGGCTCAAAACTCCGCTCTAGTGGCTCATTCTCTCCGCAATACTCA
>NZ_JBTLRN010000051.1:0-4285 GCF_054482775.1 Sporosarcina sp. CAU 1771 | reverse complement strand
TTCCTCTCAACCTCCACTGATTTGATTCGACACCAATACAGTAGAGAAATTTTGGAAGGCTGGCAAGCCTTTTTTATTGTTTAAGAGTTGCAGCGTTATGTATTTTTCCTTTGCAAAACTCTGTACTTCTATTTTGCACTACACACCATGTGAGTATTGCGGACAGAATGAGCCACTAGTGTGGAGTTTTGAGCCACCGTTTGCGGAAGAAAGAGCCAGTAAGTGCGGAGAAGGAAGCCACTGGTTGATACAGGTGAAAATTAATAAACAGCCATTGGCGTGTTACCGTCCAATGGCTGTTAGTTTCATTTGAAGGTTTTATCTTCTAAATGCTTGTCAATAATATCAATGGCCCAACCAACAAGTTCATTATGATCTATATCTTCATCCTCAATCCATACGCAGGTGGACAACAGCTTCTCTTCTACTATCATCATCACTTCATCAGGTAAATACATGTGAAAAAAATACTTGGCTACACGATTTTCAACCTCTGACGGAATCATTTAGGTCCCCCCAATCCATGTCGCTCCCTCATCGAAACTTCGCCATCAACTAAGATCTTGTAGGAATCATGAACGATGCGGTCAAGAATCGCATCAGCTACCTGTGCCTGTCCTAACTTTGAGTGCCATCCTTCTGGTGAAAACTGTGAACAGAAAACCGTAGATGCTCTTTTAAATCTCGCTTCAATGATTTCCAGCACATGAAGGACATGTTCCTCCGAAAGGTCAGTTAATAACCATTCATCAAGGATTAATAAATCTATCTTTCGATATTTTTGGATGAGCTTACGGAAACTTCCGTCCGCTTCATATTTTGCTACAGCTAATTCATCAAGTAATTCAGGTAATCTAATATATTTCACTTTGTAAAATTGACGACAAGCATGAACGCCAAAGGCGTTTGATATCCAGGTCTTTCCGTTTCCCGATGCACCCATTAGTATAATGTTATGGTGATTCTGAATATAATTTCCTGACGCCAACTCAAGGATTAGTTTTTTATCCAAATTGCGATCAGGATGATATTCTATATCTTCAATAGCGGCTGTTGGGTCGTTAAATGTGGCTTGCTTAATCAAACGTTCCAGTTTATTTGATTTACGACGATCATATTCAAAATCAACCATCAGGTTAAAACGATCATCGAAATCCATTTTACTGTAGTCATTATTTTGTCCTTGTTGCTGATATAATTCTGCCATGGCACCCATTTTCATTTCTGTTAATTTGCGTAGTGTTTCTTCATTCATCATTTTTCATTCCTCCCAAAGTATTGAGCGCCACGAATAAACCCATGGTCATCGGCATCCATTTTACGGCTACTAGTATCTGTTTTTGACTGTTGTTTTCGTTTTCTACTTCTATCCAATATGCCCTTCAGAACAGAAACAGTAGGGTTTGTTGATATTTCAAGTAATATTGTAGTTGCCTTTTCTAGTTCTTCTCCGGGGTATTTTATTTCTAAGTTTCTGAGTGTCCCAAGTATATTTAGGGCTTTCTTCTCCACATTCACTTTCAAAATCTGAGTAACAAACTTCTCCACAGATGGTCCAATTGTTTCTGCCCACTGTCTATTATTTTCAGGGTTATGTTCAAAATATAGTCGGTGATTATCGGGCATATGATCTGTATTTGTAGAAAACTGTCCCATTTCACCATTTAATCGTTTATGAGATGCAATTCGGGCTTCTTTGAAGTAAACTTCAATTAAATCCGTAGTTAGTCGAATGTCGACAGACTCCCGGACATAATCATATGGAACGGAATAATACATTCGTTCAACTTGGATGTGGTAGTTCAGTTGGACTTTTGCTGTTTTCCATTCCGATAGTTTATAGCGTGTTAGAGGAAGCTGCTGAAGGTAGGATTTCTCTTCTTCCTCAAACACCTTTTTACGGGAACCAGGTCGTTTTTGAAAATCGGAAGTATTGATTTCTTCTAACTTTTCAAAGATTCGTTGATTTAAATCTTCGATATGGAAACACTGGTAATTCCTTAGCGGAGCGATAATCTGCCTAGAAATGTAACCAACAGTTCCTTCAACACTCGCTTTATCTTTTGGTTTCCGAACACGGCTCGGAATAATAACTGTACGATAATAATCTGCTAGTTCACGATAGGCTTCATTTAGAACAGGCTCACTTCGATGAGCTTTTGTAACCCCTGTCTTCAAATTGTCGGGAACTAGGGTTTCAGGAACGCCTTCAAAGTACTCAAATGCATGAAGGTGAGCGATCAGCCAACAAGCGGACTTCATATCTAAAAATGCCTCTACATAACTAAATTGGCTGTATGGTAATGTCGCAATAAAGACGTATGCTGGAATCATTTCTCCTGTTGACCGATCAATAATTGCTAGAGTTGAGCCGGCCAAATTTCAGGTACCTGTGCTAGACACTATTCAGACAATACACTACAATTACATAAAAATTGAAAGAGGACACCGAATAATATAGTAATTTGTCGATGTCCTCTTGGGTTTTTATCCATAAGTCATGAATATTCATAATTGGACCTGACACACAGGTACCTTTTTTTCAATTATATCGAGTGAAATTAACATATCTTTGACTGTAATGATAATTCCGTAGATGGTAAAAAATGTTTTTTAAATTTCAGGTACCTGTGCTAGACACTATTCAGACAATACGCTACAATTGCATAAAAATCCAAGAGGGAACCGACTATATAGAAATTAGTCGATGGCCTCTTGGTTTTTTATCCATAAGTCATGAATATTCATAATTGGACCTGACACAGATACCTTGCAAGCAACTCCCTGTAAACGCTATACTAGAATGGACAGTTATCGCCAAACAAGATTGAACACTTTTCGACACTAAATAACCCTACTAATCTATACTTATAGTTAAGATTAGGGGGATCTGAATATTGCAGATGAATTGAGCCACTTGTGCGGAGTTTTGAGCCAGTCACTGCGGAAGATAGAGCCACCAAGTGCGGAACAGAGAGCCACTATATATAGTAAAACCTCTTGTATAATAAAGTAGCATGCAAATCAGCATGACACTAATATACAGGAGGTTTTTTTATGGTTAATTATCGAAAGATTCTGGAACTATATTTTGATGGCATTAGTCAAAGAACTATTAGTTCTAGTACTGGCCACTCAAGAAATACGGTCTCTGAATTTCAGGTACCTGTGCTAGACACTATTCAGACAATACACTACAATTGCATAAAAATTGAAAGAGGACACCGACTATATAGAAATTTGTCGATGTCCTCTTGGGTTTTTATCCATAAGTCATGAGTATTCATAATTGGACCTGGCACAGGTACCTTTCACTCGTCCGTCTTTCATGAAAGTCGTTAGCTTTCGCCATTGATTCAACGTATACGTGATCGCTGAACCGGTTGCCGATTTGGGCGCCACGACTTCTTTTTGTTCATTGAGCCATGCCAAAAAAGCATCCAGCACAGGCTGACTGTCTTTAAACCTTATTTTTAAGCGCTCTGTAGCGCTTTTATCCTTTATTTTGCGTTCAATTGTAAATAATTGATTACAGAAATTAAGTCCCTTTTTAGCAATAGTAGATCGAGTCGCACCAGGAGGTGCTCCTTTTAATGCTTTGAGGGCTTCATCAAATTTCCTACGCGCATGTGCCCAACAGCCTGCGAGTTCAATATGTTGAAGTGATTCATAACCTGCATATCCATCGACATGTAGATAGCCTGAATACCCCATCAAAAAACTCTGTGGATTTTCTTTTGAACGACTTGCACGGTAATCAAAAAGTACAATCGGCTTTTCCGAAACACCGCTCGTTGTAAACGCTATACTAGAATGGACAGTTATCGCCAAACAAGATTGAACACTTTTCGACACTAAATAACCCTACTAATCTATACTTATAGTTAAGATTAGGGGGATCGAAAGGTGAAAAAATTAATGTTATATCTAGAAATTCAACAAATGGCTCAACAAAAGTTTTCAATTCTACAGATTTCTGAACAACTAAAGATATCGAGAACAACAGTGTATAAATATTTAGAAATGTCTTTTGAAGAGGCGACAGAGTGGGCTAATTCACTGAGTACCAGAAAAAAGATTCTTGATGAGTATAAAGAGTGGATTATAGCTTGGTTAAAGGAGTATCCACATTTGAGCGCCGCACAAATAAAGGATTGGTTATTGGAAAGGTATCCAGATCTTAAAGTGGCTGACAGTACAACTAGACTTTATGTTAATGAGATTCGTGAAGAATACCAAATTGCAAAGACAAAAAAAGTTCGTCAGTATGAAGCAGTTGAAGAAC
>NZ_JBTLRN010000050.1:0-4688 GCF_054482775.1 Sporosarcina sp. CAU 1771 | reverse complement strand
TTGTCGTATAATGGACATAAGGGCACTCTCTCCTGTCTTTATGTTTGTGTGGTAACTTACATTATACAGGATTTGGGGAGGTGCTCTATTTTTTATGCCTAGAAACCCTTGGTATGTAAGGGCTTGGAATTATGAAATTGACTCATATAATTATACTATTTCTAGTATAAAAACTTGTTTTTCTAATAAAAACATGACTTATAATATGGTTCACGGTAACGTCGGATAGGATACAATAAGTAAAAGGGTAGATAAGCCTGGACGGCAAAGCTTTTACAAAGAATGTGGACCTGTTAGGTAATCCATTTTAGTTCAATTAATTGCTTTAACAGAAGTGTATCGGATCGTCTGTTCGATTACTTTTGAGGTTCCCCATTCACCCACCCATTGCCTAAACAACCGATAAAAAGTATACTATAACAGAAATGTAATCTAAATTTATTTAACAGTACATGAACTATTTCACGACCTAAAGATGAAATCTATTGTGAAGGAAGCTAATGAATCATGAGAAAGTCAAAACTACATCACCTTATAACAGAGATTCATCCAGATAAACGATTCATGCATAGTGGGGTAGAAAAATGATAAATTCATCTTTATTACAAGAAGAAAAAAGAGCTACTATTTTATTTATGTGGTGCTTTTATATTGTATTTTTTTTATATGATATTTTTTATTATAACCTTTTCCCGGTATTTCCATGGATCGCGGAAGCTTTACCAGATCCAATATGGTACTTGTTGAGTTATATAAAATATATCATCATAATTAGCCTTATTCCGATTTCCATCTATCTATTTAAAAAGGGTAATCTTGAGAAGGTAAAATACATTGTCGTTATTGCTTATTTAGTTACTAACCTAGTAACGGATATTTATTATTACTTTGGTAGCGCTAATTCATATTCTAGTGGTAATCTTGTAGAATTAGTTATCATATTATTTTCACCTATTTTTATTAATAAACGATTTTTCTATCTAGTAACGTGGGGGTTAATCCTAAAATACATACTGGTAGGAGTATTCATACAAGATCCAATCATTTTGTTTCCGATAATTATTATCCTTATCTTTGCCGGTATTGCATTCATTCTTCTTCATCGATTCTTAAGTTACATGAATGCCATAAAAACTTCATATGACGAGCAATTATCGGGAATTGTAAAAGGGGTTATTGCAACATTAGAGTTAAAAGACCCTTATACACGAGGTCATAGTGAGCGAGTCGCGGAATATGCAATGAGTCTTGCAACTGCAACTGGAAAAATAAAAGAATCTGAACTAAGTTATTTTTATTACGCATGCCTGCTACATGACATAGGTAAAGCACAGATTCCTGACACTATTCTGACAAAGTATGGTAAACTAACAGATGAAGAGTATGAAGTAATTAAAACCCATCCAATCGTGGGAGCAAAGGCAATCAAAGACGTTGAGGGAATTGCCGATAATATTGCTGTCGTTTATCATCACCATGAAAGATGGGATGGTAAGGGCTATCCAGATGGGCTTGCGGGGGAAGAAACACCGCTTGTTGCTAGAATCACAGCAGTTGCAGATGCCTTCGATGCGATGACTTCCACAAGGTCTTATCGATCAGCGCTTCCTTTTGAAGAAGCTTATCAACGAATACTTGATGGAAAGGGATCCCAATTTGATCCGGAACTAGTAGAAATATTTAAAGAAGTTTACCCAAATTGGATTACAATCTCTAAAAGATATTGTAAGGATCAAGCCGCAAAGGAGGGAAAAAAATATGAAAATCCGTAAACTTAGTACAGTTAAAGTAACATGTTGGTGGTGTTTCTTAGTTCCAAAAGGTTAACAAATCCTACAAATAGGATGCTAATTTATTAGCATCCTATTTTCATTTTCATAGAGCGGTGGTGCTAGATTTGAATTTAACATTGCAATCACAAATCATTCTATACCCTTTATCCATTCGAAAAGATAAGAAGAATTATATCGTAGAAGAACCAACTTCTGGTGATTTTTTTGAAATGCCAAAAATTTGTATTGATGCAATAGAAAGGATTAAGGAAGGCCAAATACTAGGCGACATTGAAGTGGAATTAGGTGGAAAATATCCAGATGAAAAAGTAGATATGATTGAATTTGGGGAACAACTTATCGAATTAGGCCTCGTTCAAGAATTAGATGGTGAACAAATGGCTCCCAGAAATCAAAATCAAGCTTCAGATGGATTCACATGGATTCCATCATCTGTTGGGCGTCTCTTTTTCAATGGGGTTACGAATAAGATGTACCTCATTTTAGTATTAATTAATCTTTCACTTATGGTATGGAATCCTGGATTATTCCCTCATTATCGAGACATATTTTTATTTGATTCGATGATGCTCAATATTATAACCTACATGCTTATTTCCCTCGTATTAATCGTCATTCATGAGTTCGGGCATATTCTAGCGATTCGCTCCTACGATTTGCCCGCCAAAGTAAGCATTGGAAACAGGCTTATATTTATCGTTTTTGAAACAGACATAACTTCAGCATGGAAACTCCCTCCTAGAAAAAGAAATATCTTATATCTAGCTGGAATGTCTTTTGAGCAAACATGTCTTTTAATTGCACTTATGGCACAACTTTTCTTTCCAGAGGCCAATGCTATTTTAATCGGAATTTTTGGTATTGTCGTTTTTGATATTTTTATTAAAACCTTGTACCAATGTAGTTTCTACATGAAAACGGATATTTATTATTTCTTTGAAAATATAACCGGATGCTATAACTTGATGGAAAGCGGGAAGCAGTTTTTAAGCAGTTGGTTGCCATTTTTAAGAAGTGATTCTAGTGATACAAAGATGTTCGACGGTGAACAAAGAATTGTTCGTATGTATAGTGTATTTTATATCGTTGGGATCTTGTTAACGCTTAGTCTATTTATCTTTTACTTTCTACCACAAGCTTATTATGCGTATTCACATGTTTTTTCTAACTTACTCTGGTCTACGACTCCATCTGCTTTTTGGGATGCCATAGCTTTTCTTGGTCAAACAGTGCTTTTACTAAGTTTATTCTTATACTCTAAAAGAAAAGCATGAATCGTAGGCATAGGTCCATAGCAATCAAGCCAACAAAAGTGCAGGAACATTATCCCACACTTTTGTTGGCTTTTCTTTTAACATATCTTTACGCGCTATGGTAAGTGATGATTCAAAAGTGTTTACCACTTTTTATGACTCTACCTATAATAGAAATCTTCGTAAGATGTCTTAGTGCAGTTTTAATCATTGATTTTATGTAATGGATCATTGCATTGACTATGCAGCAGTTCATTTCATGTAACGTTGTTTCTTATTGCTAAAAATTTTTTATAGCTTTCATCGTCCCTAAGACGTTTCTGAAGATAAGTGACATGAGTGGAAAGTTCAGTTATGCTATTGTTAAATGTGCGAATAGTTAGTCATGTTAACTGTATTTTTTCACAAACGAAACATAGGAAAAAAAGGAGAGAATTAGAAATGGCAGATTTTTTCTCTATGGTATTTTTCATAGTTATGACGGTAGGTTTTTTTATTCTAATAATAATATTTCTTATAAAGGAAGACAGGAAAGATAAAAAAAGAAAATTTATATATTCTGCTATTTCCATTTCGAATATTACTTCAATAACTGATATAGCACAAACTTTAGGGTTAAATATAAATGAGACAAGGGGACTTATCGAAGAAATTATAAATAAAACAAAAAGTAATAAAAAGGATTATAAATTGTTGAAAAATGCTTATATAGATTACAGAAAGGATGAAGTCATCTTAAATCCTAAGGCAAAAGATAATACGTTGAATAAGACAATCGATTATCTATTAGACGGTTTCTCTCTTAAAAAGAAAATAAAAAAGGAGTGGGTTTGTAATCATTGCAATACTTTAAACAACACGAAGTTTTATAATTGCCGTAGCTGTGGAGCAAATAATACAGAAGAAAAACAGCAATAGACCACGTACATATATTTAACATCAATATGATTTAAGATCTTTCACATTTGATAAACCTTCAAAGAAGTTTGGCTTTCATTGACAGTATAATAGAAATGAAGTGAGACTAATGCGACATGAAGACTATCTAGCATTTAAAGAATATTTAAGCAGAAGAAGGTGAGAGTATGCGTTTATGGCATGAGAAATTGATCCCGCAATTACCCCGGCAACAGTTGTTAGGGCAACATCGTGAGTGTTGTGCATTACGTGGGTTAGGTTGGAAAAAGAAGCATGCAACAGTTGATTATGTTTTTGAATACTCCGCATGTAAATTATATCAGTACCATATGTTGGTGATCGAAGAAATGCAACGCCGTGGCTATGTAAATGATCCTTTATGGGAGGATCCAACGTATCGTGGGAAGTCTTGTCTAGCATATAAAGAGGATGACGTGAATTCCGAGGAACTTACGAGACCGATTTATCCCGAGCATGACACTATCTATTTAGATGAATGTATCAATAATTTGTTTGAAAAAGGTATTACTTTATAAGACTTAGCTGTTTT
Organism: Sporosarcina sp. CAU 1771; assembly: GCF_054482775.1. NCBI lineage: Bacteria > Bacillati > Bacillota > Bacilli > Caryophanales > Caryophanaceae > Sporosarcina > Sporosarcina sp. CAU 1771. The sequence continues at coordinate 174 of NZ_JBTLRN010000050.1, read as the reverse complement.
ATTACTTTAATTATTGGATTAATAATCCCTTGTAACCGTCAAGTAGAATTGGACACTTTATGCTAATTAACTTTGAACACTTTCGCTTTCAAACATACTGACACGATGTTTCATACGGTAACTATCATCATTTAAATTAACGACCTCAACGCGGTGAAGTAAACGATCTAAAAT
>NZ_JBTLRN010000049.1:0-5325 GCF_054482775.1 Sporosarcina sp. CAU 1771 | reverse complement strand
TCCAACGATGACCGCGTAGCGTATCCAACTCTGTTTGAATATTCACATAACAATAAAACGAGGTTAACCAACGTGTCGAAAAATATTTTTCCGACACCCTACAACGGCTTAAACCGTTGATATATCAATGTTTATAGAGGGAGGATGGAATTACATGCTGATTAGTTTGATGCAAGGGATAGGCATATTTTATTATTGGACTTGGTTTGTCTGGCCATTTGTGTTTGTTTTGTCTTTAGTTTATGCGATTTCTACATTAGTAAAAGATGAAAAAACATCAATGAAACCTGCCATCGTTGCTTCTATAGCACTTTTAATAATTCTGGCTGGAGTGACTTCACCAACATTTAGTTAACTCTTTATCGAGCGGGACTGCAGATGCGTGTTGAAAAAAACAAGATATTCCGTAATCATCCGAAGCAGTCGACTTTCCGAAAGGTTCCTTTTAGAGACGAATTGAGGGGGCCTGTGGATACGTGGATACATTGCTGACGCCCTACACGTCTTAGACCCAGATGATCACATTATCTTTTATCCAAAAAAACGTAATCTAAAAGGCTACTTATTTAATCATCAGTTGCTGAATAAGGAATTCGTTTCAATCGGGCCATTATCATAAAGAAAAGTACCGTTTAGTTTGAGTTTTATGTTTATTTCTCGGGCCACTTTTTGTATTTTGATATATTCACACTTATAAATTCATTTTGACAACTGATTTTCGGAGACTTCGTAGGGTTTTAAGTAAAAAATGGAGTGGAGGTGTTAAACGGTGAAGAGAGATTTAATTATTGGTGCATTTGTCCTGTTAGTATTAATTACAATTTTCTTAGTTATGAGTGAATCTGAGAGTAAAGATATTACAAGGGAAGTACAAGAGGAAAATAACAAGTTGGTAAATACAGTCACTACTCTAGAAAAAGATCTAACGGAAAGTTTAAATACGGTAGAAGAGTTAAAGGAAAAGAATGTAACATTGGAAGAGGACATTTCCAATATGGAAGAAGATATCGCATCTTTAAAATTTAATATGGACTATAAAGATTTTAATGAAGCAATAAACACTATTGAATCTTATAAAAAAGTAAAAGTATTTGACGATACAAAACAATTCGTTTCCAGTGGTGTAGGTTCTTATTACATAGATCAAAAAGGAAATTGTCCTTGCGGATTTTTGTTTAGTGGTAAGACGCTTGAATGGAGACCTAATGTTATTCTGGAGCTTAATAAATTTACCATCGAAAATGGAAGAATACTCCTTACTTATCATACAGCTAAGGAAATTGGTCGTGACTATCAATTTATATTAACCAATGAAGAAGGATGGAAGATAGAAGATATAAAACTTGAAAAGAAGTGAGTAAATAAAAAAATCCCTCGTATTAAACATTTACTTTATGGGCGCAATATAAATTCTCGAAAAAAACGTACTGGATACTTGTGCACTTTATCCACAAAGTGATAAATGTTAAAGATCTGATTGGTAAGCTTTGAAGTAGTAGCAAGTCTTTTAAATCTTTAAAATAATGAATGCCGATGTTCGCTTTTCCATAAATAATTAAAGAATAGAATAACCACTTCTTTCGAAATCGAGTGCATTCGCCAAATTCAGAATTACTAATATAGGAGGGATTCGTATGAAAAGGGGAAGTATTGGAATGGTAGTAGTTTCAACACTATTTGTTGTACTCGTGCTTTCGTTAGTCGAGTATTTAATTCCTGATAGAAGCAGTATTGTTTTTATTGGCATAGCTGGATTATCAGCATTAGTCGGAGGGTTGATAGGTACTAAATTGTTTCCGAATAATGCTGATCAGTAATCGGACGCAGTCGTTAAGCAACATTCTCTCTCTAAATCAGTAAGTAAACGTGTCGTTTATTTAATTGAAAGTAAGTTCTTCAAAGACATTCCCCGATCCTTCATCTTCTATTGAAACATCTAACTGAACGTTGTTTTCTGGAACATTATCGAAAATCTGATAATATGTCATTAAGTTTGCAATTTCAGCGACTTTTAATCCGTCACTTTCTACGTTAAAGGAGTTTTCCTCAGCAATGATCTCCATCTTTGTCAACTCCTCATTGTACGTGATTGCTTTGATGGATGGATAATCTCCCTCTTCAACAGTGTCTTGAATGGTCGTTTTAATGGTGTTGAAGATAGAAACTTTGAATAACATTTGCATGTCGCTCGTCATGACTAATGTAAAGGAAGAATCGGCATTTTGTGTTGCTTTTACATCACTCGATTCGAAATCTCGAATAACTGCTTCAGCGTCTTTTTCCTCATAATAACTTGCAGGTATCCTAAGTTCCACCATACCTGAATCCGTGTTTGTATCGGAAGTCGTTACAGTTTCACTAGTAGCGGCCGCTTGTTTTTCTGAATCAGGTGGATTCTCCTCAGTTGTAGATGAATTGCAACCAGCCATCACAAACATACTACTAAATAGAAGCAACATAAATTGTTTCATTGATCTAATCTCCTACTCTGTTTTATTTTGGTGTGAATTCCTAGTATAAAGGTCGAATGTTAAGTTTAGGTTAAAGTAAAATCTTTTATTAAAAATCGCTATTGATAATCAATGAGTGAATGTCGTCTAATCAATCTAAGCCACTTCCTTAGCGAATAAGAAAGGATGATTACGTGTCGCAATTTAAAGACGAAATCCTATTAAAAGGACTTAAAGAAAATAATCTGAAAAACATTGATTTAATTATACAAAAAGAAAAAATTACCGTCTTTACGGGCCTTTCGGGATCAGGAAAAAGCTCCGTTGTTTTTGATACAGTAGCCGCAGAAAGCAGACGTCAAGTGTCTATGAACTATCCTCTTTACGTCAGAAATCAGATGCCGAGATACGAACGACCCCATGCGGATTTGATGAAAAACTTAAGTCCAGTTGTCGTCGTAGAGCAAAGGCCAATCGGAGGAAATTCCCGTTCGACCGTTGGTACGTATATGGATATACATCCACTCATTCGACTTTTGTTCTCACGAATCGGATCGCCGTCGATCGAATCGGCCACTGATTTTTCCAGTCAAAGCTCATTTGGTAGTTGTCCGGAATGCAGCGGGTATGGACAAGTCATTGCGCCAGATTTGTATAAACTTGTCGACTTCGAAAAGTCACTTCGAGAGCATGCAGTAAAGTTTAAACCGTTATCTCCTTCCGGTTGGCAAGGCAGATGGATGATAACAGGTGGCTTATTCAATCCCGATCAACCGATAAAGGACTTTTCCGATGAAGACTATCGCCTCTTTATAGAAGGTCCTCCAAAAGGTGAGAAAGTTTTCGCGCCATTTCATACAAAGAACGGACCCCAACCTCATGAGTGGGACGGATTATTGCCGAGATTTACTCGCCTTTATATTCATCGAGACATCTCAAAACTCAAACAAGTCTCGAAGGAAGAAGTGTTATCCGTTTCGACGCATACATTGTGTCCGATATGCCTTGGTTCCGGTTTAAATCCCAAAGTATTGGCATGTAAAATTAACGGTCTTAATATTGCACAATACGATCAATTAGAACTTACTCAACTACTTGAAGAACTAACGAAAATCAATGACCCTTTAGGGAAATCAATCGCCCAGCAAGCTATCCCGCATGTTCAACAACTTGTTGAAATGGGATTATCTTATTTAAGCCTTTCCAGAAAGATGAATACTCTTTCTGGTGGTGAAGCGCAAAGGGTGAAAATTGCCCGCCATTTGGGAAGCAGTTTAAATAACCTCATCTACATTTTCGATGAACCGAGTGCAGGACTTCATCCGGAGGAAGTAAGTTTGTTAATAGACATGCTGAAACGTCTAAAAGCCCAACATAATACCGTCATCGTCATCGAACATGATTTAGCAATCATTAAAGTGGCCGACGAAATCATCGAGATGGGCCCAGGAGCGGGTGTACACGGGGGAACGGTTGTTTATCAAGGAGAAATCAAAGGACTCAAACATTCAAAAGCCGCAACTACCTTAAATGAGAGCCTTAAGATTAACAAACATCCGCGCAATGCAAAAAGTTACTTTACAATCAAAAACGCAAGGAACAATAACTTGAAAAATATTCGCGTAACTATCCCGAAAAATGCGCTCGTCACTGTATGTGGCGTATCGGGATCAGGAAAGAGTTCGTTAATGATGGAAGCATTCTCAGAAACGTATCCAGGAACAATCATGGTAGGACAAGGAAGTATAGGAATCTCAACCCGCTCTACACTCGCAACGTATATGGGAATTATGGATGACATTCGGACCATCTTTGCAAAAGAAACGGGACAAGCTCCAGGTTTGTTCACCTTTAACTCCATAGGGGCATGTCCTGTCTGCAAAGGAAAAGGAGTGACACAGCCGGATGTCGCCTTTGCTGATCCTGTGACCGTTCTTTGTGAAGCGTGTAACGGACTGAGGTATTCAAAGGAAGCATTGTCATATCGCTATAAAGGTAAAAACATAGCTGAGATTTTAGAGTTAACGATTGATGAGGTATTGAATACCTTCACTATGTCAAAGATTATAAGAAGAGTAAATACGCTAATCGATGTAGGCTTGGGGTATTTAACATTAGGGCAGACGACGAGCTCGTTAAGTGGAGGAGAAGTACAGCGTCTGAAACTGGCAAGCCACTTGCAAAAGGAAGGCCAAATCTACCTGTTAGACGAACCCTCCTTAGGCCTGCATGCGAAAGATAATGGAAAACTGTTGGATGTATTTCAAAAACTTGTGGACAACGGGAATTCCGTACTTATCATCGAACACAATTTGGACTTTCTAGCGGCGAGCGACTGGATCATCGAATTAGGTCCAGGCGGAGGTCGACAAGGCGGAACTATGCTATTCGAAGGAACTCCAGAAGAAATGCTAACTGCAGAAACCCTGACAGCAAAATGGTTAAGGGATGGAGTCGCGGAAGCATAAGAATCGAAGGGCAACTGAATTCCTTAGACTCATTCGCACCAGACTCCCAAGACGTAACTATCGTTTACTAGGTCTGGTTTTTTGTTCGCTTTCGAAAGCCTGCTTTTTTGTAGAGGGTTTCCCGGTTTTAAATTTCTGAATTCGCATATACACGAATCATTTGGGAAGAGTTGTACGAAAAGAAACGATTGAATTGTACTTGCTTACTGGCCAAATGTGTAATTGTGTATTAGAGTATGAAAGTCGGCAAAAAATCAGGCGCTTGAGTATTGCGGAGAGAATGAGCCACTAGAGCGGAGTTTTGAGCCACCGTTTGCGGAAGAAAGAGCCAGTAAGTGCGGAGAAGGAAGCCACTGGTTGGTAAGGGTACAAAAAACAGCCATTGGTGTGCTACCGTCCAATGGCTG
>NZ_JBTLRN010000048.1:0-6018 GCF_054482775.1 Sporosarcina sp. CAU 1771 | reverse complement strand
CAACAGATCGAATCAAATTAGCAATGGAACAACAATCGTTAAATGTAGCTTAATTAAATCGGTTTTCTATTTTTAAAAAGCTTATAAACCATCAAGGAGCTACTTTACGCATTTTTAAAAACGTTAATTATGAAATTGATTCAATCATGTAAGTAATAATTAAAACCGATATAATCATGCCGATAGTCTTAACTTTCATTAATTCACCTCCTAAACGAACGTTGAAATCAACTAACCACATTCGAATAACCCCTCAACAATTTGGCCCGATTGCGATTTAGATGCAACCGCTTATAAAGCAATCGCGCCCGATTGGGGAACAATATTTATAACAAGATTTACGTTTTATTTGCATTTAAATCACCGTATACTTTATATACAATGCTGCTAAACGTAAACTTAACAGGGTATAACGAGATAATAATAGCAATTATCTGGCTGACTGTTTTGATTACTCCTGTCAGATGCAATTTGTCGTTAATGACGAAGTTTGCTAATTGAATTAGACCAAATCCAATACCCACCGATACTGCTAACGCAAATAAGATTAAAGCAGCTTGTGATATAGACAGTTTTCCTAATTTTTTAATGCTACCATCACTGATTGAAAAGCTGATATGAGATAATGGGAGTAACAACAAGTACCAATTTGAATAACCAAATACAATCCAAGAAACCCCCATTACTAAGAGTAAAATCCATCCGATTATATTAAATACCTTTTTGTTCATTTTCACTTTCACCCTTCCTTAAGAATTGAAGAATCCCGTTACTTCCTCTCTTAAATACGGATTAACCCTTGCTTAAGTTTCGCTCTTAAACAAAATGGCCCGATTCCAGCGCAGTCCTTATCCAAGAATTGCGCCCGATTCTGGTGAAAAATTATTTGTCTGATTGCTTAGCTAAAACCAAACCTAATTTAAATAGCAAATACAATACGAAAATAATCACTAAGGTTCTTGATATTACATACCCATCAAGAGCTAATTCATAGCCACCCGATAGTAATATATTCGGGTTAATAATAATAAAAGCCGCGATAAGTATAGGTATTGCAATTAAAATAACGGCTAAAGTAGATTTATTGCTCATTGTCGTCCCCCTTAATTACTAAACAATAGGCTCCTTATATGTAATAAGGGCGCGTGTTCTTGCTACACAAACGCGCCCATTTGTTGAAGAACAACCCTATTCACCAACTTGGAGCAAGTACCTCTTTTCTTTCTTATCATACTCAACAATTAAAATATCTCTTCTTTCTTTTGGGGAGAATATCTTTGCACCAACTGGTAATTTAGTTGCCATACCTTCAGATATTTCTCCTATTTGTTCATCTTTTGTTAACTTCTCCTCTTCAATCCAATCTACACCTGTTTTATAAACTGATCCATCAAATTCAAAGATATCTGCATCTGGATTTAGTTTTAATACTTGTTTCTTACTTAACGCTCCTCCTAAATTATGTCCAGGGCTTACATTACAGCCAATCAAAAATATAGGAATGCAGAGTAGTATGACAATAGTAAGGGGCAATCGCATAAGTACCTCCTATGAATATGATAAGGACCACTTAACAATAATCTGGCCATTATATTGAACAATTCAGATTCCAGACTTATTTTAAAGTATAAGATAATTCAAGCCACATAAGTTATCTGAAATAACCAATCCTTTTAATTGAGAATTGTTATCAATTACTGTATGTTAGATAGTAACGATACATATAATTGAGTAAAGGGGAATATATAATGCAAATATACTGGACTAAAATAAATAAGATTATTGAAGAATCCGCTGAGGTTAAAACGTATGTGCTTGACTGCCCGGAAGGGTTTACATGGGAAGAAGGTGCCCACACCCACTTTGCACTGGAAGGTTTTAATGCTGGAGATAAACCAAACCGTGGCTTGATTCGCCATATGTCAATCTCCACTTTACCGCACGAAAGTTCAATTGGTATCACAACACGCATCAGAGAGCAGTGCTCTGAGTTTAAAATGAATTTAAGAGATCTTGTGGTTGGCGATGAGGTCGCAATATTTAAAACCTATTCGAATGTACCGCTTAAAAGAGAAGACAAAAATGTGTACCTGCTGTCATCTGGTGTAGGCCTAGCAACTTTTAGACCGCTTGTACTTGATTATTTCGAACGTGCTGACAACGTCAACCAAATGCATTCCCTGAACATTGATTCATCAAAAGACTTCTTATTCACTAATATTTTTGAATCCGCGCCTGACAAGAAGTTCACATCACAGTTCGTCGATAACCGGAAAGACTACTATGAAGAAGTGAAAAATCTTGCCGCAGACAAGGATGGACTCTTTTATGTTGTCGGCAGCGACGAATTCCTCTCACAGAATATTGAAGTACTACGTGAGCAGGGCATCAAGCCGGAACAGATTATGCTCGACAAACGTGAACAACAACTGGCTGAGTTTTTATCATTCGATTTGTCAATTTAAAAGAGACAAAATATTTTCTTGGTAAATACCAAATATACGATCCATTAACGGGCTTGATTGTGGCACAAGGTTTAGTTGTAGACACCTAGTTGATTGGAGTGTAAGACCGCGACTCTGGGAGGATTAGCGAGACAGGTGAAACAACCAACGGTAGCGAAGCGGACGGGTTGGTCCACCGCTCGCCCTCCAGAACGCGCCCGTCTGAAACGGAAATCGACGTGTTAGATATACTCATGGGCCAGATAGTTGCAGAAAAGGAGTGATTTTTGATGAGTGTTATAGGTATGAGTATTGGAATTATAATAGGTACAATTTTAGAGATAATCTTTAATAACATTGTATGGGGTATAGCTTTCGGAATTATAGGTGGATCAGTTATAAGTTTAATGTTTTTCAATAAAAGTGATGAAACAAGTAATTCTTAACAATACAGCTATCGGGGCGCGATTGTTTAATAAGCGTCTCTGTTCTTATTAAAACAACGAGTACCTTAGTTGAACAATCGGCTGCCTTTACAGGGCAGCTTTTTCTTATTGAGTAAGGGAGTTAACTACTTCCGTGAACGGGTGTTATGTCTACTAGAAGTAAATAGTACATACACCAACGTTTGGGTCAGATTATGCATCAACCTTCTGTCTCGCTGTTCAATTATATCTATAAACTTTCGAGAAAAGTGCTCGGCTGCTCGTTTAACTGCTTCATCCGCAACCCTACTTATCAAATCATCTAATAGCCGATCTAGCAGGAATTATTAGATGTTGCAAAACTGTAAGGTAGACGTCACCCGAACCGATGGATAGACATTGGGATTTATCCTACAATGAAATCAGTAAGTTAAGGATTGGTCGGAAGAAAAGTTGAAATGGAGTGGAAAAAATGAGGAAATTACTGAGTGTATGTTTAGTAGCTTTAATTGCAGGTTCTATATTGACAGGATGTACTGGGGTGACAAAAATGTTCACAAAGGCAAACGGTATAGTTTTGTATGGAGATCATCAACAAATTGAGCAATCATTTAAGCAAGAAGAGAAAGATTTAAAATCAAAGGATGCCTACAAAATTAAAATTGTAGAAGATGGCGATCAAAAGATTATGGTTTTGGATAAAAAGACAGCTCAAGCTCTTGTCGACAAAGAATTGCTAAAAGAAGTGACAACAGATAACAAAACAGAACCAATTACATCAATTCCAAAAGGAGTAAGTATACTCTTTGCAAAGGAAGAACTGGATGAAGTTAACTTAAACGGGCAGCCAATGATAGTAACCTATGAAGGGAATATAATCATCGGAGATGGAAGAAGTTATGTAGATATGTTCATGGTTGTAGATGAAGCTCAATGGTCTTCTATGAAAGCTACAGAGAAAACGATGGGCATTATAGAGTATAAAAAAGACCCAAGTGAAAAAATGAGTGAATTTGATGTGGAAGGAAATCAACTGGTCGAAATAAAAGGTAATTAATGTAATTTATGCATCGGTTACGATCGTAACCGATGCATAAATCTATCTGTAGAGTGGAGAGATTTAGAATGAATAAACGAATTGAGGAACTGGATTATATACGAGGATTCGCCTTGTTGGGAATCATTCTGGTAAATATATTGGCTTTGCTTCAAATAGGTATTCCTGAGCCGAATACAACAGATGCAAGTTATCAACGATTTTTATTTTTGTTTGTAGAAGGTCGTTTTTACTCCATCTTTTCATTTTTATTTGGAGTGGGATTTTATATCTTTCTTACGCGGGCACGAAGTAAAAAACAAAATGGATATGTATTGTTTTTACGTAGAATAGTAATTTTATTTGCATTTGGAGTAGCTCATATGTTTTTTCAACCGGGAGAAGCATTGGCGATTTATGCTGTATGCGGATTACTTGTACTACCGTTCTTTAAAGTAAACAAGCATGTGAACCTTGCTATAGGCATAACGTTGCTTGTCGTGTTTGCAGTCATGGGAGCGAAACTACTCTTAACATTTCCATTGATATTATTGGGTTTGGTATGTGGCCAATACCGTATTTTTGAAAACCTTGGTGAAAAAAGACGACTCTTTTTCTTTACAGCAAGCATGTTAATCTTCAGTGGATTCGCCTTATATGCACAGTACCAATTAGTACCTGATGAACCGTTTTTCGGTATGATAATAATGGATGAAGAAGGGCCAATTGGCGCAGCAAGCAAATTTTTGAAGGTCGGTATAATGGTCGGCCCGCTACTGTCAGCATTTTATGTAGGACTGTTGCTTCTTTTATTACAATCAAAAATAGTAAAACTTGTTCTTACACCGCTAAAGTATTACGGTCGGATGGCCTTGACCAATTATTTAGGACAAACTGCACTTATTCTACTTGCTGGTAGAGTTTTTAATCTAACAGCAAACCTTTCGTATATGGGAACCTTATATATATGCATAGCAATTTGTGCCATTCAGATGGTGTTCAGTATGATTTGTCTACGCTACTTTAAAATGGGGCCACTTGAATGGATCTGGAGAGTTATTACGTATTGGACAATCATTCCTTTGGTTAAAGAAAAATAATGTACCGGCACAATAGAAATAGATAAAAAAGTCTCCCTTTTATTTAGAAAGGGAGACTTTTTTATCTATTTCTGGTGCCATAACTTATGAGAATCGACACCGTTTTAGCGATGTAGTAGTATCAAGGTATTAAGATGTGTCGTATCTTAGTGTCATAAGTGAACCGCAAAAAAGGGGCTAATACATAATGAAATACGGATACGCAAGAGTAAGTACAGCATCCCAGGATCTTGAGGTACAACTTCAAGCGTTAGAGAAAGAAGGCTGCGATAAAATCTATTCTGAGAAGTTCACGGGTACCAAGGCAGACCGTCCCCAATTCGTTGAATTACTTTCTATATTGGAGGAAGGTGACACGCTAATAGTCACAAAACTGGATAGGTTCGCCCGTACTGCGTTATCTGGTACAGATTTAATCAAAGACCTGCTGCAAAATGGCGTGAAGGTCCATGTGCTGAATATGGGCTTAGTGGAGGATACGCCAACAGGACGATTGATCCTGAACGTCATGGGTTCCTTTGCAGAGTTTGAAAGGGATATGATAGTGGAACGTACACAGGAAGGCAAAGCCATTGCAAAACAGAACCCCGATTTCAAAGAAGGTCGCCCGAAGAAGTACGGTAAAAAACAGATAGAACACGCTCTACATCTACTGAAAAGTAATTCCTATAAGCAAGTGGAGGAAATAACGGGTATTTCAAAAAGTACATTGATTCGTGCCAAAAAGGGAGCTACCCAATGACACTAACTGGATACAACAGGCGTTATGTTAACCTGGTGTGTATAGAGGATACAAGATACAAGATCGTCCAGAAATTGTATCAATGGTTTGCGGATGGAGATAATCGAGTTTCTTGTTCAACTATCTGTAGCAATAGGTAAGCCTTTGAAGTTATCTCCAACTTTTCCCCTGCTCCGCACGGAACGTGCCAGTTTCCAAGCATTCCGCGTTCCATCTAACGATGGTTTTATTAATTATAAGTTTCAAGTTACTCTTCTTGATTTGGGTTATT
>NZ_JBTLRN010000047.1:0-6409 GCF_054482775.1 Sporosarcina sp. CAU 1771 | reverse complement strand
GATTTTAGATCGTTTACTTCACCGCGTTGAGGTCGTTAATTTAAATGATGATAGTTACCGTATGAAACATCGTGTCAGTATGTTTGAAAGCGAAAGTGTTCAAAGTTAATTAGCATAAAGTGTCCAATTCTACTTGACGGTTACACCTTCTTTGTTAGGTGTGATTATAGGTGGATTGATTACATTTTTTATTCAACAAAGTATTGTGCGCAAACAACAAAAATGGGACGGAGAAAAAATGAAGATTGATAAATTTCACCAAGAGCAAACTATTAAATTTCAAACATTTAATAAAATACTCCAATTAAATGGTAGTTATGAAGTTCTTGAGCATAATATACATTACGGACGTGAACTTAATCAAAATAAATATACTGAACATATAAGACCTTTGTTATTTGATATATTCCATCTATTAGATGAGACAATAGTAACAAACGTTAATTCCATTGAAGACATAAATGAACGCCAGTTTGTAATGGAAGAAAAAGCTCCTAGTGATAAAGAAGCTCTGAGCAATAGTTATTTAGAAATCTTGAGATTAATTAATGAACAGTTTAAAGAGCTAAGAAAATCTAAGCTAAATGATAGATAAAAGGTCTATCAGAACTGTCTGGTTAATCTTCTAATACAAACGGGTGCAATTCTTTAATAAGAATTTTTACCCTTTTAAGTATCGGTCCAGATTGGGTAAAGGAAATGATAAAAGAGCTGTAACAATGAAAAAGTGGCCTTTATTATACTTTAGTTAAATATAGAGAGTATTATATAAGGGGAGATATTTCTGTTCCAGGTGAAAAATTGGAACTTGAATTTGCAGATGTAGATGGCAATATTATTGTTGTGAGATTTAAAAGTGTATGAGACTTAGAGGATGAAGAAGTTATAAAATATTTGTTTAATAATTCTTCAGATTAAATATATTAGGTGGGTGAGTACTTTATAAACAATTTAGTTTATATCATAATCTCGCTAGGTTATTAAGTAATCAAATGATAATAAATGGAATCAATAGTTCAATTTAGAAAGGATTTATTTGAAGTATGAAGGTCATTTATAAAATTACGTATCCAAATGGAAAAATTTATATTGGTAAGGATTTTACAGATAATATTAACTACTATGGGAGTGCTAATAACAAATTAATTGAGAAAGACTTTTCGAGGGAAGAACGAAGCGATTTTACGATTCGGAAAGAAATATTATGGGAGTCAGAAACTGCCACGGACAAAGAGGTCAATCTTAAAGAGGTTGAATGTATTAGATACCATAAATCAAATGATCCGAGTATTGGTTATAACAGATGGCCTAGGCATAAAGAAAGCAAGCCGAATACATAGATATATCAAAAGTTGATATATTACTAGCGGTTGCGAGTCTTGAAGAAGATTTTGCACCATAACATTATATTCGGTCATCTTGCTAAAAAAGTTAAGTAGAAGTATTAGTAGATATTTGACATAAAATACGTACTAATAAGTGTGAAAGTAATCGGTTTTGGATGTTATTGGAAGATTAATTAAAAAATAATACAAGTGATCATATATTATTAATAAAAAAAAGACCCTAAATTCAACAAGCCAATATATTTATTCGTCATTATCTTCATTTTTATGACGTTTCTTTTCAATATCTTTATCTATAGATTCAACGGCCTTTAATGCATTTTTCCCAAACCAATCTACTATTTTATTTTTTGCTAGTTGTTTTGTTTCGGTGTCTATATAGGCGGCCACAATTAATAAAGCAGTAATCAAAACGATTAAATCATCAGCATATCCAACACCTGGCGTAATGTCCGGTATAAAATCTATTGGGGAAATGAAATATCCTAAAGCACCAAAAATAGTGCCTTTTGCTTTTAACGGTATTGTAGGTTTTTGGGCAGTGTAGAAAAGTAGTAATGCAGCATAGGTAACTTTAACCCCTGCCTTTTTTCCGTACTTTAATACCTTTCTCCAAAAACTATCTTCAGTGTATTGTTCTGAATAATCCTCATCTATGTTAGTAATAGTAATCACCTATTTTCGGTTATTTGTATCTAATTATTATTACTTGTTTTATTCGACAAATTATTTAAAATTCCTTTTTAAACTTATGCTCCGTATTTAGAAAATAATGTCCAATCGGCGTGTAAGTCATAATGCATTGCTGAAGAGTGCTATTCTAAAATATAATCATTTTAAACATATAAACCGCCAAATTAATAACCCGTTCATTTTTGATTCGCAAAACTCTAATTATAAACCTAACCAGAGAGTCAATTGAAACATCAATTGGTTGTCTGGTTTTTATTGATATAGGTAGCTTATAAACCTTCTAGCAATTCATAATACTTTTCCTTTTACTCCAATTAAGAATGTGACTGAATTTGTGTAACCACTGTTTAAAGTGACACTTATTGTGGTGTGACGATGATGCAAGTTAAGTTTTTGTAAATCGTACCCTATAGTAAAAGATTTGTATTAAAAATAATAAAGGTAAGAAATTGGAAAAGACTTTGAATTCACTTTAGCAATTGCATATTTTTGGTTATAATACATTACGAAGGGTTGGTGGAGACAATGAGGATCCAAATTAAAGTGTACTTTTCTCGTGGTGTTGAAAGGAAATATTTATTGAAAGAAGTTAGTGAGATTGAATTTGAAGAACTGAAAGAAAAAATCAGGAATCGTTTTGATGGAATCTTGATTTGTAACCATCTGGAACTTTCTGAGGAAAATGGAGTAGTCAGTTTTGTTAATCTTTCAGATGTCGATGAGATTGTTGCAAGTGTTCTCTGAGTTTGAATAAAAAAGAGTTGAGGCTAACGAGCTGAACTCTTTTACATAGAAAAAACCAGTTCGGTTTTGAATGATAAAATCTAAAACACCAGCTTTAATCCAATCATTATTTTGGTTCATCTCAAGAGCAGCTAATCTTGAACAATCGCACCCGATTGAGGAAAATTTATTAACTATATCTTTTGTTCAATTTGAGACCTTTTCTATAACTCCAAAAAACATAACCACTAAGACATAGCTGGACAATGCCAATAATTAAAAAGGGTCCAGTTACTATATACATTTCACCAACGGCAATGTACTGATAAGCCAAACCGAACAAGAAAACTACTCCCATAACAGCAGATGCATACCAAGAACTATTATGTTCTTTTTTAAAACTTAACACTGCCGCTATAATATTACCGAGTCCAAATATGACAACTGCTAAAATCCCAGGCATAACCCAACTATCAAAAGGAAGATTGGACACCCAACTGTCGGGATATGGATCGGCAAAAAACGTTCCATTACTCGACGTTATCATTTGAACTCCTAGCCAAATTGCACCCATCGCCAAAAACAAATCATAAATGCCCAACACGATTGCACCAATTTTACGCATTTCCTTCCCCTCCCCAAATAATGACTTATAAAAGTTTTAGCATAACTGTTCAACAAAATAGCTCCGATTGTTGAGCAACAATATATTTTCGGTTCAATAATAGTATACCAGAGATTCCCAATAATACCTTTTTAAAAAAGAAAAGCATCGAAAAAATTCGATACTTTCAATGAGTATAAAAGGTCTCCCAAAAACTAATCTAATTAGACGATTAATTGATGTTTAATTACTAGTGGATAATGGTTGTTATTTCGGTTTTGCAAATCAAAACTGAACGTGTTACATTTTTTATAGTGAGTTGTTTACCGATAGGCTGCGAATAACGGATTACTATAAAAATCTTTTTTCTGTATTTTTAGGTATACTTATTCAGTTATTCTGATTCATTAAGCAAGTGTCTTTTGACCTTTGATATTCTTTACCTATATAACCACAAGCCAAACACATTCCATTAGGCGACAGCAAAGGGGTTATTATAATTGTACCAATCAGTAAACTTTTCATCATACCAACTCAGTTCAAAATTACTCCCCTAAATAACAACCAATAAGAAAAGATGCTGCCATTGGCTTTGCAGCTTGGAACTTTATTCATTTATTTTCTAAAGGTTTTACACATTTCGAATGAACCCGCACTTACAATGATGTCAATGCTAAACAATTTTTAGCTACACTCTTTTAGTTAGAAATATGAAGATTATCGCATAATCAAAAAGCGTAAATTAGGTGTGCACTATTTTACGGTTACATATAAATAACGAGCAAAAGATGTGATAAACCCACCAACATCCAATGTGTTGTCAATTACACTCCACACATGTGGAGTGCGTAGCGTGGTTGGAATTGAAGTTGTAACCTATTAAAATAAACATCCGATTTTCATTGCACCAATTTTATAATAAAGATTTTGTAAAGGGACAAATGACACACCATTAAAATAAAAGCCTAACCCTCATTTCTCTATTTTGTAAGTAGAGGATCGAGGAGTAGGCTTTTTATAATTAATTTGTATTTAGAACATTTTAGTGCTCACGCTTTACTTCGATTCGATAGCCGTCAGGGTCAGTAACAAAGAAGTAAGAAGGTGTTCCACCTGAAAGGCCTCTCAATTCGCCTGTTTCATAAGCAGAAGCTTTACAAATTTTATGCATTTCTTCTAAATCATTTACTGTTACGCCTAAATGACTGAACCCATTTCCTATAACATATGGTTCTGCATCATAATTGTAAGTAAGTTCGATTTGTACTGAAGAACCTGGTGAATTTAAATAGATTAAATCAAATTTATCTTCAGGGAATTCTCTGCGACTAGCTAGTTCAAAATCAAAAAGCTCCGTGTAAAAATCTAATGTAGCATCAATGTCTCTAACACGTAAACAAATCTCAACGAGTACTTGGTTCATTTTATCATCCTCCGTAAATATACTGATTTTATCGTATCATAGATCCTCTATAAGTTCATTTGAATCGATTGAATTAAGCGACTAGCTATTTTCAATGACTGTTGCCGATTTAAAACCGTATCATTTAGAAGTCATCACGGGCATTACGTAATTCGATGAAGTCCTCCAATGTTTCTGCTTGTAGAAATAGGTTAATTTCCTTCTCCCTGCCGATCGTTGACGGGAGTGTTGGCTCTCCTTTTGCACGTACTTCACGGACTTCATTCAATGATATGGAGATTTTTTCGTTGTCTGGACGCATGTCGTATGCAAAGCGTAAATTAGTTTCGGTATACTCGTGACCAGCATAAATACTTACATTATCATCCAAGCGTTTAAATTTCTGCAAGGATTCATATTGAGCTTCGTAATCACCGGTAAAAACTCGACCGCATCCTGCTGAAAACAAGGCATCCCCACAAAACAGATGATTTCCCATTACAAAACTAATATGGCCATGTGTATGCCCGCCCGTTTCAAAGACTTGAAAAGTTTGGCCCAACAAGTTAAAAGTGTCCCCTTCTTCTACAATATGATTCGCCAAGGCATCCGTTTCTTTCGGTCCATAAATCGGAATTTCTGGATAACTCGCGAGAATCTCGAGTACCCCGCCGGTATGGTCTTCATGCTTATGTGTTAAAAGAATGGCCGCCAAGCGAAGCTGCTTTTCTTCAAGGTAATTAAGGACATCATTCGCTGTTCCGGGATCAACCACAATTACTTCTGTTTCTTTTTGAATGCACCATATGTAATTATCAGCAAAAGCTTTGATTGGATGAATAATCATCTTACAATTCCTCCTCTTTTCATACATCTGATTTGCGGTTTGGAGACTAGTTTTCTCCTTCTTCTGACAAGTTATAGTTTACCTCACTATCATAACACGGAGATTATTAATATTCATGGAGGAGGTCGACCTTCTCTGTCTGTAATTCAATCCTTATTCGTGTCAACATCTATTAAAGAATGCCTGTGCAACATTGAATTCAATGTTGCACAGGCATTTTGAATTATCACAATGAATGATATCGACAGAAAGTCATTTTCGATTCCTACCAAAACTCTTTAAGTTTGTATTGCTTTTTTCAACTTTCTTTTCAAACTCAACCACCACAAAGTATTTAGTTTCGCTCATCTTTTCAACGCTTATCACTTTTCCGTTCCGTCCTTTTATCCTTACGCTTTCATCCACGGCCGGTATTTCCCGGGATGCTATATTGAGTAGTTCAATATTGTTTTCAAGATAATGAATGGCATACATTGTCTAATCCCCTTTTTTAAAATGAGTGTTGGTATACATTCATTTTATGAAGAGAATTGCGATATAGAACGTAGTCAAGTGATTTTGCGTACCTTTTTGTTTGTTACCAGGTATTATAAAATTAGCCGATTAACGTTAATAGTTAGCTTAAAATGAAAAGTATATTCAGCTTAATTGAATCAATTTCATAATTGACGATTTTAAAAATAAACAGAATAGCCCCTTGAAGATTTGTTGGTTTTTTAAAAATAAATAAACAATTTTATTAAGCAGTTTGTAACGATTCTTGCTCGATAGCGACCTTAATTCGATCCGTGGCT
>NZ_JBTLRN010000046.1:0-7463 GCF_054482775.1 Sporosarcina sp. CAU 1771 | reverse complement strand
TGTCGTATAATGGACATAAGGGCACTCTCTCCTGTCTTTATGTTTGTGTGGTAACTTACATTATACAGGATTTGGGGAGGTGCTCTATTTTTTATGCCTAGAAACCCTTGGTATGTAAGGGCTTGGAATTATGAAATTGACTCAAGTTATTAACCTTTTCTAGATAAGTTGTGAAAATTGGGGTTTTACCTTGTAATTCTTTGAACTGATTTAATTCTAAATAGGGTGAAACGTGACTAAGTTTGTTCTGACCGGCGCTCAAATCATATCCCGCATAAAATGGATCTTTTGCGATTTTTAGAAGTTGAATTGGATTAATTTTATGTTCCTTTTTATATTCCTGTAGTAATTCTTCCAAATGGATATGATCCTTAACTCCGGTTAAATCGGAAAAGTATTGGATTAATATAAGTTCTTTGGCAGGATCTTTTAGAAAATATTTGGTTTCTTTGTGTTTTACATAACCTAACTTCCTAGGTGGATATCTTCTTCTTGCTTCTTCAGTTCTTCGGGCAATATTTTTCCCCTCAACATCCCCGACGATATTTAGTACTCCTTCCAAGAGATAATTATCAGTTGCTTGTTGATGTCCATTCCCAGCTGATGTAAAGAAAATAGTAACATCATTCTTTTTGCAAATGGAAAAAAAATAATTAGATTCATAAAAATCCCTAAATAAGCGTGAACGATCGAAGGCGAATATAATATCGACCTGATTTTTTTGAATCAAACTAATTAAACTTTGTATTTTCGGTCGGTCTTTTATCTTTAATTTATTTGCAGAAATGCCGTGTTCATCGATGATTCTAATTTCGCTTGAAAGGTATTTTTGACGATAGATCGCATCGGCAGAGACTTGCATTGCTAAGTCTTGGCCCACTGAACTTACACGCCTGAAAAACACTTTGTACTTACATTTCATCAGGATTCACTCCGATTTCTCTAAATTTCCTTTTCATTAAATAGTTTTGATGAAGTAATTTCGCTTGTAAGCGATATGGAACTTCCAATTGTTCTACGATAATACGTTGAATTAAATATTGTATCCATACATCAGTTACAGGGTTAACTTCTGATCCTATGCTTAAATTAATCTTTCTTCTCATAAACACACCTCCGCAAATAGCATTGACGAATAGTGATGTGTTTTATACAATGAAATTTTATAGCCTAGGTGTGTTTTTTGAGTGGGGATTACCTTCATCTAAATCCAATTCAAGACGTAGTTGAAAAGTTTCGTCACTATTAGAATTACTGAAAAAAACTTGGATTACTCCTTTTTTTACTCCTGGAAAAGATTTATGCTCCTTTAGATTCATAGTCCTGTCTCCATTCCTGATATTTTAGAAAGCCATTGTAAATAAATGGCGACAGATGTCCTTCTATTTTTAGTATTTTCAACTTTTTCATAAAATCTTTATTCTCATCAATAGATTTACTAACGCAGCTAGAATTCTGTGTATCAATAGATTCTTTAATAGGACTTCCATTATTTGAATTACTTGTATTATTTATAGATTTCAAGCACACTCACTTCCATTTTGACTAATTTTTGGTGAGTCGCCATTATATACTTGAGTCCCAGTTCTATTTAACAATGCCTCTAGTTCTATAATTAATAAATCCTGAATTATATTTTTTACGTTTACCGCGTTCTCTAATGATGAATAGCTACGAATAACATTCATTTGTTTTCTCTCCTTTGAACTTAATAGTGTAATTATTTTTTTTATTAGCGTATAGGAATTATATTTTTTTGTAGTATTAAAATTCAAGGGGGGATTCAATTAATTTAAAATTTATTTATTAAACTATGGTTTTGTTATTAATTAATTGGTGAAAAGGATCTTAGTAGTGGCACTTAGTTAATATATAATTCATAAACCCTCAGCGGAAATATCCGTGAAAAAGAAAAACCGCGTAAGACCAAGTTTCAAGAAACTTGGTCTTACGCGGTTTTAACTTTCCGTTTTTTCTTATTTACTTTTAGTCAATAAGAAAAACCACCTTTTTAATCAGACTCTTATGAGTATACAGATTATTGTAGATAGGTAATGTAGTACAATAGAAATAGAGTATATTATTCCCATTAAAATTACGCATAATGTTACTAGTTGAAAAATATAGGGATTAGTTATCCAAAGCAAAAGCTGATAAATAATAATCATTATATTCATTAATAATTTGTAAATTAATCTAGTTTTTATAAATGGATTAAGAGAAAGTAAACTATTCAAATTTATAGATACTTTTTTTAAAACTTTTGAATTTGGAGGGATTAAAGTGTTAGATAAAATTATTCTTAAAAAAGCTGCTACATTTAATGATGAAGGAGGAGTATTGGAAAATCTGAAAAAAATAAACTTTATTTACGGAAATAATGGGTCTGGAAAAACAACAATCTCTGAATTACTAAGAAATGAAAGTGGTTTTCCATATTGTTCATTAGAATGGAAAAGTAGAAAAGTCGCAACTTATGTTTATAATAGAAACTTTGTAATAGAAAATTTTCATCAGGATGAAACAATAAAAGGTATTTTCACTTTAGGTAAGGAATCAATTAATCTTCAAGCCAAGATTGAACTTCTAAAAGAAGAAATTAATAGGAATACTGAAAGTTTAGGGAAGTTAGACGGTGTCTATCTTCATAAAATCAAAGAACAAAAAGATTTAATTGATGAATTTAAAGAATTGTGTTGGGAAATAAAAAAAGAGGTAGATGAGGATTTTAAGGATTTAATCGAGGGGTACCGGAATTCTAAAGAAAGTTTTATGAACAAATGTATAGAAGAGACAAAGAATATCAATAGAAAGTTGAAAACTATAGAAGATATTAAATTAAAAAAAGAGTCGTTTTTTGATAGAATAATTGAGAAGTTAGAGGTATATAGTATCTTAAAGTTTGAAGCTATAGAGGATATTTATATATTCCAAAAAAAAATTATAGGTAAAGAAGATGTAGATATAGCAGATTTGATTATGAAACTGAATATTAGCGACTGGGTAAAACAAGGTTTTACATACATAAAAAAAAGTGAAGAACAATGTCCCTTCTGCCAACAAGAGCTTCCAGAAGAATTTGAGAATAAGTTAATTAGTTATTTTGATCAAACATACTTAGGGAATATAGAATTATTAAATAACGTTTCAACAAATTATGAAAATCAAACCATTGAAATAATAAGTGAAATTGAACTGCTTATAAAAAATTCTAAGGGTTTATATTTAAATGAAAAAAAGGTTGAAGAATTTCTAATATTAATTAAATCTAAATTCAAAGAAAACATTCAGCTAATAGATAATAAGAAAAAGGAACCAAGTAGTACTATTGAACTTTCTGAGACTTCAACATTAATAAATAAAGTTAATTTAGAGCTATTGAAAGCAAATAAAGAAATCATAAAGTATAACGATTTAATTGAAAACTTTAAGGCAGAAAAAGAAAATTTGATTAAAGATATGTGGCGATATATTGTAGAGAAAAATAAAAGAACATTTACAAGTTTCAATATTAAAAAGATTAATGTTGAGAAAGCAATAATTGGTATTAATGATAATAGGGAAAAGAAGAAGATAATTATTAGAGATATTGGGCGAAAAGTAACTAGTCTACAAGAGCATACTACAAGTATAGAGTATTCAGTTAGTGAAATTAATAAAACACTTGAATCATTTGGATTTATTAACTTCAAATTATCCACAGCAGAAAAAAAGGGTAATTATAAAATAATTAGAGACAACGGTGATGATGCTAAGGAAACACTAAGTGAAGGCGAAAAAACATTTATTACTTTTCTATATTTTTATCAACTATTAAAAGGTAGCGCTAGCATTGAAAATATTATTACTGAAAAAGTAGTAGTTATTGATGATCCAATATCTAGTTTAGATAGTAATGTTCTTTTTATGGTAAGTAGCTTAGTTAGACAAATAATGTTTGATATAAAAGAGAATAAAATGGATATAAAGCAGCTTTTCATATTAACACATAATATATATTTTCATAAGGAAGTGACTTTCAAACAAGGGAAGAAGAATTACGGTGAAGCTGGTTTTTGGATTGTGAAAAAGAAAGATAACCAATCAGTTATAGTTCAATATGATGAGAATCCAATAAAAACTTCATACGAGCTGTTGTGGAAGGAATTGAAAAGTAGGGATAAGCAAAGCCTCGCCTCAATTCAAAATGTTATGCGGAGAATACTCGAGAACTATTTTAAGTTCCTTGGTAATATAGCTCTTGATAGTTTAGAAGATAGTTTCGAATATGAAGATAAACTTAGATGTCGGTCATTAATATCTTGGATAAATGATGGTTCACATTTTATTAGCGATGATCTATTTGTTGAATCTAGTGAGGATGTAGTGGAGAGATTCTTCGAAGTATTCAGAAAAATCTTCGATTCTCAAGGGCATATTGCTCACTTTAATATGATGATGTCTAGTTTTTCTGAAAAACCTATTACAATTGAGAATGAAGATACAGATAATTTTAATGAAGGCAATGATGAAATTAGGGCTTCATTTAAAGAAGTGGCGGTTACAAGGCAATAATGTATCAAGATAACTTTGCTTTTACTTACTGTGTTGCTCAGTATTACTATAGTAATGTTAAAAAACAGCAACATCCGATGTGTTATTCCACTAATATAGTTTTGTCATTGTTTTTATTATATTCACAGCCGTTTATTAGTTTATTTCTTACCGCTAGTAACACATAAATATTCTTTAAGTAGGCTTTTGAAAACTGAATAAAACAATCTTGAGTTGGGGGAAAACATATGAAGTTCGTTGATTATTATGAAGTCTTGCAGGTAAGTCCTACGGCTAGTTTTGAAGTTATTAAAGCTTCATTCAGACAATTGAGTAAGATGTATCACCCTGATACGTTTCAGCAGGGCGATAAAAAATTTATATTAATTAAAGAAGCTTATGACACCTTATCTGATGAACATTATAGATATGAGTACGATAAATTATGGAGTGAGAATAACACCCGAGGCAACTCAAATAATATTAAAGAAGAAAGTACCACAGCTCAAAATGAGTTTTCAAACCCAAAGGTTAATACAGAAAAAAAGTTTTTTCGTTCGGATAATTTATTTTTAGTACTATTGTGTATTTTGTTTGGAATAACATTCTCTCTTTTATTTGTAGGAATGATGATTTATCTTTTTACTGCCACTTCTAATCCTATTCCTAGAGCTCAAATAAATTCTGTTTCTTTAGCGAGTGAAGAATATTCAAAGATAAAAACAACAGAACGCATTTTCAATCACGGAGATGCATATTTTGAGATTTATAACGGAACGAACCTTACTATTAAGAGTATTGAAATTGAAATTAATTTGATGAATGATAGCGGTGACATTATTGAAACAAGGCAATTTAAAAAGAGTGTACATATTGCCCCATTGACTGTCGAAAAAGATATATATATTGTGACAGGTATTAGGGATTTACCAGTTATTGAGGATGGTAGTTTACGTATCCAACCTAAATATATTTCGTGGTCGTATATTGATATTATTGGAGATAAGATTCAATAATTGAATCTTTAAAGAGAACATATAGGAAAAAGGAGTTAGTATTATTTGTTAATTAAACTTATCGGGTGCTATTCCATATCCCTTTTTTCAGTGAAAGGGACATTTTGTGACATAAGTTAGGAGAATATTTTTTGCGGAATACTGATAAAAAATATCGAGAATTAAGTGCTGAAATAGAAAAGGTTAAATTCCACAATAGGTCCCTTTTGACATTATTAGGATTGTTAAACGAAAAAAAGATGGTGAATACAACCATTTATGAAGCTGTAGTTTTGTTTGACCTATCTAAAAGCAATTTAAGGGGGTTAAAAACACTGATTTTGGATTATAACGGGAATAACTTTGCTTTGGAACAGAAGGCTTTATTGATTAATCCTGTTCTTACAAAAGATAATTTAGTTTTTATTATTAAATCGTTTGTGAATGCGGATATGTTCATAAAACAAGGTAATGAAATATTAAATAATTATGATACAAATAAGTAATGTTAAGCTATCGGGTGCGATTCTTCAATATGGATTGTGCCTGTTTTCATAAAATGGGCCTTTACTCGAATGGGGATTGTTGTAACTGGACTGGATATATTAACCCCAAATACAATTTAAGGTGATGAAATTGGATAAAAGTAAACCTCTTCTATTGATTTTATTTAGAACACTAATTTGTGGTTTGTATTATGGAACAGTAAATGCAAAAACGAACGTTACTGCTCCCTCACTTGAGGAGAAAATTACTGAAGGCAAACAACTCACTCTTTTATCGTTACCTAAATTAATTGGTTAAAGTTTCAAGCTAAATCATCTTTATAAAACTAGTTACATTGGAGTGTGAATATGCAAAAAAAAGTTGAAGAAAGAATTAGAAAAAGTATAAATGTCAATCGACATAAAGTTATTATTGCAAAGTCTTTTCTAATGAATTATGAATCTGAAGTAATAGAGACGTTGAATGTACTAGAGGAATTCACGGTTTCGCAGGGATTTCCAAAACCAAAAGAAATAGTTATCCACCAATCCGTCGATATAGATGAACAAGTAATAAAAACTTCTAAATACATAGCATACAAAATTGCCTTTTTAGAAAGTGTAATGGAATTAATACACTCAAATCTTTTGATTTCCTTAGACACAAATAGTAGTGCTCCAGATGGAAGGATCGGCTGGACTACTGTTATACCTGGACAAGGAGGGACTAGCTCAGGTTGGAATTTTGCCGATTTAGGGTTCCCAATCCCTAATCGGGTAAGAAAATCAAGAAACAATACATCGACAAATTTCACATTGTTTGAACCAGATTTGTTTATAGAACACTTGGACATAAAAAATGCGGATGCGGAGATCATAGAAGCTTTGAATGACTCCATAGATTGTTTTAAGCAGGGGTTGTATAGGCCTTCTCTTGCTATGTTAGGTAAAGCTGTAGAAGGTGCTTGGATTGAACTAGGTATTTCATTATATAAGTATGTTATTTCCCAAGGGATTTCTAAAGATAAAAACGAGAAGCACATAAATAGCTTGAAGGGACAAATTAGTTTCGTTAAAAAGGTTGAATTGGTTACAAATTTATATACGATTCATCATAAGGATTGGCTAGACTTTATATCCACTGAAACAGATGTAAAGACTTTTGAATTAAGAGAGGCCCAAAGCTGGACAGATCTAGTCCGAGAATCAAGAAATGCTATTCATTTTGGTGTGAAACCTTCGGTTGAAAATAATTATGAAAAAAATTCAATGATGTTATTGGCATCAGTTAAATATTTTAAAATGTGAATATTGCAGATGAATTGAGCCACTTGTGCGGAGTTTTGAGCCAGTCACTGCGGAAGATAGAGCCACCAAGTGCGGAACAGAGAGCCACTATATATAGTAAAACCTCTTGTATAATAAAGTAGCATGCAAATCAGCATGACAC
>NZ_JBTLRN010000045.1:0-9463 GCF_054482775.1 Sporosarcina sp. CAU 1771 | reverse complement strand
GATAGTGTAGGGAACTGATTTAGTCGTCGTTTCCTTACCTACATTAGGAGCTTTTTTGTGTTTTTGCAAGTTATTAAACTACGATAATAATTTCCTAATTAAGGACATCTTACATATTTTTACTTCTATGCAACGCTAGTGGGCACCGCTCAAAAATTTTCAAACCATTGAAACTTCTTCCCCCCCTAAAACGAACTAATCCTATATCGAATGAAAAGAGGAATTCTTATGAAAAAGGGAAAACGTATACTTCCACTCTTGCTACTCATTCTGTTAAGCGTCTATTTTAAACCAATCCCAGCCGCGGCTTGTTCATGCATGATGCCGCCATCCCCAGATGTTGCCCTAACCGAAGCGGCTGCTGTTTTTAGTGGTGAAGTCGTGGACGTTAAAAAAAGCAAAAACGATTACGGAAAAACAGTTCAATTCCAAGTAAACGAGATTTGGAAAGGGATCGACAGCGCAACGGTTTCCGTTTTTACCGGCAACGATTCCGCCGGATGTGGGATCGATTTCATCGTTGGAAAAGAGTATTTAGTCTACGCCAACACAATGGATTCGAACGGAAAAGACATTTTGTCTACTACACTTTGCGACAGAACGGCTGAGCTTGTGAATGCTGCGGACGATCTAGCAATCATCGGTGAGGGTCAAATTGCAGTTCCATCTGAACAAGCGACCGATTCACAAACAAACCCGTACTACCTATACGCAGGAATCCTAGCTGTTGTTGCTGGATTGGTTGGATTCTTCCTTTGGAAACGTTTTAAGAAAAGTTAACTTAGAATAAAAAAGGCGCCTTCGTATATACACATTTCGGAACCACTTCCGAACGGCATATATACGGGCACCTTTTTCAATTCAACAATTGCGTCACTACTCAAGTTCGCTCTTATACTCTGCGCTCCACTAGATAAATTTCAATTCATGTTTTAATCAAAACGGAAGAGTCGCGGAGGCTATCATTTTCATGATTAAAGAGCTTCGTAATACAGTAACTCATCCTAGTATTTGATTGTCGATTTAAGTAGATCAATCCCCCGTTACGAATAAAAGGGAATGCAATATCATACGATATAACTACTATTGGTGTATAGCTTCGGCTTGCACTTAAGGGGACTGGATGCGTCTGGTCCTCTTTTAATTTTGCAGAAATTTGCCTGAGCGAATAGCCCCTACTGCTGTTTTCAGTGCTGGCGCCAAGAAATGAATAAACGCGCACTCCTTTTTAAAAAAATCACCATCTTCTACGCATTGATTTCATAATAAAACTTACGATAATAACGAAAATAAGTGCACCGATGATTGCAGGGATAATGTAAAAATCAGCGAGTTTCGGACCCCAATTCCCAAGCAATCTGCCTCCAATCCATGCACCGATAATGCCAGCAATAACATTCCCGATAACCCCGCCCGGCAAGTCTTTCCCTAAAATTATTCCCGCGAACCAACCAATCATACCGCCAAGAATTAAATATAAGAGCAAACCCAAGCTGCACCTCTCCTTTCAATAGTTAAACATATGTTTCCCGTAGAGAAAATTGAACCATAAGTTATAAATTCCAGGAGAGTGAATCGTGCCTGTGCACCACACAATTCAAAACAATTCTGAATCGTGTCCGAGTTGCGCCGTGCACAGGCAACGATTTATTATCTTCTATATATAGTAGATGGCGATTATATTTCCGCCTTTTCTAACTAGAGCACGCAAATTTCACTGAATAAAACGTAAAAAAGACCCACCTCCCTAAATGGAGATGAGCCTAGTTCGACCTTTAGACAGAACATTATATTTGCTTTTCCAAAAAGAAAAGCACCCGTCCAAAGACGAGTGCTAGTACGATAAACTTAAGCGAAGTAAGACCCCGCTATTGCAAACCGGGCGAACCGATTTTTTCCTTAAATAAAATACTACACCAATCAAATTATGAAGTCAAACACAAAAGATTAACTGATGGAGTCAATTATTTTTTTAAAGTACTTATACACCGCTATCAATGGATCTTGATTAGTATATGCTTCTTCTAACCTTTTTGTGCGTTCTAATAATGTCCTTAGATCACTATACCGTGCGGCCTTAATACCCTCACTGCCAATATAAGTATAATGAACATAGATAAGTGCTGTCAGATCATGTACTTTTCGATTGGAAAGTAGTGAACCGTGCCTGTGCACCACACAATTCAACACAATTCTGAATCGTGTACAAGTTGCGCCGTGCACAGGCAACGCTTCCACACAGGCAACGCTTCCCAAATCAAAAATGCCCACCACATAGTGTGATGAGCAAGACCCCATAAATTCATTTACAAAATGTCCTGTTTATAAACTACTCACTAGCACAACCATGCACCAAACAAACCCAATTCAAAGTAAGCTTCACAATTTATTTCTTGATCGCTCCTTTAATAATTCTTGGTCCAAACTTAACCGCGCCACCAACTAAAGCCGTGAGGACTACCCCCATTGCACCTACAATAAACTTTTTATTACTATCGTCTAGTTCAAGCGCATTCATAACATGTTTGTCCATTCGATCGTAAATAGCTTCTCGATTTTCTTGACTCAAATCCTCTCTCTTCAATTCATCTTGATAGACCAAAACAATCTGCTTTAAAACGTCAAAAACATTTTGTGATGAACTAGAGGACAAGTCGGCTACCTTCAAAAACATGTCTTTTATATTTGGTGCAAATTGCATTAGATTCTTTATATCTTCTATGGGAAGGCCAATACCTTCTTTTTCAAACAGATCAAATGCTTTTTCTACTAACGATAATTCTTGTTTATCGTTCTCCTTCATTTCACTCATGCCATATCCCCCATCATTAATAAAAAAATTCTTAATTCTATTGTCAATTAACATCGTTTTTTTGTAAAGTTAGAGTCTTCATAAAATGGTCCTTCAACAATCTTTTTGATGCATGATTTCTAATTAAGGCAACTGCACAGTATCCGCCAACTGTTGAGTAACTTCCCCAACCTTTATCGCTAACTCTTCAACACCTTCGCCTATGTAAATTAAAATTCCGTGTTTGTTCGCTGCTCAACAGTTCGTTCCTGCTGCTTATAAATCTAATTAACTGATTAGTGTCAAAGTTGTGTGGTGCACAGGCATCGAATGGTATAAATGGCATATACAGTAACCTCTACAAAATTAATTGAATTGAGCAAATCAATTCATCTTTGATTTCACAGCCAAATGCATATAAAATAGACTTCTGTAGTTTTATTATTTGCAGATGAAGTAGGAGCACATATAAAGACTAAATGGTTTATTGGAGGTTGAGTATGGATTATAGAATCATTAACAAACAAGTATTTGAACAAGCCCAGCTACGTTCGGTTTCAGATGTATTGCTCACCGAGGAAGAACTCGAAAAAGGCATGAAGTTGGCAGTATCTAAAGAAGACACTACGTTGGAATTGTATTTAGTTGAGCTAGATGGTCAAAAGAAATTCGAAGTTCGTTGGGATGATTCACAAGAGTATTTCACCGGCTGGTATACCGCTTGGGAAAACTTCAATTGGTGCCTAAGCATCGTCGGTGATTAACTTGTAGAGTACTTGTGAAAAGTGAAAAGTGAAAGGTGCCTTTGTATATACACGTTTCGGAATCCATTCTGAAGGGTGTATATACGGGCACCTTTTTCAATTCAACGAAAAAGTCTGCCTGTGCACGACACAATTCAAAACAACTCTGAATAGTGTCGGAATTGCACCGTGCACAGGCATCGCTTCACCGGCATCGCTTCACCAGGCATCGCTTCATCATTATGAATACTATTTTGTCCATTAGGACCTATCATTTTTTCGCTAAGACCTATGTTTTCTTTATTAGGACCTATCATTTCATCGTTAAGACCGTTCTTTTCTCGTTAGGACCTATCATTTTTTCCACCGAAGTTGTTCTTCTTTTCCTCCGATTTAGCATCTTCTGTCGAATTATGATCTTCAAAAAAAGTCTGCCTGTGCACAACACAATTAAAAATGATTCTGAATAGTGTCAGAATTGCACCGTGCACAGGCATCGCCTTTTTTTGCATTTCTTGTCGTATTTCCAGTGATTTTACAGCCATGCAACGCTAGTGGGTATCTGAAATTAATATTATAGAGCCAAAAATACTCATTACCATTTTAGGCAATGAGCTTGATTCGTTTCATTCAATTAAAAGTCTCTATAAATTTAGATGGTGATTTGAAATATAAGATAGAGCAAATTAAAATTCAATATCCGCAAAGTCTTCATAATCAACTTCATGTGGGATTGCATTCTCGAACATTAAATCACGCAAAGTAGTCAACGCAATTGAAACATCCAAATCTAGCATTTCTTCTTCGTCGTAATCTGCTTTTAGGTAGGGGACATTTCGAACAACATATGCACATTCTTCAATTTCCCATTGAATATCCTTTTTGTAAGTAGATGGTTCATCTTTCATTGTTTGAACCTCCCTGTATACGGTAAGCATTTGCATTCATCCCTTCTATTACTCATTTTTAACCTGTATTTTTATTTTTAAACACTAGTACATATATATTCAAGAAATATTACTGATGTTCTTTACTTCCCCTGACTTCGTTCCACTAATTTCCTTCTATATTCAACCATTTTATCTGCGAATACATCATTATGAGCTATTTTTGTAGTCATTTTTGATGGTAGAGCATCACGCTGGGCAAAGGTAACTGATAAAACTTGTCGCCTCCCTTTAACCCATTTAAAACTAATTGGAAGTTTATTAAACGTTCGATCTCCATTTTTGGTTAAAGTATAGGATAATGAACTATACCCTTTAAACTGTGCTTTCAAAACTTTATCTGCATCAATAATCCTTTGTATTATATCTAGTATTGTTTTAAGTTTATTAGAACCTAATCTTTCAAGTATTCTACCTTGAGAATGGAGTGAAACAACAACTTTCTTCTCTTTTTTTAGTTCTTCAGGACTTTTCCCGTAAATAACCCGATTTTTAGAAGATAAAACCCTACATTTTTGACTTGAGGTCAAATAGGTAATATCGAAACCTTTTTCTTCATATTCCTGCAATTGTTTTTTTGTATATTGAAGGGCAATTTCAAGCATTTCATTAATTTGTTTTTCTTCAAAGGACAGAACATCGTAAAATTCCATTTTTTCAAGGTTTTGAAATGTTATAGTAAACTTTCTAGTCAATTCATCACACGTCCTTTAAAACCAAATACGCATAATTAATTATATCATATATTAACATATTTATAGCTAGATAAATAGCATTGCTCTAACTAATCCAATTCAACTCAAGAAAAAAGCACCCACTAAGTAGCCATTCATCACAGCCTACCCAGTAGGTTCTTACTTTATTTCTTCACCATTTATTAATTGCGTTTACTTCTCCATTATATCAAACCAACAATAGGTTCCTTTCGTTCATCATTGATTATCTTTGATTTAATTAATTAGAAAGCCAGGTGAATAATATGGTAAATTACAAATTAAGCTATTAAGATTTTTATAAGCAACTAGAAAAAAATCTGCCTGTGCACGACACAATTCAAAACATTTCTGAATAGTGTTGAAATTGCACCGTGCACAGGCATCGCTTTAAGCGGACACCTAAAACTTCAAAAATCGAAATGCAGCATGCACAAAAATTTCAACTCCGATATTCAATGCGTCTTCATCCAACTCAAACTTAGGATGATGATGTGGATAGGTTATTCCTTTCTCCTGATTTCCCGCCCCGATAAGAAAGAAGCATCCCGGTGCTTTTTGCTGAAATGCGGAAAAGTCTTCGCTAATCATCATTGGATTTTGACTGATAAGTGACTCTTCCCCTAAAACATCAACAATTGTTTCCTGTATGATAGAAGTAACTTTTTCATCATTGATAACCGGTCGATAACCCCATTGATAATCGAGGACATAGCTAGCCCCATGAGCCGCTGTAACTCCTTTTACGATTTCCTCCATATATTTCGGTGTGGCTTCGCGTACTTCTTTATCAAATGAGCGCACTGAACCGACTATAGAAGCCGTTTCTGGTATGATGCTATGCGATGTACCTGCTGTGAATTTAGTTACTGACACAACCAGACTCTCAAATGGATCTGTTTTACGAGACACAATATGTTGCAAATTGTTCACGACTTGCATGCCCACCGCAAGAGAATCGATTGTGGTATGCGGTAAAGCGGAATGGCCTCCCTTACCGCAAATTGTAATCGTAAAAATATCGGCTGCCGCCATTAAAGGACCGCCAACTGTAAAGACTTTACCGACTTCGATTGGTGACCATAAATGTGCCCCGATTACAAAATCCACGTCATCCATCACACCTGCATCGATCATTTCTTCCGCACCGCCGGGAAGCTGTTCTTCGCCATGTTGGAATAAAAAACGTACCTCTCCCGCAATCTCGTCCTTGAAACGCGACAGGATTTTTGCCGTTCCTAAAAGCATCGCTGTATGACCGTCATGACCGCATGCATGCATGACTCCTGAATTCTTCGAGGCGTATTCAACATCATTCTCTTCCTCAATTGGCAATGCGTCCATATCAGCTCGGATCGCCAACACGTTTCCCGGTTTGGCACCAATTAGCCGAGCCATCACACTCGTTTTAGTTGGTCGAGAAAGTTCAAGGTTACCCATTTCTTTTAACGTATCGTAGACGAATTGGGACGTTTCCACCTCTTGGAATGACAATTCTGGTCTTTCATGCAAGTACCTTCTCCACTTAACGACTTCATCTTTCACTTCATTTGTCAATTGCGACAAATTTTCTTTTTGTACCATTTCCATAAGAATTCGCCTCCAAAATTGTCTTTCCCTATTCAGTTCACTTTCGTTTCTATTCTTGCAGCCATCGTCACTTGTTTAACTGCCTCAACAAATCTCTCGGCCTCTTCAACTGTGTTATACGGCGCAATCCCCGCACGTATCCATCCACCTTTTTCAAGCACTCCCAGTCGATCGGCTAGTCTAGTCGCATAGAAATGGCCATCAGCAACAAAAATAGAATAATCCTCTGCCATCTGCCTACAAAAATCAGCCGGTTGAATGGAATCGATATAAAAGGCAATCGTAGGTGTTTTGGCAATGTGATTCGGTGCCTGAAAAACGTGCACGTCTTCTATAGCTGCTAACCCGTCGCGAATCAAATCGGCCAAGTGATTTTCATGTCTTTCAATTCGTTCATACCCACTGCGAATTCGTTCTTTTCGCGATGAACCACTTCCCAGGTTTTCGATAAACTCGATTGCTGGTCGAATCGCTGAAATCCCCGAAAAGTTTTGCGTTCCTGTTTCAAGTTTGTCAGGTATAGTAGCAGGCGAAGGAGCGACTTTATACGTGTCCAGGTTTTCAAAAATATCTTTACGAATCACAGAAATTCCTACATGCGGACCGAAAAACTTATACGCAGAACAGAAAATGATGTCTGCTCCTAACTTATCCCGGTCAACTACAAAGTGCGGAACTGCATGAACCGCATCAATAGACAAAAGTGCATTCATTTTTTTGGCTCGCCAAGCAACTTCTTCAACATTTGGAATGGTGCCAATTGCATTTGAAGCCAACGTAATTGCAACTAAACGCGTTTTTTCGTTAATAATCGTATCTAAATTCGTTAAATCCAACGTACATGTATCAGGATCTACTTTAATCCAGTGCACGTTCACACCTTTTTGCTCTGCGACGGTTAACCAAGAATCGATATTGGCCGGGTGATCCATTTCAGTTAAAACAATTTCATCCCCCGAGTTCCACGTTTCTCCGATTGCTCTGGCGATTGAAAAGACTAACGAAGTCGCGTTTTGCCCGAAAGCTACTTCTTCCGACCGCGCCCCCAATAGGTCAGCTACTGCTTCCCTTGCTTCTTGAATATACTTTTCAGTTTCACGGCTCGTTGGAGATTGTCCGTGAAGGTTGGCTCCGCCATTTTCCATGTATCTTACAATCGCGTCAATCGATCCTTGAACGACTTGGGAACCGCCTGGACCATCAAAATAGACAGCCGGTCGCCCTTTATACGTTCTATTTAGTGCAGGAAACTTAGCGCGTATTTGATGAATCGGATAGTTCGTCATTTCCTATTCCCCCTTTTTTTACTGTCTGAATTCGTTCCCTTTTCTTTTGAAAAATTAGGTTTTGCAATGAATATAAATCAGAATATTCTACCTTTGCACCACCCTAATATAGCAAACTGTTTATCTTCTGTAAAGAAACGGAAGAGCCCGCGGTGCACATGGTCAATCCCATTGAATCGGATATAGCCGGTTGAAAGGTTCCTGAAATCAAACTTCCGAGTATAGAAATTTCCTACATTAAAAAGTCTGCCTGAAAAAGTCTGCCTGTGCACGACACAATTCAAAACAATTCCGAATAGTGTCAGAATTGCACCGTGCACAGGCACCGAAAAAAATCTCCACCCAACCGTCCCCTTTCCCCTCCGAACCTTCTATATAAGAGATGAAGGGGGTGAGAACATGGCGACACTCAATTTTAAGAATGCGGTTGGGCGTGTGCATTTCGACGGTGGCGTTACCGACGAGGGCAAGCTGATCCAAAAGTCGAAGACGTACCGCAACATTTCTGCGACAGCAAGTGCGGACAACTTGTACAAAGGGCTTGAGGAACTTGCAAATCTTTCATCTTTACCGTTTATCGGTGCTGAGAAAGTAGAAACTTCAAGCATCACGAACTAATTTTTACCACAACTAAAAAAAGGGGGTATGTAAAATGGCGAAAACATTACAATTGAATTTCAGTACGGCAGCCGGCAAAAAAGTCGCGCTTACTGTCGATGAACCACGTGAAGACTTAACAGCGTTAGAAGTTAGCGCTGCAATGCAGGAGATCATCAACTCCCAAGTCTTTCAAGTCGAAGGACAGTTGATTGATACAGCTATTGGCGCGCGCATTGTTGAGCGCAACGTAACCGATTTAGACGTCGAATAAGGAGTTCTACCGGCCTCAGCCTTTCCCATGAGGCCGGTTTTTTTCACCTAAAATATATCATCTGGCGGTCTAGCTGCCTTGAATCAACCACAGTGAGGAGGAAAAAAAAATGGAACAATGGCTGAATCTTGTACAAGAAATTGGCTTCCCAATTATCGTATCGTTTTACCTATTGCACCGGCTTGAAGTAAAACTCGTCGCAATCCATGACGTCCTGATTTCGATGAAAGTCGAATAGCACAAAAGCGACCTGTACCAGTCACGACTTCCGAATAAAACCATAGAGGATACCGACAAAGTGTTACACAGTCGGTATCCTCTATAAATTTTTATGCAATTGTAGTGTATTGTCTGAATAGCTTCTTGCACAGGCATCTGACACTAGCGTTGCATAAAACCCACTATAAACAATATCTTACTTTTTATACCATTCGAATGTGTTCATGAAAATAAAAAAAGGGAACAGGTCTTTTAAGACCAATCAGTTCCCTTTTTTTTACATCTTATTATTATTGTTCTAAC
>NZ_JBTLRN010000044.1:0-10001 GCF_054482775.1 Sporosarcina sp. CAU 1771 | reverse complement strand
AAGTTAGAACAATAATAATAAGATGTAAAAAAAAGGGAACTGATTGGTCTTAAAAGACCTGTTCCCTTTTTTTATTTTCATGAACACATTCGAATGGTATAAAAAGTAAGATATTGTTTATAGTGGGTTTTATGCAACGCTAGTGGTGGTGCACAGGCACGAGTAAGAAGGAAATAGAAATCTGCTGTCGAATAGTTATCCTAATGGGGGATTTGTAATAAGTTTGATTTCCAGGATACATATAAGAAATAGGGGGCGTGTATGTGAGTACGACTTATTATAATTACATCAATGGGTTATGGGCTTCATCGAACACAAAGGAAACGTATCCGAGCATTAATCCGGCGAATCAAGGGGTGTTGGGGTATTTTCAGAAGTCGAATGAGGCGGATGTGGAGATTGCGATTCGAGCGGCGGAGGATGCGTTTCCAAGTTGGGCGAATACGGCAGCTCCAACTCGGGGCGATGTGTTGTTCAAGCTGATTCAGTTGTTGGAACATAAGCAAGAGGAATTGGCGACGATTCTTACGAAGGAAGTGGGGAAGTCGTTCCGCGAAGCGAATGGTGAAGTACGGAAAACGATTGAAGCGATGAAACAATTTAGTGGGGAAGCAACTCGGATGACAGGGGAAACCGTGCCGTCACATGATGCGGGGATTTTTGGCTATACGATTCGGGAGCCGCTTGGTGTTGTTGGCGTGATTGCTCCGTATAATTTCCCGCTCGGTATCGGGATCTGGAAGATTGCACCGGCCATTATTGCGGGAAATACAGTGATTTTCAAACCGGCAAGCAATACGTCGTTGATTAGCATAAAGATAATGGAGTTGTTTGAACAAGCGGGTGTTCCGCCAGGTGTGATTAACATGGTGACGGGGCCGGGTGGGGTTATCGGGAATGCGATTGGTCGGCATGAGAAGATTAAAGCGGTGTCGTTTACGGGTTCTACGAGTGTCGGCCTTGCGCTCGGGAAGGCGGTAAGTGAACGCGGGGCGAAGATGCAGGCTGAAATGGGCGGGAAGAATCCATCCATCGTGCTGGAAGATGCGGATCTGGATGAAACGGTGGAAAACCTAATAATTAGTGGGTTTTTGGACAATGGACAGCGGTGCACAGGGACGAGTCGCCTCATTGTTGTTCGTTCGATTGCGGATGAGTTGGCGAAGAAGTTGGTCGCGCGGGCAGGGAAACTGGTTATTGGCGATGGGTTTACAGAAGGCGTGGACAATGGGCCGGTTGTTGATGAAGGTCAATTGAAAACGTATTTGCATTATGTAAAATCCGCGCTTGATGAGGGTGCAACGCTTGAGTGTGGTGGAAAGCGGTTGACTTCAGATGGTTTGGATGCAGGTTTTTTCGTTGCGCCAACATTATTTAGTAACGTGACAAAAGATATGACGATTTTTAAAGAAGAGATCTTCGGTCCAGTGATGGCGATGACGGTTGTCGATACGTATGAAGAAGCTCTGGAACTTGCGAATGACAGCGAATTCGGTTTGTCTTCGACGATTTATACTAAAGATTTGAAGCGGGCGTTTCATTTCATTCGAAACATCGAATCTGGGGTGACGCATGTGAATATCCCGTCGAATTATTTTGAGAACCAGTACCCGTTTGGTGGGAAAAAAGCGTCCAGTATTGGTCCGCGTGAACAAGGTTCGACGACGTTGGATTTCTGGACGGACTATAAAACGGTGTATATTCGTCCGTAAAGGTTGGTTGAAGGAATGGGGGAAACTTGTGAAAAAGATTGGCGTTGTAGGGTGTGGATTAATGGGGTATGGGATCGCGACGAATTTAATTCGAAAAGGGTATGAGGTCACGGTGTACGATACGAACCCGGAAGCAGTCGCGCGAGTTGTGAATGAAGGTGCCGCTGGAGTGAAGTCGGTTCGAGAGCTTGCGAAATGGAGCGAGGTCCTGATTTTGTCATTGCCGTCGACTACGTTAGTGGAACACGTGCTTTTATCCAAAAAAGAGGGGGCTTTTGATAACCTCAAGCGTGGAAGTGTTGTGCTGGATATGAGTACAAACGATGTGGCGCGGACGAGAAGTTTAGCGGAGGCGGCACGGGAATCCGGCGTTGAGTATTTTGACTGTCCAGTGAGTGGTGGGCCAGATGGGGCGCGATTGGGGACGCTAACAATTATGGTGGGCGGATCGAAGGAGACGTTTCCGGGGATTTCACCTGTGCTCCAGGCAATGGGCCAGCACATTGAATACATTGGAGAAAGCGGAGCCGGGCAAATCGTGAAGTTGTGCAACAACATGGTCGTGGGCGGCATCATTTCGTTGTTAGGTGAAGCGTTACTGACGGGAGAAAAGGCAGGCATATCCAAAGAAAAGTTGGCGGAATTGTTTCAGAAAGGGTCTGGGCAAACGAAAGTGATGGACGTATTCGGGCCGAATATCATTCACGGCACGTTTGACGACGTGAAGTTTTCATTGGCGAATATGTTGAAGGATCTAGATCTCTATCGGAGTTTGGCAGAGGACGAAGGGGTCCCAACAACGATAAGTGTGAGTGCGCTTCAATTGTTTACGGATGCTAGTGATAAGGGTGCGGATCAGCGAGATGCTACGGCTGTTGCGGAAGTTTTGGGGGAACAGGTGAGGGGCTGAATTTTTCTGGTTGCTGTTCCTGGTTGTTTGCACCGTGCCTGTGCACGGTGCAATTTAGACACGATTCAGAATCGTTTTGAATTGTGTGGTGCACAGGCACGAATTTTCGAATTTTATTTAGACACGATTCGGAATTGTGTTCAAGTTGAGTGGTGCACAGGCACGCTTAAATATTCAAATATAAAGTTCAATAGGATAGGGGCAATTCGTAATGAAAAATAACTACTTAGAAAAAGTCGAACCATTTATCGTTTATCAAGAACCTCTCGTTCAGGAAATCGTTGTTCAGTCACTAGAGCATTACCCTGAAGTTCCCGTGGGGTGGACCAATTCTATATTGGAAGACTTGGTACAACAACCTGAGATAAACACGTCCATTCTTGTGTGGCTCAACAAGAGAAATTTAGATGCCAAGTCTGTGCCCTTGTTAATTCAACTGATGGACAAGCTTCCTGATGATCGGAAGCATATGGGAAAGTCCTTCCTTTTTTCATTAAATCCTGAAATCGTCATTGCTCATGAAAAGGAGCTGGCCGTTTATTTCACCAAAGAACAAATGAACTTCTATCATAATTTATTAAGTAGTGATCAAGAAGAATTACGTACAAAATTCATTGATAAAGTTGAGTATTTGGAACAGCAAGATCGATTTAATCAGTCGCATTTCATGGAAGCGAAGATTATTCAGGATGAATTGTTCAGACGGAATTGGATTGACGAATCTGAATTGGACAAGGTGATAACGTCTGAATTAGAAAATGATTCGTTTACATATCATGGTATTTTTGCAGTGCGAGCAATCGGTTTTTTGAAATTACCATCCTATATTCCAATATTAGCTGACTTACTTGCACGTGATGAAGATTTATTGTTAGAAGAAACGGCGGAGGCACTGATTCAGTATCAATCCGATCAAGTGGTAGAAGCAGTAAAGCCATATGCGATGAATGAGGATACCTACATCTTTGCTTTGTCGGTCATCGAGAATACGAAAACGGATTATGCAGCGGATGTACTTATTGAATGTTATGACGTCCTAAATGAGGATGGAAAGGGCATGGTTATAGAAGGACTGGCCCATCATTTTACAGAGAAGGCGTTTCCGTTAATAGAGGATTACCTTTTTCAAGAATATCATTATGGGGCAAATGATATGAAGCAAATTTTATATAGTTTTTATAAAGTCATGGGCAGAACACACCCAGACAGTGAAAAATGGAAGGCTTCATCTGAACGTCGTGAACAAATTTATTCTGAAAATAAGATGCAGGCTAAGTCAGTACCCGTAACGGCAACAAAAGTTGGGAGAAATGATCCTTGTCCATGTGGAAGTGGCAAAAAGTATAAGAAGTGTTGTGAATAAGGCTTTTATCGATGCCTGTGCACGGTGCAATTTAGACACGATTCAGAATCGTGTTGAATTGTGTGGTGCACAGGCACGAATTTTTAACCAACAGTTACAACAGCTCTTCTCCGCATATTCTCATTTCTTTTCGCCCAAGCAATCAAAATAATTATTCCAATTAGAACCACCAACCAATACCCTCCGAAATCGATAACCAACCCTGTAATAATTAGTGCGGGTATACAAGCAATAAGCACTAAGGATAAACAGATACTTAGAAAATAATTAATACCTTCATATTCTTTTCTTGCCTTTAAAAAACTGCTCCCGGTTCTTGCCATTATATAAATAGTAAATAGGAGTACGCTAAACTTGGCAATTTCCAATGCAATCCCGTGACCTTCCGTGGCTTTTGTGTATTGTAAAAGTTCAATTGAAATGATCCCAAAAATAATTGAAGCAAGAGTTCCAAAAGTTTGTAGAACCGTTTTTGAATTCAAATCATCACCCCTTCATTAAGTAACCTTCTATATTACTATTCATCGGATCCGGTTTTTAGTACTTGTACCACTGTGCACAGGCAGAAGAGAAGAAAAAAGAAAAAATGGTGAAATCCACTGAGTAGGCTGATGTATGAGCCGCTTGGTGGGTTTTTTCTTTTTGTGTGCCTGTGCACGGTGCAATTCTGACACGATTCCGAATCGTGTCAGAATTGAGTGGTGCACAGGCACGCCAGAAAAGCACCAGAAAAACCGATGAATAACTCATCACCTATAAAGCCATAGTAATAAGTAAAAGCACAAATTCCCTACGTATTAGAGGAGTGTTCGGCGTGACGAGTATTATTAGGGTGACGAATGTGGAAATTACGAATCTGAAAAATGTAAGGAGAGGCGTGTTTCATACAAATTCGAGTTTCGATACGTTGGAGAAAGCCGATGTGATTGGGTTTTATGGACAAAACGGTTCTGGGAAAACGGCTGCTGTGGAAGCGTTTAATTTGTTGAAGGTTTTATTATCAGCAAGCCAGGATGCGAGACTTCCCAAACTGAGATCGAACTTACTTTATTTTAATGAAAAAGCGATTGGGTTGATGTTTCGCTTTCTTGTGGAAAATCAATTTGGTGAATTCATTGTTGAGTACAAAGTTGCTTTATCGCAAGGAAGAACGAGATATCAAGTCGTTGAAGAAGAAGTATCCTATCGAGAAAACAAGGAAACTATGTCTTTTGAAACACTAATTTCAAAGGACGAAAACGGGATTTTAATTCAGAATAAAAAAGTTAGTGAATTGAATGAATCCGAACGAATTTCGGTGATGGTGGCCAATCGAATGGCTGCTAGTAATTCCACTTCGATTGTTTTTCGGGATGAATTAAAGGAAGTCTTTGAAGGTGTATTGACAGCGCATGAAACGGAGCTGTTGAAAAATCTTGCGTTGGATTTCAATCGAGATTTACACGTCATCGATACGGTTCAATATGGCCTGTTGATCGCGAATTTAGTGATGCCTTTCAGTGTTCATTTGGAAAAGAAGCGCGGACTGATACCTTATGAAATGCAAGATGTGATGGTGCTCCCGATGGATTTGTTTGAAACGCTAGATCAAGTGGTGAGTCAAACGAATATCGTGTTGCAGACGATTATTCCGGGTCTTCAAATTAAGATCAGGCAGATTAACAAGCAGACGTTGGCTGATGGAAAAGAAGGCGTTCGTTTCGAATTTCTTTCACGAAAAGGAGAAATCGAACTCCCGTTGCGGAGTGAGTCGGAAGGTACGTTGAAGATGATTTCTATTTTAAGCACGCTCATTGCGGTCTACAACAATCCAAATGCATGTGTCGTTATTGATGAGCTGGATGCGGGTATTTTTGAGTATTTGCTTGGAGAAATTCTGGATGTTTTAAATGAAAATGCGAAGGGCCAACTGTTTTTCACATCACATAATTTGCGTATTTTAGAGGTGCTTCCTATTGAAAATCTATGGTTTACGACGCTGAATGAAAACGATAGATATCACCAATTAAAAGGTGTAGAAAGGCTAAGCAATGCGCGGGACGTCTATTTACGTGCTGTGCAATTAGGCGGACAAGAAGAAGCAATTTATGCGGAGACCAACTTGTTTGATATAAAAACGGCGTTCAGAAAAGCGGGGATTTCACATGGCAATGAATAGAAAGAAAGTCGTGTTGTTACTTGTCGAAGGAAGCTGCGAGGAGGTTTTGTTAAACAATCGGCTGCGTGCCGAATTCGCTCAGTATCATATTCGTTTTCATATACAGCACGGCGATATTTTATACGATTTGAGCAAACCAGAGGAACCGATTAAATCGGTCATTGGGAATGCGGTCAAAGAGTTTATGATAAAAAGTAAATTTCGCGCGGAAGATGTATGTTGCGTGCTACATATTATTGATATGGATGGCTGTTTCATTCCAGAAGAAGCGATTGTTATTGATGAAACCCAAAAGGAGTTAACGATTTATCATGCGAATAAAATTAGTGTTCCGCATGCCAAACAAAAACAGCAAATCGCGGCGAGAAACGAGGAGAGAGGTAAGAATATCAATGCGATGCAAACGATGGACACGATCCTTTCGGGTGAAATCAATTACCGGATGTACTACTTCTCAAGAAATTTAGAGCATGTCTTATTTAACAACGCGAACCCAGAAAAAGGCGCGAAATATCCCGAAGTCGAACAGTTTGCGGAACAGTTACAAATACCCGTTGAAGAATTTCTGCGACAAACAATGCCACCCGTACCAGGAGACGATCCCTATTTAGAAAGCTGGGGGTTGATTTCACAAAGTGTCGCTTCGTTGGAACAGTATAGCAATGTGCCGCTGTTGTTTGAATTTTTGTCGTGCCTGTGCACGGTGCAATTCAGAAACGATTCAGAATCGTTTTGAATTGTGTGGTGCACAGGCACTCGAACGCCATCTTAACCTCATCTTAACCTTTAACTCATAGACTAATAGAAAAGAGCTAAAGGAGGTCGATTTATCTTGAAACGAACAGTTTATTTATTGGGGGCATTATTGCTGAGCTTGTTGCTTTTATCAGGGTGCATAAAAATAGGTACGCCAGCAGAAAAAGCAGTTGAAGTAGATAAAGTAGATGAAGTTGTAGAAGTTCTGGAAACAGATAAAGAAGAACCGGTAGATGTAGAAGAGGCAAGTGAGGCAGTTGATTTTGAAGGAATGATGGAACGTGAAAGGGAAGTTGAAGATTTTCCGGAATGGCTGCCGCAACCTGACGGGTTTATTGTAATTATGGACATGGACGGGGGACCGATGCGGGCTGTGGTTTTAGAAGCAGAAGAGGCGGATATTCCGGCAATGGTTGCTCGTTTTAACGAAGAACTTTCGGCTATTGGTGCGGATGGGCTTTTAGAGGAAGAAATGGATGAGGAGACCAACCTGTATTCTGCATTTGGACAAATTAGTTATGGCGATGATCTAGTCATGATCTCCATCGGTGAATATGAACCAGATGGTGCGTTGGTAGAAGGAAATACAGGATCGGTATCGTATCAAATATTTTAATGTTGCCTGTGCACGGCGCAATTCTAGAACAATTCTGAATTGTTCTGAATTGTGTGGTGCACAGGCACAAAAATTCTTTTTTTAATTAAAATAATGCCCATAATTGAATTTTGAAGCAGGTGGCGTTTGTATGCATTCTACCTAATCCTTGATAACGTTCAAGATTACGAGTTTGATGTTCATTTATAGGGTATGCAAAACTTCATTATCGCATCTTCTGCACAATTGTCAGAAAACGAATCCCTTGTTATACTAATTGCATTAAATACATCCAATTGGAAGGAGAGGGAAAACATCACCCGATCGATTCGAAGAAGGGACTGGCACCCGAGTGTCTATTTTCACGTCACGATGCGCGGCAACAATCGAGAAAATATTTACGAGGACGAGCAAGACAAATACCATTTAATGCGCTGTTTCGGTGAGGCTCATCAGCGATTTGATTTCACGATTATCGCGTTTTGCATTATGTCGAACCATTATCACATTTTGATTCAATCAAAAGATGAGTTGAGTAAAATCATGGCGCGCGTTAACCGTCGCTACAGCGATTACTATTCCAAACGCTATCACCATGTCGGACGGATTTATCAACGAAGGTATTACGCAAAAGCAATAGTAAATCCCTATGTACTGCTAATTGTCAGTCGGTACATTCACCGCAATCCAATCGAAACACAAATCCCGATGGTAACCGACTTATCCGAATATCCCCACAGCTCCTATCCGAGCTATCGGAACCCACCCCATGTCTCGCTTCCGTATCTCAACACTTCCATTCTTCCACAATTCTTGTCCAACCCATTTTCGATAGATGCAGAAGGTTATTGTGAATATTGTTTGAAGGTTAATTTGGCTGATGATGAATTTATCGAGGAATGGCTTTAGTGCGATGCCTGTGCACGGTGCAATTCAGACACGATTCTGAATCGTTTCGAATTGTGTGGTGCACAGGTAGAATTTCGATTGGAGGTGATGATCATGCAAGATAAGGTATTGAAAAGAAATATTGAGTCTGCTGGTGGATGGTTTGTTGCGGAATATGGAGCTTTAATTCGGACTAAATTCAATCAATTAGAGAACGACAAAGATTTTAAAAGTGAATTTGTTCGAGAGGTGTTTCATAGTCAAGGAAGAGATAAAGATTATGGCGGTACTAGAACTCGAGTTAATGCTGTAATAAGAATTTATAAGAGCAATAAAATGATTGAAGCATTGGAGTATGTTATTGATTCAAAACGAATTAACAATGATGAGCCTAAGGCGGTAAAAATGGCAAAAGAGGCATTAAGGAACATTGAATTTTAAATGTGCTGCCAATGCGATGCCTGTGCACGGTGAAATTCGGACACGATTCTGAATCGTTTCAAATTGTGTGGTGCACAGGCAGGAAAGAAAAGGGGGATGAACATGATAGTTGATTGTCATTTTCATGTGGATGAGACGATGTTGACGCTTGAAAAAATGGTGGAGGAAATGGATAGAAACCGTATAGATCAGACGGTGTTAATAGCCCCTATGAACGAAACTATGTTTGAATTGGATACTATGTATCAACGGAATTTACAACGATTTTTTCGCCAGCTAATACTACATATACCTAAAATAGGGCACCGAATTTATGATGGACTCGTCAAAGATGGTTCATTAAAACTTTATGGGAAGTCATTCAAGATTTATTCCAAACCAAACAATGACCTTGTTGCGAATGCAATTAATAGATTTCCAGACCGATTTTTAGGCTGGGCGGCAGTGAATCCACGAGTTCCTGAATCTGTAGAAGAGGTGGAAAGTTATCTAAATAAATCTGGTTTTATAGGCGTGAAAGCCCATCCGTTTATGCATGAGTATTGGATTAAAGAACTGGCTTCAGTTGCGAAAATTTGTGAATCAATTGGAAAACCGATGATTATTCACCTTTCATCAGAACGAGATTCCTACAAATATTTACCTGAAAACTTCCCCAAACTAAAGGTGATCTAGGCACATGCTGGACTTCCTTTTTGGAAGAATCTATGGACGTACGTTAAGGATCAACCAAATGTATTTGTTGACACGTCA
Organism: Sporosarcina sp. CAU 1771; assembly: GCF_054482775.1. Classification (NCBI taxonomy): domain Bacteria; kingdom Bacillati; phylum Bacillota; class Bacilli; order Caryophanales; family Caryophanaceae; genus Sporosarcina; species Sporosarcina sp. CAU 1771. The sequence goes on along the minus strand of NZ_JBTLRN010000044.1, from coordinate 425 downwards.
AGCGATTACCTGAATCAATCGATTGTAACGATGGCAGTAGAATCACTAGGATATCGTAAAATTCTTTTCGGTTGCGACGGCCCATATGGAATGAAAACGTTCAATGAGTATGACTACACGGAAAAGAAAGGTTGGATTGACTCACTTCAAATACCCGATCATGAAAAAGAGGATATCCTTGGTACTAATTTTTTAAGATTAATAGGTAGATGATGCCTGTGCACCACGCAACTTGAACACGATTCTGAATCGTTTCAAATTGTGTGGTGCACAGGCAGGCGACACTAGCGTTGCATAAAACCCACTATAAACAATATCTTACTTTTTATACCATTCGAATGTGTTCATGAAAATAAAAAAAGGGAACAGGTCTTTTAAGACCAATCAGTTCCCTTTTTTTTACATCTTATTATTATTGTTCTAAC
>NZ_JBTLRN010000043.1:0-10730 GCF_054482775.1 Sporosarcina sp. CAU 1771 | reverse complement strand
TCAAATAAGGGTGGTGAAGTAGACCAGTTTTCAGTACGGATTCGAGATCCAAAGTCCAATTCGGTCTATTCTTCACCTCTACTATACAAAAAAATAGTAGTGCAAACCAATGCCTTGGTCTACACTACTAATCTTAGTATGTTTTTAGTGTATACTTTTATTATGCTTACAAGTTTAATAAAGATAATCAGAAAATGGGAGTTGAATGCATTGGATGCTCAATTAGAAAAGTTGACTGAACATAAAGTATTTCATTTTTTTTCTGAGATTTCATCGATTCCGAGAGGTTCAGGAAATGAACAAGCGATTAGTAATTATTTAGTTGAATTTGCACAAGAGAGGAATTTAGAAGTTATACAGGACAAGGCATTGAATGTCATAATAAAAAAAGGTGCATCCATTGGTTATGAAGATACACCAACCGTTATTATTCAGGGCCATATGGATATGGTTTGTGAAAAGAATGAGGATACTATTCATGACTTTGAAAAAGATCCAATTAGGTTCAGAGTTGTAGGTGATATGTTATATGCAACGGACACGACATTAGGTGCAGATAACGGCATTGCCATTGCCTATGCTTTAGCTTTATTAGACGCGAATGATCTTCCTCACCCTGCACTTGAAGTTGTACTAACGACGGAAGAGGAAACGACAATGAATGGTGCCAATGCTGTAGATCCTGCACACTTTACTGGCAAGATTTTAATTAACCTAGATTCAGGGGAAGAAGGAAAATTACTTGTTAGTAGTGCAGGTGGAGCCCGTATCACACAAATTATGCCGATTGATTGGACGGAAGCATCAGAAAGTGATGTAGCATATTGTATAAAAGTTCTTGGATTAGCAGGTGGTCATTCCGGTATTTCAATTGATCAGGAAAGAGGGAATTCCAATAAGTTATTGGGAAGGTTTTTACAGAGATTAGCTATAGACGTTCCATACTCAATACAAGGAATTAACGGTGGATTAAAATCAAATGCAATTCCTCGTGAAGCAGAAGCGATTGTATTTATCCAATCAACTAACAGTGAGAACGTAAAAAAGAAAACAGAAGAGTTTAGTGCACTAGTTAAAAAAGAATTACAGAAATCAGATCCAGATGTGTTAATTCAAATTGAAAAATATAAGTGTACATCCCGTAGGATTTTCTCTGAAGCAACAAAGCAAAATGCAATTACCTCTTTAATGTTAATCCCGCATGGGGTAGAGGCAATGAGTATGGATATTGAAGGATTAGTTGAAAGCTCGAGAAATTTAGGCGTCGTTACAACAAGTAATGAGGCGATTCATTTTATTAGTGAAACGAGAAGTTCAGTGAAAAGTACAATGAATTATATGGCTATCCAAGCAAAACTCCTGGCAGACTTACTTCAATCTGAACTTGTTATTGATTCGGAATACCCTGAATGGTCTTATTATCCAGAATCGAAGGTAAGGAAACTATTTGAAGCGACGTATAAAGAAAAGTTTGGGGAAGAGGTTGAAATAGTTACAGTCCATGCAGGTATTGAGTGTGGGGTATTTATTGAAAAAATCCCTGGTCTCGACGCAATATCTATCGGACCGAACATGTTTCAAATTCACACGCCCGAAGAACATGTCAGTATATCTTCAACAATAAATAATTGGGAGTACTTCATCTACACATTAGAAAGAATGAAAGAATACGAAGGACTATAATATAGGGGGTTATCTCGAGGAGGACTTGGGATAACCCTTTCTTTCCACTTTTTTATTCCATTGAGAAGATTGGAAACTATTACTTTTACAAATACGTGTTATAATAATATATATATTTTGAATAAAATGGGATTAAGGGAGTACTTTAGATAAATATGAGATTATCATTGAAACATTTAATTTTATTTGTAGCATTTCTTTCTGTTGGACTAACATTATTTAGTAGCATCACATCTGGATACCGAGTCAGTCAAGATTCGCTTCTTGAAAGCACACTCGAAACAAACCGAGTTTATGCACAAAAATTGGCACAGACTACAGACGATTACTTGAACACAACTTTTCAAACATTGGGCTATGCGGCAAAAGATATCGGCACTTACATAGAAGATAGTAACTCAGGGGTATTCTTATCCAAGGAAACGGAACGTTTATTTAAAGAAACAAATACATTTAACTCGGTGGTAGTAGCGTCATCGACTGGTGAAGTGTTGGCGGTATCTCCAAAAACATTAATTGAAGTAGGAGGAAAGTTGAATTCCCCTGGGGCTATACAGGCTCTTGCAGAGAGGAAACCACTTGTTTCAAAACCTTATATTTCAGTAACTGGTCGCTTAATTGTTTTTCTTTCTTATCCGATTTTTAACGAAGAAAATAATTATCAAGGCTATGTTGGAGGCACTATTTATTTATTGGAACAGAACGTTTTAAATGATTTATTAGGAAAACATTTTTATCAGGATGGTTCGTATGTATACGTTGTTGACGAAGATGGTCGAATTCTATACCATCCTAAAATTAATAGAATCGGAAGTATAGTAACTGACAATCCAGTAATTAGGGAAATACAGAGTGGTGTAAGTGGAGCAAAAAGATTGACCAATTCACAAGGCATCGACATGTTAGCTGGTTATGCTTACATGCCGACGACGAGGTGGGGGGTCGTATCCCAAAGACCAACAGAGGCCGCTTTACTGCCTTCAAATTCTATGAGAAATACAATGATGATGAGGACCCTTCCTTTTTTGGCGCTTTCATTTATAATAATCATCTTTCTTTCTAATCGGATTGCATATCCTTTAGAAAAGTTGGGTCGCTATGCGGAGTCAAGTAAAGATGGAATTCGAGACGAAAGCATTGAAGGAATAAATGCGTGGTACTTTGAAGCAATTCATTTACAGAAGGCACTAGTTAAAAGCTTCACCTTTTTAGAAGACAAAGTGAATTATTTCATACATCAATCGACCACGGATCCACTTACAGGCTTGGTTAATAGAAGAGTTATGAACGAACAGTTCACTAAATGGATGGACGAAGAGATTGATTATTCAATAATATTAATAGATATCGATAAGTTTAAACTTGTAAATGACACGTACGGACATTCAGTGGGGGACGAAGTACTGAAGTTTTTAGCGAAAGAAATGCAAGAAGTATCAAGGGAAAATGATGTTTGTTGCCGATATGGTGGAGAAGAATTTATCTTACTATTACCGGAAACAGATTCATTTGAAGCGTTTGATGTTGCAGAAAGATTACGAAAGAAATTAGAAACAACAATTAGTCCAACGGGTGCTCCGATTACAATCTCATCAGGGATTGCAAGTTTTCCAACAGATGCCCAAAATTCTAAAGAACTTATTGAATTGGCCGACAAATGTTTATACGAAGCTAAAAGTAGTGGGCGAAATAAGACAGTAAAACTATAATACTAAACTCATCATAAGATAAAAGAAAGCAAGCACGAGTTGATTACTATTGGAATAGTAATCAACTCTGTGCTTGCTTTTACGATTGAATTTAAAGTAGTGCCAAGGCTAACTTGTTGTCAGGTTGGTGATGATGACGATAGCAATAATAACAACTGCTCCTAATTGACTCATCCACATTGATTTATCGGGATTGTTTGGTCTGTTGTCCGATTTATGCATAGCCATATTCCTTCCCTGTTACTTGGGGTTTGCTCTTGGAACTATTATTCGTTTTCTGCCGAAAAATCACGTTGTCCGAGTTCTTTTTCATATAGGAACAAGGCATTTTTATCTTCGCCAATGCGTTTCAAGTATTCAATATGCGTATCGAAGGTGGCTTCTTCTTCAACTTGCTCGTCTAAAAACCATCCTAAGAATGAGATTGTTGCATGTTCTTTTTCTTCCCATGCCAAATCTGTTAATTCATAGATGTTGCGTGTAACTGACTTTTCTTGTACTAATGCAGATTCGAAAGTATCCAAAATCGAATCGAACTCAATTTTAGGTGAAGATGTAGGTGCGAACTTAGCATGAATTCCACGATCATTCATATAGTTGTAAAGTTTCATGCCGTGAAAACGTTCTTCTTCTGCTTGTTGTAAAAAGAAATTAGCGAATCCACCATAGCTTTGATGTTCACAATACGCAGCCATTGCCATATAAGATTGAGCGGCATCGAATTCGTTGTTCATTTGATTGTTAAGTGCAGTTGCAAGATTTTCACTAATCATTTAATCATCTCCTAATTTTCTTTTCTTTATTTATTTAATACTACCGCAGTTTACAGTCGGAATCACGTAACTTGTTCGTACGATAGAAAGTGGTAGATTAGTTCTTAGCGCAGTAAGTGATTGTAAAAGTGAACATTGAAGTTAAAAGGACTTTTACTTATATCTGACCTATCTAAACTTGAATATCCTTTCTTCTGCTAGAAGAGGGGATATTCATTTCATCCCTATATTTACTAATTGTTCGTCTAGAAATTGAAATGCCTTTTTCCTTTGTTAAATAATCCGCGATTTTCTGATCTGAATGTGGTTTCTGTTTATTTTCTTTAGCAACAAAACTTTGAAGTAAAGCCTTCACATTTGATTGTGAAACACTCTCACCATCTAGGGTTTTGACCTTCGATGTAAAAAGCACTCGTAAATCAAATGATCCTAAAGGCGTTTGAATGACTTTGTTTATTGTAGCCCGGCTAATTGTTGATTCGTGCATTTCAATTTCATCGGCAACATCACTTAAAGTAAGGGGTTGTAGTGATTGTTTACCGTATTTAAAAAAGTCATGTTGTTTCGCTAATAGGACATGCATGATTTTTGTTATTGTGTTTCGACGTTGTTCAATACTTGAAATGAGCCACTGATAATTTTTATAGTAGGAAGCAATATGTGATGATAACTCGTCTTTTTTATGGAGATGATGGGAATAATCACTATTCATATGAATAGAAGGCAAATGATGATCATTTAAATGAAAAACAAATTGATTGTTATTTTCTTCAACAATAATATCCGGTGTTGTATAGTCGGCCGAAAAATCTGAAATGAATGTGCATGGCCTTGGATTAAGTGATTGTATGAAGTCAAATAAATATTTAACCTCAACTAATGGAATCTTCATTAACGTAGATATTTTATTCCATTTACGTTCAGCAACTAAATCCAAATAGTTTTCAATTAAAATTATAGCTAATTTTTCTTCCGGATAACTATATTGAACTTGAAGTGCCAGGCATTCATTCAAATTACGTGCCCCTATTCCAACTGGGCCAACAGTTTGAAGTATATGGATGCCATGCTCAATTTCATCTTCGGAAAATACGTTTAAGTCTATTTCCTGAAGATAGCCATTATCGTCAAGGTTATATATGAGGTGCTTTAACAATCTGCGGGTGTAATCATCTGAAAACATCAACTTGGCAAGTTCAAACAAGCTATCCCGCATATTGATATTTTCATAGTTTATTATATCAATGGGGGCTTCTTTAGAGTTATAAGACTTTGATGACTTACTTAGATCATCATTGTTTGAGGGCTGTTCATCTTTTTCTCTAAGCTCTATTAATGGGTTTTCCAGCTCTTGTTGTTTAATGTACTGTTCGAGTTCGGATGTGGAATATTGTAATAGTTCAATTGCCTGTCTGAGCTCAAAAGTCATTTTTAATTGTAGGTCTTGTTTTTGATGAAGTATAAGTTCCATAGAATCCCACCCTTATAATGAATGTAGACAGTATTATTATAACATTAATTCATTAAATTGACGACGAGTAGAAGGAATACTCTGATAGATAATAGTCTTATTAAGATCCGCTCATCCCTTTGTTACGGTGTGTCATCTTGGGAACTCCGAGGTAGTAATTGAAAGAATAGAAAGATTGATTATAAGGGGAGGGTCTATTAAGATTGTAAGTGAAGGCTTTGTTAGAATAATTGATTTTTTGAAGTTTGAAATTCATGGAAGGAAGCGGTGTGATGAAGAAAAGTGCAAAGGTCAGATGGTATTATGGTTGGAATATTGTAATTGCATCTGCCATACTCACCCTTCTTACAGTAGGTATGCGAATGAGCATAGGCCCATTCTTTTTGCCGATGCTAGAGGACTTTGATATGTCTCGAACAAATTTGTCTATGATAGTTGCAGTAGGCATGTTTGTATATGGAGTTGGCATGCCTTTGGCGGGATATATGGAACGACGCTATGGAACGCGCGTGGTGTTATTATGTGGTTCATTCATAGTTTTTTTATCAAGTATAGGAACCATGTTATCAAAGACACCAATTAGTTTATTATTGTCATTCGGTATTTTTTTATCGCTAGGCTTAGCATTGACAAGCCCCGTTGCACTAACACCTCTAATCGCACGGTGGTTTGTTAAACGAAGAGGACAGGCTTTATTCTATTTAACAACAGGTTCGATGGCTGGAATTGCAATTATGACGCCAGTGAACACTCTGTTAGTGAACCTATTAGGTTGGCAGCAAACCTTTCTAGTATTTGCTTTTGTATTCGTTTTATTCGTCATTCCAACAGCCCTTTTTATCATTCGTGAAGATGTTCCAGAAGGTGCTGACTCAGGTACAGTAAAGAACGGTTCAACTAAGGTGCAATCGAAGGTTGTCGTAGAGCCGAGTCATCAGTTAACTGTACTCGAAGCGATAAAAACGTTACCTTTTTGGCAAATATGTATTGGATTATTTGCTTGTGGGTATAGTATGAACTTATTAGGAAGTCACGGTGTACCAATGTTGGTCGATCATGGTTTTTCTGAATTGACCGCCTCGTTGGGCATAGGCCTAATTGGGATAGTTGCAATACCTAGCACGATTATACTAGGTAAATTATCCGATAGTATGCCTAGAAAAAACATTCTATCTGCAATTTATTTAATTAGAGGATTCGGATTTATTGGCCTTGTTTGGGCTACATATACTTATCAGCTTTATCTTGTTGCATTAATTGCCGGTTTTGTTTGGGCAGGTAGCGTTGCACTTTCATCTGCAATTTTAGCAGACATATATGGGGTACGGTTGCTTGGTGTATTATATGGCTGGGCATATCTATCACATCAAATTGCAGGTACAATCAGTTCATTATTAGGTGGTTGGGGCTATGATGCATTCAGTACACATTGGGTGTCCTTTGGAAGTGCAGCCGTAGTATTATTTATCGCTAGCTTTATTTCGTATCGTATTCCTAAAATGTTGAATGTAAATAAAAACGTATCAAGTAGGAAAGTAGCGGGAGAGCTAAGCTAGTTAACAATATTGGAATTAACTAACTAATTCTGACCTTAATCTTGTCCTAGTAGTAAATGTTAAGGCGAATAATATGGAAAGCTTCCATATTAAATTTAGCAAAAGGGAATGAATGAAATGGTTAAAATAGCATTAAATCATGCGCTCATGATCGAAACAATTCGAGCGAAGGGTCGTTCAAACGAAGAAATTATCGAACTACTTAAAGAAGGAAAGAGCGAAAACTTTAGTGCCTTTGGTAATGGAATACCGGACTGGGATACGTTTATTAATTATTATAATGAAAACAAAGAAAAAATTTCAAAAGCACTTCTTGAAAAATACGAAGTTACATTCCTTACAAAAGGTGCATTGAAGTCACTTTTAAGAATAAAGTATAATTTAGTCGAAGGTACTGATTTTGAAGATAAAGGGGAAAGTCTTGATGAAATTAAGCTTTCTGAAGAACAATTAAAATCACTTCAAACAATTATCTCGAAAAATTGGATGATTCATAAGGTTAGCCCTGTCGATGTAGATACTAGTTATGTGATAAAGATAGAATTAGCGAATCAAACAAGTATGTAATTACACTATTGTTGTTAAGTGTAAAAAATAAGTAGAAGGATCCCTTTTGTTTACGTATAATATTTATTTTAGGATTCATACTAAAGTAAATTCCTTAAAGGGAGCTAAAAATAGTGGAATCTAAATATGAGGACCAACTTCAGCAAGTTAAACAACTCCAACTTCAAATTAATCAATTGGAATTACAAATCGAGTCACAGCAAAAAGAAGAACAAATGACGAAAGAGTCATCGGAACAACAAGATTCTGAACACGACCAGGGCAAGAGTGATAAAAGTAACAAAGAGAAAAAACCTCTTTATTATGAATTACCTAAAGTATTAACTGCAATAGAACTGGGGCAAATTCAGACCTTGCTTAGTGCAAATTTACTTGCTATAAAACAATTCAGGCAAGCCACTCAAAATTGCCACCTTCCGGATTTGAAAAAGCAATTTGAAGAAGCCGGTCAAATGCATTTAAAACACTATAATGAACTGTTAAGTCTTCTAGGTGAAAACGGGGGAAGCTCTACATGACACTCCCTCAAAAAATTGAAAATCCTAGAACTGAACTTTCAAAAAAAAAGAGTGCGAATGATGAAGATATACTAGGGGCAATGGCTTCAACTGAAAAATCCTTAAGTGAAACTTACGTAAATACTATGCAAAATGCAAGCTACGAAAAGCTGTATTCTCTTCTCTTCACTATGTTTAAAGAATCATCCCAGCAGTACAGAAAGCTATTTGAATTGCAGTTTCAACACGGGTGGCGCTCTTTTACATCCGTTTCAGCAACCGAAATAAAAGCGACTCAAAATCAATTTGAAAAGCTGGGCCAACAACTAAATTAATACAAAAGAAGTAGCCATCTAAAGAGATGCCTACTTCTTTTGTATTACTATTATTGTAATTCACATATACGTTCATCAATTTACTAGTGGAACTGAAGAATACTTTATTAAAAGTTGTTTGCCTTTTCAGTATTTTAAGTAGAAAATGAATAGTACATAGTTTATCGTTGCAAATCTAACTGAAAATGTCCGTGAACTGTTTATACCAACTTCACACTTTTTTAGAAAGTTCATAAAGCTTTATTAAGGATTGAAGTCGTTCGCTATATTGTTTATTATCGATTCTATTTTCTTTATATAATATATTTACTGCTTGAAAGATTGGTAAAATAGTTTTCAAAAAAAGCTCATCCTCTTTTTCTAAGGAAGATAGTGACAAGTAATGATTTAAAGTTGATTCAAGGGACTGTTCTTGTTCTTTGAGAATTTTCATTATAATTAACTTGAGCTCAATATTACTGCTAGGTTTGTTCAATTGTAATGAAATTCTCCTTTCTGAAATTTAAGAGAATATAGAATTCAGTCAATATGACGTAAAACTATTGAGAATATGTTATGTTTAGAATAAGTTATTCACTACTGTAATTACTAAGAGTTATATCTTTCCCGAAATAAATGTATTTAGAAGGAATATTGAATACCTCTTCAATCTTTAAAATATAGTTATAGCTGATGTTAGAAGAATCGATTTCCCACTCTTCATATGTAGCTGTATCAACACCTATTTTTTCAGCAACATCAGAAGATCTCATTCCGTTTTTCAGTCGTATAGATTGAAGTGTTTGAATGAGATAAAATGGCACGTCATTTTCTAATACCATAGGATCCCCTCCTTATATACTTAATGATATATCACTTAAAGTGATATTTCAAGGCTTGTAGGATAAATACACCAGAAAATAAGCATGTTAATAAATTTTAGGTAATGTAGCAAGAAAACAATGTATTTTTAGTATGAGATAGAGATGGAGGTTCTATTCATGACGAAACTTGTACACGATTTATTCTCTAGACGTTTAAGAAGACTTCGGAGAAAAAAAGGTATAACAATGGTAGAACTTGCGAATACAATCGGAATGAGTCAAGCCACAATATCTGAATGGGAAAAGGGGAATAAATTTCCAAGGGCTGGAGCATTGCAGCAACTCGCACAGTATTTTAATGTTCCAATGGAATATTTCTTTAAAGAGGATGCTTTGCCAATTGTAAACTTGTTTACAATTAAACATTTTGTGTCGATTTCAGGAGCGGCTCTTTTCATCGACAAAGGAATTCGTGATGACGAGGTCGAGTTTATTAAGGTACCGACTATCTTTTTAGGTGAGAATAGATTAGAAGAAGAGCTCATTGCATTTGAAATAGCAATAGATTGCATGGATTTACAATTACCAGTAGGATCTACAGTGATTGCCGAAAAAGTAGAGGGAAATGAAAATATCGAGAACGATATCGTTTTATTTGCTTTCGAAGGGAAGTATTCATTAGGACGCTATAAAAAAAATAAGCTTAATCAAGTAGTAGTCATTAGTAAAGAATCGACGAATAAAGACTATTATGATCTTGTTATTCCTATTGACAAGAAAAACGAAGTGAAAGTGATAGCTAAAGTAATTTGGAACGGAAGATCTATTTAAATTGTAATTACTAGAAAGAACTAAGCGCCAAAAAGACTAAAGGAAATAATCGAGGCCACTGAAAAACTTACGTTTTTTAATTTGTAGTAATCTTGAAAATCAAAAAGGAGCCAATTCGTTCGGTTTTGAACGAATTGGCTCCTTTTCCTTTGATTGCTCTTACTCATCTTCCTTCATTTTCGATTAAATCGAAAAATGAAGCGCTATTTAGCGTCTGGGATTCTAGTTTACAGTACATTCCGTTGATTGGAGTGCAGAGCGGCGACTCCAGCGGGATGAAGCGGCTCACCGCCCGCCCCGTGGAACGCGTCCGCTCGGAACGGAAATCAACAGTTTTAGTATAACCGTGTTGGAAGAGACTTTCTTACGTTCAGTCAAGTGTTTTTCACACATTATTTACGAATATTATTTATTTGAGTCGGGATAAGTAGAAATCTAACGATTTAAGTTTTTTTTGCGTACACTAAATAAACCTGGTGAGTTCGTTTTTTTTCACAAGGTGTTT
>NZ_JBTLRN010000042.1:0-12970 GCF_054482775.1 Sporosarcina sp. CAU 1771 | reverse complement strand
AGCAACAGATCGAATCAAATTAGCAATGGAACAACAATCGTTAAATGTAGCTTAATTAAATCGGTTTTCTATTTTTAAAAAGCTTATAAACCATCAAGGAGCTACTTTACGCATTTTTAAAAACGTTAATTATGAAATTGATTCATATATGAAAAATTAAGAAATAAAGAGTGAGATTCAAGAAATTAAGTAAATCCTTCTTGCTGTTCTTGCCGGTGGACTATTGTATATGGTATATGGCGGAATTTATTACTCGATCTTAGTAGGGAAGAACAAACAAAGCGAGGGTGCATTAAAATACGTTGTCTCAGTTCTTGTTGCATTTATCAGCTCTATTTTTATAGCAATACTTGTACAAGCGACTAGCTCAACTAGTTTGTTAGAAGGAGCTATAGTCGGGGGGGATTATTGGCATTCTTATTACTATGTTTTATTTGAAAAACACATTATTTGGACTCGTGAACAAAAAGAATTTTATAATTGCAATTGGCGATCATTTAATTATATTCACTTTATTGGGAATGATTCACAGTTCGTTTATTTGATTGAATTAAGGGTGCCTGTGCAACGTTGAATGTTGCACAGGCACCCTAAAAGTTTTAGTGTAGTAAAAAATTGGTGGATAGTAACATTTACTTAATAGCAAAATCAAAGCCTTAACGGGAAAAAGCGGTGAAATCCTCTTGTGTAGTAGGGAGATCTCATCGCTTTTTTCTACGACTAAATTTCACTCAACAAGTATCGAAGCCTCTCTCAATGCTTGTTCTGCCGCCATAATTTGTTGTTCGTTGTCTGCGCTGATTGTATGCAGATGGATGCCTTCGGTTAGTTCCAATAGAAAGGTCGCTTTGGACTCTTGTATGTGGTTGATAAAGGACACCACTTCACTACGATTTGAAACCATAATCGAGGCGGTTAAATCCCCGTAGACAGGATGTTCAATCTTAACGTCTTTCACTAAAATACCGTGATCGACTAGAATCATTAGCTCAGTTTCCGTTTGCTCAGGCGTGTGCCGACAAACGATTGTTTTTTCTATTTTTTTCGGCTCGACGGTAGGGTGTACATATAGATACCCTCGGTTCGTTGCGATAATTGGCTCTCCTTTTGCTTTTAGTAACGTGACGTCTCCGACGATAACTTGTCGACTCACGTTCGTTAATCGCCCCAATTCGCTACCTGAAATCGGTTCACTAGATACCTTTAATGTAGAGACGATGAATCGATGTCGAGCATCTCCAAGAATTTTTTCATTTATACTCATTTTTGTTCACCTCATCTTTAAGAGAATTCAATCGAAGGCTTTTCTTTCTTCGTTTGCAATCGAATAGCTACCATCGCATTGGCCAATTGTTGAACGTTCTCAACAGTTGAGCTTTTGCCAAACGAAACACGCACAAATTCTCTTGCATGTTGGGGTTTCAATCGCAATGCCATCATTGCTTTGGAAGAAGCTTGCTGTCCGACATTGCAAGCACTTCCTGTTGAAATCGCAAACCCTCTTCGATTGAGTTCAAGCATCATCAGTTGGCCTTCCATATCGTAAATGCGCAGTCCGACAATTTGGGGGAGCTGCTTCGATGTGTCCTTGCTAGTATATACGATAAATAGATCCGAATGTTTCTCAATAGTTTGCAAAAAGACTTCGCGAAGCTTCCTGAAATGTTCCAATTGTTGTCTGCTATTGTGAGCGGCGGTTGTAAACGCAGCGATGCCAGGAACGTTCACGGTGCCACCTCGAAATGTAGATTCGTGGACGAGTCCTGGAAAAACAGGAAGGAGGCGATGTTTTGGATCGATGTAGACCAATCCTACACCTTTTGGGCCGTACAATTTATGAGACGAAATTGTCAAGCTGTCTACGTTTATTGCGACAGCTGAAATATCCATTTTCCCGAAGGATTGAACGCAATCGCTATGAAGTAATATACCCCGTTCTTTCACTAGGATAGCAATTTCTTCAATTGGTTGGATTGTGCCAATTTCAGGATTGACGTGCTGGATGCTGACAAGAATAGTTTCATTTGTTAAAGCTAGTTCAAGCGTTTGTACATCGACAATCCCTTCCTCATTGAAAGGGATTTTTGTTATTTGAAATCCGTCTTCCTCTAAATAAGCAAGTGCAGAGTCAATCGAAGGATGTTCGCCTAGTGTCGTAACGATGTGATTCCCCTTTGAGCGATTGGCTTTCGCAAGAGAAATAATCGATAGTAAATTACTCTCCGTACCACCCGATGTAAAATAAATTCCATCAGAAGACACGCCAAGAAGTTGAGCAAATTTAGAGCGACTGTACGTTAACAAGTTTTCAGCTTCTGCTCCAACTTCATGTAAACTGCTCGTGTTTCCATAACAAGATACCGAAAGTTTCGCAAATACGTCTGCCGACTCAGCGTCTAACGGTGTGGATGCAGCATAATCAAAGTAGTTCATCCAAATTCTCCTCCAAAATAAAACATTTTGATAGATTCATTTTTGCATATAAAGTATACTGTGTAAAGACAAGTGTAAAGACAGTTGGTTATTTAGGAGGATTATCGTGAAGACGTACGATCACATCATTATTGGAAGTGGAATTTCCGCACTGCAACTCGCAACGCATGTACATAAAAAGACTAAGGTGCTCATTGTTACCAAGTCTACCGTAACAAATAGCAATTCGTACAGAGCACAAGGGGGAATTGCTGCAGCTGTCTCAAAGGAAGACAATCCTTTTTTTCATTTTCAGGATACGCTACGTGCAGGTTGTTTGTTTCATGATAATGCTTCTGTCTACGAACTTGTGCACAACGGTCCTAGAGTTATAAAAAATCTAAACCACGATGGATTGTTTTTTGATAAAGATGGAGAGGGTAATTTTTCACTTGGAATGGAAGGGGCACATAGTCACCACCGAATTTTACATTGTGGTGGGGATGCGACAGGTAAGCATATGGTGGAGCATCTTCTGTCGAAAGTTCAACCACATGTTGATGTAATTGAAAATGAATTTGTTTTTGAATTAATCATTGATTCGAAAACGAAAAGATGCATCGGTATTAAGTCGATGGATGAACACGGTAAGCTTCATCGTTATTTTGGGACAAATATTGTGTTGGCAGTTGGTGGAATAGGTGGTTTGTTTTCCTATACATCCAATGACCCTTCCGTAACTGGGGATGGCATTGCGCTTGCATATCGTGCAGGAGCGGACATCATCGATATGGAATTCATCCAGTTTCATCCGACACTATTGTTTACCGATAATGAAACGCGGGGGTTAATTTCTGAAGCAGTAAGGGGATTAGGTGCGCGACTTGTGAATACTTCTGGTACACATTTTATGGATGGAAAGCATCCCCAAGGTGATTTGGCTCCGAGACACATCGTAGCGAAAGAGATTTTTAAACAACGCGCAGCTGGAAAGAATGTTTTTCTTGATGTTTCGATGATTGACGACTTTAAGGAAGCATTTCCTACAGTTTCGGCTATATGCAATGCAAATGGTGTTTCTATAGAAGAGGGATTTCTTCCTGTTGCTCCTGGATCTCATTTCCTGATGGGCGGTATCGCAGTGAACGAATTTGGTGAAACATCGATTAAAGGATTGTTTGCGATTGGGGAAGTGGCTTCGACAGGAGTTCACGGTGCCAACCGACTCGCGAGTAATTCGTTATTGGAGGGCCTTTATTTTGGTGAAAAGTTAGCGAATCATTTAAATGAAAAGCAAAGATTTGATGCTTTTCCCACGTTTGATGTGAAAAAAGAAGTTCCATACAAACAATTGGAACTACCAACTTCGGAGGATATAAAGAATCGTATGATGGCCCAGGCAGGCATTATTCGAACGAAGGAGGAGCTCATTGAACTAGATCAATGGCTAAACTCTTTTAGTCAGATTGACTCGACGTTGGATGGCTTCCAGAGGGAAGAAATTCAAGTCGTGTTCATGTTGCAAGTGGCAAAGCTCATTGTGACCGGAGCACTTTTACGAAAAGAAAGTCGGGGCGGACACATTCGAGAGGATTTCCCTCATGAAGGGGATAGTTGGAAAAAAGTTCACATTGTTCAATCAAGAACAGGTGTTGAAATGAGGAGGAAAACGAATGAACGACATCAAGCTGAAATCCATGCTTGAACAATTCTTCATAGAAGATATTGGAGATGGAGATTTGTCGAGTATGACACTGTTCCCAGAAAACATATTCGGTGAAATGGTGTTCATAGCAAAAATGGACGGGCTCTTTTGCGGAAATAAAGTAATTCAAATTGGATCCGCTCTGATTGATTCTTCTACAAACGTAATCTGTCACTTAGAAGACGGAGCATATATCAAAAAAGGTGAAAAAATTGCGACGATAACTGGAGCTGTTCGAAGCCTTTTAACGAGTGAACGTGTACTTCTGAATTTAATCCAACGTATGAGTGGAATTGCGACAGAAACAAATAAAGTCGTACAAAAAGTGAAAGGAACAAATACGAAAGTGTGTGACACGCGCAAAACAGTTCCAGGACTTCGTATGTTGGATAAATACTCAGTTCGAATGGGGGGCGGTTACAACCACAGAAGTGGATTGTATGATGCAGTTATGTTGAAAGACAATCATCTTGAATTTGCAGGTTCCATCACAAAAGCAGTACAGAAGGTAAAAGAAAATATTGGACATACGGTGAAAATTGAAGTTGAAATTGAGTCGTACGTTCAACTGAAAGAAGCTATCGCAGCAAAAGTAGATATTGTGATGTTCGATAATTGCACCCCTTCGGAAATTGCGGAGTGGAAAATGATTGTCCCAAATACAATCGTTACAGAAGCTTCTGGCAACATTTCGAAGGAAACAATTTCTGACTATGCACTTGCCGGCGTCGACTATATCTCACTAGGCTATCTAACACACTCGGTCCAGGCGTTTGACATTAGTGCGGTCGTGTCTGTGTCCAATAAATGATAAGGGAGATTTTCCAATGTCTATTTTACAATATTTCGAAGACCAAAAAAGTGGCACATTGCCTGAAAAGTATAGAGACTTAACGAACGAACAAATGGAAACTCGTATCGCTGAAATAAAAGAACAATTAGGAGATAAATTATTCATCCCAGGACATCATTATCAAAGAGATGATGTTATTCAATTTGCAGATGTTGCTGGAGATTCACTGCAACTCGCACAAATTTGTGCTGCGAATGAGAAGGCGGAGCACATCGTTTTTTGTGGTGTTCACTTTATGGCAGAAACGGCAGATATATTGACGACAGACAGTCAAAAAGTATATTTACCAGACATGCGTGCAGGCTGTTCGATGGCAGATATGGCAGATATATTTCAAACGGATCGTGCTTGGAAAGCACTTGAACAGATAGTGGGAGATACGATTGTTCCTTTGACATATGTGAATTCAACAGCAGCAATTAAAGCATTTGTTGGAAAAAATGGAGGCGCAACAGTGACTTCATCCAATGCACACGCGATGGTAGAATGGGCGTTTACTCAAAAAGAACGTGTCCTATTTTTACCGGATCAACACCTTGGTAGAAATACAGCATTTGACCTTGGTATTCCGCTAGAACAAATGGCGGTATGGGATCCAATTCACGATAAGTTAGAATATGAAGGAAATCTTGCTGATTTAAAAGTAATTTTGTGGAAAGGCCATTGCTCGGTCCATGAAAAATTTACAGTTCAAAATACAGTCGACGTGCGAGCGCAATATCCAAATATGCGTATTATAGTGCATCCGGAATGTACAAGAGAGGTAGTTGCACTTGCGGATGAGAATGGTTCGACGAAGAACATTATCGATACAATCAATGCCGCGGAACCGGGTAGCCAGTGGGCGGTTGGAACGGAGATGAATTTAGTCAATCGACTTATCCAATCGCATCCAGATAAGCATATTATTTCATTAAACCCGAGCATGTGTCCGTGCTTAACGATGAATCGTATTGACTTGCCACATTTGTTATGGAGTTTGGAGAGCATTCAACAAGGTGAAACAATCAATCAGATTAGCATCGATGAAGAAACAACGAAATATGCAATTTTAGCATTGGACCGCATGTTGGCCAGAACATAATACAGAGGTGCCAGAGTCACATCCAAGGTTCCTTTTACAACGAAGAGATATCCAGAAAAACAAATGGCCTCTTCCTTTTAAGTAGAAATGTTTCTACGAAAAGGAAAGTGGCCATTATAGATTTTAGTTAGTTGGATTCCCCTGTGTAAGTTCAGGGAATAAGTACTCGATGATGTGCATCGTTAAGTGTCGTGATTTACCTTTGTATGGATAGATATGCATATACATGGATGGGTTAAAGTTCGCTTCAATAATTCCATACGCATTCGGTTCCGCTGCAGGCACGTTTAGGTCTTCAATAATTAAGTCAATCCCACTAATTTTAGCACCTAGTGCTGCAACTGCATCCACTGCTATTTTTTTGTAGTCCTCAGTAATTTCATCCGTTACGTCAATGGAATCTCCACCTGTACTAACGTTGGAGTTCTCACGCAAGTATACGATTTCTCCATCTTTAGGTACGGAATCGAATTGATAACCTTGTCCTTTAAGCATGAGATCTTCAAGTTCTCCTAATTGAATGAATTCCAATGGAGTTCTGTGGTCTCGACCTCTAAGGGGGTCACGATTCTTTTCAAGGACTAACTCCTCAATTGTTTGTTTTCCGTCCCCTTGAACATTCGCAGGAATTCGTGACAAAATAGCTAGCACTTTATCAGCTACTACGAAAAAGCGATACTCGGTTCCCTTAAGAAATTCTTCTACTAACACGGAAGTATCTTCTTGAAAGGCGAGTGTGATTGCTTGTTTATAATCCTCGTAATTTGTGCCATCTTTGAAAATGGAAATCCCTAAACCATAGTTCGTTGATTTTGGTTTCACAACAAACGGTTTCGATGCAAACAACTCATAAGAGTTCAGCGCATGCTTTATGTCGTTGAATTCCTCGCCTAACGGAACACGAAACCCTTCTTGGTGAAGGATTTTTTTTGTGACTGTTTTGTTTTCCATAATTAAAGTAGATACATATGTATCTTTACTTGTCATATTCCCATTTTTCACATATTCAACATGGTCGTCTAATTTGAGTTTTAGAAATTGGTCTTGTCGATCCAATACTTCTACTTTAATACCCTTTTGGATGGCATCAAACATAACAAGTTGAGTTGACAGTTCCATGTCTGTAAACCCTGTTAATTGATAAGGTTTGTCCCAAGAAGCATCGAAATACTCTTTTGCAAGTGAGGTAGCGACTTCACTTTGGCTACATTTTTCACTCTCTTTAAAGAGTCTACCCGCTAATGTGTTACTTGGATCTTGTACCATTTTTCTTAGATTAACAAACAACGAATCTGAAACAGTTAATTGTAAGCTTTCTACCATTTTCTCCATCTCGTCGATAATTGTGTTCGCTTCCCCTTCAAGCTTTGTCTTCTCCAAAGGGTGCTCAAGAGCCACAAGGTCATTGTTTAGTTCACCGGTTCTAACCCATTCATCAGGTTCAGCACCTTCTTCATTCCATAATGAATAGAGTAAGAATAGGTGTAGGAATTCACCTTGTTCATAGCTGATGCCGTTGCTTTCAAATGGGTTGATATCAATGTTGCGGAGTTCGATGTAACTAACACCTTCATCCTCAAGATCTGCAACACGATTTCCACCTCTAAAACGGACAGCAGAATAAAACTCTTTTTCTTCTACGAGCAATCCTTTTTCAACCATCGAAGCCAGATCTGCTATATAGCACTGCATACTCCTATAGGACACCTTAACATCTTCATGATTCGTATAACCGTAACTGCTACTTCTTATACTTCGTACAGGTTCCTTCAAAGAATCCTCTTCAAAAAAGCCTTTCTCACTTAAAGGCGAAGCGCCGTATAGATACGTTATTAACCAACGGTAGTGCAGATAGTTTCGAGTTGCTTTGAGATAGACCTCAGTTTTAAAACGTCGGTAGTCTGTCATTTTTGTTTGTAAGTTAAACAATGCGGTAATGAGTGCGTCACCAAATTCAAAGTTAAAATGAATGCCGCTAATCATTTGTTTGCGTCGACCATATGTCTCAGCTAATGAATGCCTATATTCAACACCTTCAGAGTCATTCAGTTTCGCAATGATAATGTCTTCATCATTTTCTGGAAGTTGAGGCGGCATACTTAATGGCCAAAGCATTTCTTTTTCACCCATTGAGCCATATGCAACATCATGGATAGCAGATAAGTAGTTAAATAATTCCTCAAGCGTTTCTGAAACTGGAGTGATGAGCTCCATTTGTGTTTCTGCAAAATCTCGCTGAATATAAGGGTGAACATCCCTCCCAGTAATACTTTCCGGGTGATCCGTTTTGACTAAATTACCAGATAAGTCTACTCGTTGACCTTCTTTTTCAATTCCAAATCGGGCAGCAAATAAATAAGGTTTCACCCGCACATCCGCCAATATTTTTTTTATATCCATCGTGGCTAAACCTCCAAATTTACATAGTCTTTATTTACTTTTTAAAATTCATTTATATAATCAAGGAAAATATCCACATAGTATTAATGTCGATACATCCATTCTAAATCTTATTGTAAAAGGTTGTCATCTTAAGTGCTTCAAATGGAAGGTGAAAAGGTCTTCTACGAACGTGGGTATAAAGAATTATTCCTGATTCTGTTCCTGGACTTTTACTAAGTCGTTCAACATTTAATGTGGTTACTATCTTTGTTCTTCGTGTCTCTGCACAACTATTGCTATAATGGATAAGTGTTAAAAGTTAACTTGCAGATGTATCTGTTTCTTTATTAGTTAGGGAGTTGGAAATTGAGATGAATAAAAAAGATATTGCGGCAATCCGAAAGAATTTTAAGTTGGATACAGATTTATTGACGATTAAAGATATTTATAATGTATATATCAGGCAAGAAAGCAATGAAATTTTTCATGAAGAAAGCCAGGCGTTTCCTTTATTGGAACGTGAGCAACAAGAGTTATTCCTAACCAATTTCAAAAAAGTACTTGGAGGGAAATTAGGAGTAAAGCTATTTGAGGTGAAGTTTGCACCGCAAGCAGAAGAGCAAACGGACCATACGCAGCAGCTTTTATACGAGGGTATTCAAGGTACAGACGTAGAGGACTGGAAAGAAGATATGCAAAAAATTGCATTGAAAATGGTTCAAGACTCTCAATATGAAAAGGATTTAGTCGTGACATTCATTCGCGCGAATTACTTTAATCCAACAAAGCGTCATAGTGAGGAATCAGAAAAAGATGCTCGCGACGAGGTGTTCACATCGCCATTTATTCTTTGCAGTATGAATCAGACCGAGCTTCCGAAACGTTCGCTTGTTTTTGATTTTACAGAAAAAGAGTTTAAATCCGATTTAATGCTTAATCCGGTTATTAATATTGCTCGTCCAATCGGTGGGTTTCTATTTCCTTGTTTTACAGATAACGCAGCAGATATTAATCATATTTTGTATGCAGCGGGCAAAACGAATAAACCAGATTACCAGTTTATTGAGACTGTACTAAATGGTGAGGAAATAATGACTGCTGAAGACGATAAGGCAGTGTTCGAAGAAATTGTGAAAGAAGTAATCGGTGAAGAAGTCGACTCTCGCACAATTGCTAGTGTTTATGATGAAATTCATACAATGTTAATGTTGGAAGAAGAGAGTGAAGATGAAGAAGAAAGTATTCCCGTCTTAGATGCAGCAGAAGTAGAACGTGTATTGAAAGCAAGTGGTGTGAAAGACATTAGCAAGGAACGCGTGGAACGTGCATTTCAAAATGTCCTTGAAGATACATCTTACGAGATGAAAGCGAGTCATGTGTTACCAAGTTTTACATCTAAATCAATAAAAATAAGTACCAAGGTAGCCGATATATCGATCAATCCACAAGACTTGAGGTACGTAAGACAGGTTAACTACAACGGTAAACGCTGCCTTTTGATTGAAGTTGAAGAAGATACAATGATAGAGGGATTTAAATTGGTTAATGAAGAATTGCTTGACTAGGGTATTCGTAGGGAAGTTTGCCTATGTCAACTTGACTAAATCAAGTTGACATAGGGTTAATTCCAAAGGATTTATATTCGTTAACGATAAATCCAACAGTGATATGGAAATAGCATAACAATAAAGTGAGGGGAAAATTATGTTTCTAGACAAATTAAAAAAACAATTAAATGAGAAGCAGTCCCTATTTATTGGTGAGGAGAATGCATTTCGCGCTGCAATCTTAATTCCACTTGTGCAAGTCGAAAATGAATGGCACATCCTTTTTGAAGTTCGTTCACAAACAATGAGAAAGCAGCCTGGTGACATTAGTTTCCCTGGCGGTAGAATTGATCCCACAGACCCATCCCCTATGGCAGCAGCGCTAAGAGAAACATCTGAAGAGTTAGGTGTGGATCCAAAAACCATTACTATTGTAGAGAAATTAAGCCCTTACGTTGCCTCCTCGTCATTTGTAGTTTATCCGTTTGTCGGCATCATTGACTACGATCAAATTATCGATTCATATAACAAGGAAGAAGTCGAAGAGGTATTTATTGTACCAGTCAAATGGTTATTGAATCACGAACCTTATATGCATATAATATCTGTGGAGCCAACGCCCGCCAGAGATTTCCCTTATGATAAAATAATGAATGGTGCCAACTATCAATGGAGATCACATCCAATGGAAGAGTGGTTTTTTGATTATAAAGGGTATACAATATGGGGATTAACCGCAAGAATTTTAAAACACTTTATTGAAATAATAAAATAAGAAGCACCGTGGAGCTTGATTTGAGCTGCTATTTTATCACTTTTGGTAAAATATTTAACGTGTTATTCATGAGGGATTCCTTTTTCCTAGCTAATAACTATGATAAGATTATAATTGATATAGAAAAGACAAATGACTAGGATATTTCCTTGGTTCGTTTAGAAGTATTGGGAGCATAACCTACACTACAGTTTAGAATATAAGGATGGTAAAAATAATGAATAACAGCGAAAATAAAACAGATGTTATCTTAATTGGTGCTGGAATTATGAGTGCAACGTTGGGCACAATGTTGAAAGAATTAGTTCCTGAATGGAATATTACAGTATTTGAGAAGCTTGCTAGCGCAGGTGAAGAAAGTTCAAACGAATGGAACAATGCTGGAACGGGTCATGCAGCTTTATGTGAGCTTAATTACACCGATGAAAAAGCTGACGGTTCCGTAGATATTAGCAAAGCGATAAAGATCAATGAACAGTTTCAACTTTCAATGCAATTTTGGTCCTACTTAGTAGACAATAACCTAATCAGCAATCCGGAAGATTTTATCATGCCTTTACCTCATATGAGTATGGTTCAAGGTAAAGAGAATGTTGCTTTTTTGAAAAACCGTTTTGAAGCTATGGTCGCAAATCCATTGTTTAAAGGGATGGAGTTTTCTGACGATCCTAAAAAACTAATGGAATGGATTCCGCTTATTATGGAAAACCGTCCAGAAGGTGAATCGATAGCCGCTACGAAAATTGACTCAGGAACGGATGTTAACTTTGGTGCGCTAACACGTATGCTTTTTGATCATTTAAAAGCTAAAAATGTAGATATTCAATACAATCGAAGTGTCGATGGTCTAAAGCGTAAGGAAGATGGAACATGGGATTTAAAAGTGAAGAATGTTGAAAGTGGCAATGTTGAACATCACTCTGCAAAGTTCGTCTTTATTGGTGGCGGCGGAGGAAGTCTACATTTGTTACAGAAGTCGGGTATTCCAGAAGGAAAACAGATTGGTGGTTTCCCAGTAAGTGGAATATTTATGTCATGTAAAAATCCGGATGTCATTGCGCAGCATCATGCGAAAGTATACGGAAAAGCAGCAGTTGGTGCACCACCTATGTCTGTTCCACATCTGGACACTCGGTTTATTGACAACAAAAAGTCATTGCTATTCGGACCATTTGCCGGATTTTCACCTAAATTCCTAAAGACAGGATCGATGTTTGACCTAATTACTTCTGTCAAACCGAATAACGTCTTCACGATGTTATCTGCAGGTGCAAAACAAATGCCTTTGACAAAGTATTTAATCCAACAAGTTATGTTATCGAAAGAACAACGCATGAAAGAGCTTCGTGAATTTATTCCGAATGCGAAAAGTGAAGATTGGGACTTCGTCGTAGCTGGACAACGTGTACAAGTTATTAAAGATACAGAAGCAGGCGGAAAAGGTACACTTCAATTTGGTACCGAAGTAATTACTTCTGAAGATGGCTCAATTGCAGCCTTGCTTGGTGCTTCACCAGGAGCTTCTACAGCCGTTCATGTTATGTTTAACGTACTTAAAAAATGTTTCCCCCAACATATTGAAGAGTGGGAACCAAAATTCAAGGAAATGGTTCCGACTTATGGAAAATCTCTTATGGACGATCCGGAACTATTGGATGAAGTTCATTTGTCGACAGCACAGACGCTTGGCTTTATTGAACCATTACCTGTCGGTGAATAAAAAAACATACAAATTAAAAGAGTGCATCTCCAGCAAAAGTATCTTGCTGAAGATTAACTGGTTCGGTACATGGGGAGAAAATATTAAAAAGCATGGCACGTGGAGACGCAATTCGCACATGAATTGGTGTCTCCCTTTTTGTTGTCATATCAATGCTTTAACGGGTTTAAAACGAATGTAGAAAAACTGTTGCTTTGCGTTCCGGCGTACGCTTTCCGCGGGCACGGCTTCAATCTCCTCGTCCGCTTCGCTACCTGCGGGGCTTTCAGCTCGCGCTGTTCCCGCTGGAGTCGACGCCTGCACTCCAAGCAACGGAGTGTATTATTTGAAAAAGCATCTTAAGCAAACGGGCCAGTTCGACAAGTTCTGTGATAAATGCCTTTGGCATGAAAACACAGGAAGTTTATGAAATAAATTTCAACTTTACAATTGAAGATAGGAATGAAGAAACCATGTTTTCTGAAACTATCTCATCGATACTCCTGCGTGCGC
>NZ_JBTLRN010000041.1:0-16476 GCF_054482775.1 Sporosarcina sp. CAU 1771 | reverse complement strand
TTGTCGTATAATGGACATAAGGGCATCTTCCTCCTGTCTGTTGTATGTTGTGGTGACTACATTATACAGGATTTGGGGAGGTGCTCTATTTTTTGTGCCTGAAAAGCCTTGAGCCCCAAGGGCTCTGAATTATGAAATTGACTCAATTGAGTGAAATAATGAATTAACGTGAAAAACTGAATGGTTTAGGCGGAATATTTTGTTTAGTACTTTTATTCAGATTTAATATATTGTATGATATTGACATAGCCAGAAAACTATTTATGAATTTGGAAGGAAGTTTGATGACATTGATGAATGGTTTAAATCATCAAGGCATTGTTGAATGTTTACGTGAGTACAATTTAAAGAAAAACATTAAAGAACAACTAAAAATAATTAATCCTCTTTTGGGTCAAAAAGAAACAGACATAAAAGTTCACTTAATGAGTGCTTTAGATAACGGTGTAATTACGAAAAGTGAATTGGATTTCTTGGAAATCAAAATGAAGCTAGGTCGTATGTGTTTAGAATTGGAGCAAGTATTAGATGGGATTTATGTCACTTTATTGTTTTATGATAGAGAACGAAACCATGGTTATCATGGTGCTGCTCCTAGTATTCCAGTGGAATTCTTTGACTTCTTTGGTGTTATAAATGAGCAGGGAATACTAGATGAAAATTGTTGTTCATGTGGAAGAGCTATTTATACGCAAGAAGTTGTTCAATCAGATATTGGAACGAGTCCACTTTGGACAAACCTTAAAGAAAGTGTCTTTGAATACGGTTTCAAATCTTGTACATCAATACCATTCTTTACAAGCACTGGTCGATTGGCTGGAACGTTTGCTCATTATTCTAAAATGCCAAACAATCATTTAACACAAGAAGAAGTGGAAATGATTCAAGAAAAGATTTCTATGTTTAGTCCTGAAATTCAAACGATATCTGATCGTATTCATGAGTATACGAAAGATGGCAATGTTAGTCTGACAATTTAATATAAAAGGGGGATTAGTGCATGACTATTGGAGAGCGCCTGAAAATGCTTCGCTTGGAAAATAGGCTTACACTACTAGAAGTTGCAACTAAAATTGGACTGGCCAAATCTTCTTATGCAAGTTATGAAGGGGGATATAGAAATCCTCCCATCGATAAACTCGTAGCATTAGCCCAACTTCATCATGTTTCAACAGATTATCTACTAATGTTAACGAATATTCCTGATTCTGTTGAATCTCTTCAGAAGCAACATCTTCAATGGGATGGAATCAGTTTAAGTGAAAAGGAATTAGAAATTGTTCATCAGGTTGTTGAATTAGTGACTGAAAAGAACCAAGAAATTAGTGGGGAAAAATCGAGACAAATGGATATCGGGTGATTATTCATTGTCTTTTTTTTGCTGCAAAGGGTCGCTTAAAGCGAACAAAGTTCAGAATGGGGGATCGTTATGGAAAGTAAATATAAAATCCATTATAGAAGGGAGAACGTTAGACATACATACGACCATGACATGTCTAATGATCAGCTAGTGGGAAAACTTGCTGCTGGAGTAGCTCATGAGATTAAAAATCCGCTTAATTCGATTAAAAGTGTTGTTCAATTATTAAAAAATATGGAAGTAAGTAATCCAGAATACTATTCAATGATTTACTCTGAGATAAATAAGGTCGAGGAAATAGTAAATAAATTTATTAAGCACGCGGAAAAGCAATCAGTGAATTTACGTATCAATGAAGAGAGCGGTACAGATTCTTGTCTGATGAATAGTCAAAAAGTTATTAAAGAACAAAATGGAACGATTCAAGTTAAGAATGAGGCAGAAGTAGGTACAACAGTAGATATTCACCTTCCACTTTTAAAGTCATAAGTTCATCTATCTAAGTGTGTGAGTGCCTACGTACGAAAAAGGGTGACAGCTGCCGGTTAAACACAGACATGAATTTGCTTAGCAACTAACAGGAATCACTTTCTTAGGTAAAATGCATACACTATGAAAAATGCTTACTTAAGTAGGAGTGATTGAAATGTATGTGAATAATGAAAATCAATTCAGACGACCTGAAATAGTCAACGGTGCATATGGGGATGTCAATGGGGATGGGATAATAGATTATGTGTTTTTGACTGCAGTAAAGTCAAACGATCCGTCCAGTCCTTATGTAACAAATATTACGTTAAACATTCAGGATGGAGCAACAAAAAAGCTACATGCTATTGCACTGAATGAGAACGGAAATTCGGGTTATCATCCTACTGTTTTTCTTGGAGACTTTACGGGTGGTGGAATTAAGGATATTCTTATTCGAATCGATTCTGGTGGGTCTGGTGCATTTACATTTGACTATGTGTATTCATTCACTAACAATCAATCTAAGAAATTATTTGATTTTGATCATTACAATGAAAAAAACCAGTACACAGTCACTTATTTAGATTTCTATAAAGTACGAGTTCAAAGCCTAGCAACGAATCAATCTTTTTTAATAGATATAAGCGATAGGGGTGCAGAGTATTTATCGCAAATCTATTATAATAATGGTTCTTTAAAACAGCCAATACAAGGAATGGTAGACGGGGTTAGCGGGTTTTATCCGGTAGACATGGAACGTGATGGCGTATATGAAATACAAGCCTATCAAAAAGTTAGCGGGCTTTATCATGCCGACTCATTTGGATATATTATTAATACGCTAAAGTGGGATGGCCAAAAGTTTAGCATTTGGCAGCAGTGGATGGCAATCTACGGTAATTAAACTCGGGAATGGCAGGTTAATGCTTCTTTTTAAAATCCATATATAACTCAATAATCTCCCGGTTTTCCTTAATTGGATACCGGGTATTTCTAATTCTCAAATCATACTTCTTTTCTTCACTATCTTTTGTGCATCCGCACCTTACACCTGCTTAAATAAAAAGTATTGTTTGATTAAAAGTAAGAACCTTCCATCACTTTAAACGTCCTATAATAATAAGGAGATAAGCGAAGGAAATATAGATGGTGTTAATGCCAGATTGCTGGTTACTTTTTAAAAGGAGAAATGTGGATATGAATGCAATAGTTAATAATTCATTAGTAATCATTGGCGTCAGCATCAGTCTCATACTAGCAACGACTATAGGAATTTATGCTCAAGATATGTCTTATTACTTAAATAATCGGTACCCGCAAATGGAGTTGACCACGGCTATAACTGCCTTAACATTCCCTAGTATTGGATTGTATATTATGAATCCTATTTTATTATTAAAATTACTGAAGCTAAAAAAGGTATATGTTTATACGTGTATGATTGCCAGTGTTTTAATCGGTCTTCCAGTCTCATTGTTTTCATTTTTCGTTTGGGGAATGTGGATGGGATGATTTTTGGCATTATTAAAGGCTCAGTTGTTGCATAAGCTCTTTCTTCAATCTGGATAGATTGTCCAGTAGAATCAATAAAATTCGAAATTAGGGAGGTTAGTATGTGAAGCGAATTGGAATTGTCTTGGGTATAATTGTAGTTAGTGTATCTGTATTTATCATTGTAAACAAATCATACTATCCTTCTTTGCCGATTGATAATCTATCGGCAAAAGAGGTAATCGAAAAACTAAAGAAGTCTGATGAAAAAGTCGTAGAGATTGCAACAGACGTAAATTCCATTTGGTATATTACTAGAAATGAAAATAAAGATGATGTATTGCTAGTGGATGAAATCATAATACAAATGATTGCTTCAAAAGGTTGGGAATTTAAAGAAAAGATGGGTGCGGGTTTATTTTTTGAAAAAGAGGATGAAAAGTTAATTGTCACTACTCAAATGTGGACAGGGAAATACGTACTTGTTCAGGTACAAAATATATTTAAAGAACTATAGAAAAGTTGGCTACGGTAACTGCACGTGAAGGTTTAGTTTAAATCGAAGATCGCTGGCTAACTAACAACAACTTTTATTGAAGAAGGAATGATTTTGTTGATTAAACCATACTTCAAGATATTGTGGTTCGTTATCAGTCTGATACCGGTATCTTTCTTATTTCATTTTTATGAGTATGGACAACACATTAAGCAGAAAGAGGCATCTTTCTTGTTTATAACTTCTTTATCATATGTTTTGATAGCTGGATTTTTGTCTGGATTCATAAAAATACGTTACGTTATACTAGTCAATCTTTTATCAACTGCATTATCAGTGATACTAGCTGTAACTTTCATCACTGATGAAAGTGGTTGGTTTAAACCAATTGGCCTAAATCTTGCTATTATGCTTACTACTTCAGTGTTTTTAATTGGAATATTGTTAGTCAGAATAGTTTCCAAGTATCTTTTTAAACAAAAATACTATTAGCTTTATCTAAAGAAATCGTTCCTTATAACGCTTCTAGTGGATCTATTGGACCTTTTCGAAAAATATAGGAAATGAACTACCATGCAGACTTTACTAGACGGGAGTGGATGTTTTGAATGCAATAACTTTAATTATCTTACTTATTTCACTGCTGGTTTCCACCACAATTTGTATTACTGTATTTAATTTAAAAAACAATAAAAGGTTAAGTTTGCTGGTCGGATTATGTGTAAATGCAGTTATATTACTACTAGCAGCAGGCTTTTTATATAATCTAGACGTTCAAAGATTCCATAAGCAAACCGATGGTGTATTTGGTAGCTTGGGAATAGTAATTTTTTTATTTTTTATTCCCATACTAACGCTAATTAATTCCTATATTCTTGACTTCATAAGATATAAAAGAAAGCGAGTATCTGACTAACTTTTATACCTTATTTAGTTCTTCAGCATACACCATCACTTGATTTCTTCCATTTACCTTTGCACTATACAACGCTTTGTCCGATTTTTCGATAAACTCCTCTACTTGCTCGCCCTCATACTCAGCAACACCAAGGCTAATAGTGAGCGGGATATGTTTATTGTGAAAAATGAAATCGGAGTGTTCAACAGCTTCACGAATACGTTCTGCTATTATTTGTGCTTCATCTACAAGTGTCCTAGGCAAAACAATTGCGAATTCTTCTCCGCCAAAACGGACATATGCATCTGAACTTCTTGCAGTATGTTTAATGATGTTTGATATATGTTTAAGAGCTTCATCCCCACATACATGTCCATAAGTATCATTAACTTTTTTAAAGCGGTCAACGTCAATCATGATGAGCGAGAATGGGCTATTCATTCTTTTACTTAGGGGAATCACTTTCTCCATATATAAATCAAAATATCTTCGATTACATAATCCAGTCAATGCATCAATAATAATCAGTTTTTCTTGTTGCTTTAATAACTTATTATTTTCAATTCGAAGGTAACTAACAGTAAGAAGTATAGCGAAACTTACAAAAGACTCTAAAATAAGTGCTCGTGTTTGCGGTATACTGATGGCATCGTAGTTATAGAAGTAAGCAGTATATTTCAAAAAGCTGTAAAAGATTGCAGTCCCAATAATAACTTTCCATCTTGGATACATGATCATAATTAAAATTGTAGGAACAATATACAATGACCATGCGATAGAAGAAAGTCCATGGGATTGTACTCTGGAGACTATATCGATTCTAATGGGTAAAATCGTGAAAATTATGATGATGGACCAAAGGATATATTTTTGTCTCATTAAATTAACCCTCTTTCATTGTTGCAGGGAAACTATGTCGTTAGAATCACGATTCATTTATACTATACTTTCATCTACTTCCTATTGACTTCTAATTAAAATGATAGATTAGGGAAAAGGAAAAAACAAGTTTTAATTAGAGAAGGCAATTCTAAGTTCCATTATGAAAAGACTACAAAAATCAAAAGGATGTGCAAAATAATAACTATAGATATAAGTTTTGAAGGTGTACTTGAGGCGGGAGAAAGAATTCAGAATCATATAATAAGAACTCCACTTATAAGAGTTCCCGCATTAGATTGGATTTAATTCCATTCGAGTAAGAAGACTATCCGGTGTAACTACTGTTCTAGGTATGGCAGCATATTTGATTGCAGTTACACAAGGTATATCTCTTTTGTTATCTCATTTACTTGAAATTAATTATATAGTTGCATTACTTATCGTCTGGTTCACTTATACATCGTTCACATTTTTATCGGGAGCAAAAGGTGTATTGCTTACCGATACAATTATGTATTTCATCTTTAGTATAGCAACATTTTTAGCTGTCCCTTTTATTATGAAAAAAGCTGGTGGATGGCCAGATGCAATTTATAAAACAGCCCATGAATTGACTGATAAACCAGGTATTTTAAGTTGGCATGGAATAACTGGAGAAAATGCCTTTTTAGGCTTGCCACATGAAGCGTTTATCTGGGCTGTAATCTTGGGTGTAGCTTGGACTTGTGTCGTTGCAATTGGTCCATGGCAATCGAGTCGTTACTTAATGGCTAAAAATGAACATGTAATTATGAGAACTGCAGCTGTTGCAACGATTTCAATCTTGTCAATTTATATACTACTTCACATTACAATGGCGACGGTGAATTTAATTAATCCTTCTATCAATCCTTCCGAGATGGTGTTTATTTGGGCGGCGGAGAATGTATTACCTAATTGGATAGGAGTAATGGTAATAAGTGGAATAATGGCGGCTGGTTTATCTTCAGCTTCGACATTTTTACAACTTATAGGAAACAGTTTGGCAAATGATTTGAAGATAGGAAATAAAAATACAACGTCATCATTAAAAACATCTAGAATAGCAATGTTGATCGCAAGTGTTGTTATTTTAATCGTTACGATCTATCCTCCACCAGCAGTTATGTGGATAGGATTCTTTGCAGCAACAGTTTTTGCAGCATCTTGGGGGATTGTGGCATTCGCGAGTATTCATTCTAAAAAAATTACAGAGAAAGCAGCGTTCATGGGAATGTTATTTGGCCTAATAGGTATTGTCGTGGGGCAATTAATAAACACATTCCTGTATAGCTTACCAGTCTATCTAGAACCTGTATTAATCGGAGTGGTGCTCTCCGCATTAGGTGTCTATTTAGGATCTAAAAATAGCAAGGTTACCGAAATTGAAAAAGAGTATTTGAAGAAAATATTAATTGCACCAGCAAACTTGTACAGTATGGTAGAAATAAAACGAACGAAAAAATTTGCGATGGCTATGATTGTAGGGGGTTTTCTAGTCGTTACTTTCACTTTCGTGTTCTATTACTACCCTGTAAATATATACGGATAACATAGGAGGAATAGCAAATGGAGATTAGAAAAATATATACGATTGTAGAGGAAACTAGAAATGCGTACGGTAAGGAATTAGAAGAACCACTTAAGAAAGCAACTACGGTAGCAGTAATTAAGAATCCATATACAAATGTTTACCAAGAAGATTTATCAGCATTTTATGATATTGGAGAAGAACTTGGAGAACTATTGATTCATGAAGCGCTAAAAGCACTCGGTGTTAATGAAGACGATGCTCATGAAAGAATTGATAGTTATGGGAAGGCAGTCATAGTCGGATTAGATGGTGATTTAGAACAAGGACATGCCATTATTCATCCTAAATTTGGCTTGCTTAGACAATTTATCGGAGGAAAAGAAAATGCAAAAGCAGTAATGCCATGTACTGCAAAGATGGGTATACCTGGAACTACAATTGATGTACCACTATTTTATAAAAATTCTGAGTGGGTCGTGACTCATGCGGATTCGATGGAAGTTACAGTGCCTGGATCACCTGTTAAGGATGAAATTGTAGTGGCATTAGCAGTAGCTACAGGCGGAAGACCATTTTCAAGAGTGAGTGGACCCCGAAAAGAAGAATTCGCTGGTGTTAGATAAAATGAACTTAGTCTAAAATTCGTAAGACATAGTTGTTAGCGGACTGAATGAAAAGTTGAGTAGCACTCAACTCTTCATTCAGTCTTTTTATATAGAAAAATAATGAACTAGGCATTAATAAATTGAATACGAACAAAATTTTTGATTCATTAAGAAAAACAGTAGTGAATGCTATTGGTGGTTTGATTTTGATGTGGTAAGAATGAATTTGAAAGATACTTAAGTATTCTCCTAGATGAAATCTCACTGACATGCATCTATGCTAAACTAAGATTAGTAGATTTTGAAGTGGGGGAATGAGCTGATGCTTGAGCAATTTGTCCAAAATAGAAGACTGATAGCACATTATTACATAGCAATCGGACTGGCTGCGCTGCTTTTTGGCTGGAAGGTGAGCAACGAAGCGACGATTGACGCAGCTATCCTAATCGTATTGGCTGTTTATGTTTTAGTGTTCCCAGTAGTGATTTTATACACACGGAAGTATGCAGTACATATATTTTTGTTTCTACTAGCACTTATTACTGGTTTTTATAGTTTTTATCATTATTCAGTTGAGTCACATTCCATATTAAATGCGCTTTATTTTACATTTCAACTCTTTTTACTTGTTGTGACAGATGTATTTACCGAAGATGGTTCGAGTTTACTTCACTATCCGTTTATTGTAGAAATTGCACGCTGGTCAGCCGCGTCGTATACGATCTCAACTCTGTTTATCGCAATGTATCGACTGCTTGAGACTTCTATTCTATTGGTTTTTTATCAAGTTATGGGGAATCATTATGTTGTTTTTGGATATAACGAAAACAGTGTTGCTTTCATTGAAGATTTACGAAAAAATAAGAAGCGTGTGATTTTAGTGGCAGATGGTATGACAAATGAAGCCATCGATTATTTAGAAAGACTTAAAGTTGTCGTTCTACATCCCCGTGACAAAGGGGAAAACATCTATACGAAATGTAGATTGCCGAGGGCCAAAGCCGTTGTGTTACTTCATGAAGAAGATGTTGATAATTTAAATGTACTCATGGATATTCAGTATTACTTTAAGGAGCATTCAAAAAAGAATCTCGGACTTACGGTATATGTTCATCTTCAAGAAGTGACTTCTAGAAAGTTATTCTTAGATTTAGAAGGTACAATTATGGAGCAAGATCGACATTTTCAAGTCCAACTAATAAATTTGTACGAAATATTTGTAGACGCTTTATTTAAAAAATATCCAATCTACTCGTCTTATAAAGAAGAGGAGCCTATCCATATATTTATCATCGGCTTTGGACCGTTGGGGCAACATATAGCTTTGAAAGCAGCTTCTCAAAGTAGGCAGATAGAAAAGAACGCACTGCAGATTACAGCTGTCGATAAAAACATGTCTAAAATCAAGCAGAATTGGGAGCGGAATTACGGGGGAGTTAATAAAGAGGAAAATATCACCTTACGTTCTTTTGATGTTGAAGTAGATCGATTGGAGTCCCTCATAATAGAACAAGATCTTCCAATGACTCATATTTATGTTTGCTTACATGAAGACAATTTGGATTTGTTGGCAGGCATCGAATTATCCAATCAATTACCCCACATTCCAATATACCTTGAGTTTTCCGAAGGTAGTATTGCAGATAAATGGATTCAATCGGAAGTAAGCGGAACACGTCTTATTTACGGAACAGGAACATTTAAAGACATATTAACCGAGGGTACGTTGCTTAATTTAGAAAAGTAAGACCTATATGCTATATTTAGATAATACAACTATTAGCCTAGTTCTGTCTTTTTAACTAGTCTCGGTATATAATGTGTGTATATTAAAATAGATTTGGGGAGCGAATTATGGGTTATCAAGGTAGATTTATTGCTGTTGGAATAGTAATCGGATTCAACTTACTTCGCTATTTATACTACCATCAATATTTAGGCTATCGTTTTGAACCGAGTTTTTTTATTCTAACCGTAATCTTTTTATCGGTTGCTTGGTTTGGTGGAAGGCAATATGATTTAGCAAAATTTTATGCCGAGAAAGATCCGTTAACAAATACATATAATCGACGCACAGTGGATAAAGTATTTAAAAAGCTGGCACTGAATTGTGACAAGCAATGTCAGAAACTTGCAATTGTTCTTATAGATCTTGATGAATTCAAGAACGTTAATGATCAATTTGGCCACCAAAAAGGAGATGAGTTGCTAAAATACATAGCCGATATTATACGACAGAATGCGAATAAGGAAGACCTTATCATACGTTGGGGAGGCGATGAATTTGTACATATCGCCCCAAATATAAGTAAGGACTTTCAGTTAGAGTATGTTCAAAAGTTAAAGAGGGATTTGTCACAATTGAGTGTTGGCATATTCGAGGCAATCGATGCTTCAATTGGTATATCTATTTATCCAGATGATGGAGATAACTTTGAAGAATTGGTTCAACTAGCAGATAAATCGATGTACGAAATGAAAGCAAAGTCAGATAAAGTATTCGAAGACTCCATTTCATTATTGGTATAAAGAGAGAGATTCGATTAGGTCCGCTTATCTTAAAGTAAGCCCAAATGAGTAGAGCAAAAGTAAAGCAGATGGAGATTATTGCTCCATATGCTTTACTTTTTTTAATTGAATTAATTATTCAGAAAACTGTTGACCGAGAGGGCCAAGACGTGCAACAATTAGATTGACCGTTGTAGTCAATGAATGTTTTTGAAGAAAGGTGAACATGTTGGAAAATTTAATACTAAATGTAGAAATAGAAAAGAGAGATCGGATAATAAATAGTGCAATGAAAGAATTTTGCACAAATTCATTTCAAAAAGCGTCAACAAATACAATTGTAGAAGATGCAGGAATTTCTAAAGGTCTTTTATTTCATTACTTTGGGAATAAAGAGAAACTGTATAAGTATCTCGAGTATTTTTCCATTAAAGTAATAACAGAAGGCATCATTAATGAAATGAATTGGGATCAAAAGGATATATTCGTACGTTTGAAAGAAGTGTCAATGATTAAGTTTAAGATATTACAGAAATACCCTTATCTATCTGAATTTTCACTTATGGTATTTAAGGATAAAACAGCTGAGGAGATAATGTGTATAAATCCCGACTTTTCATTGAAAATCTATAATGAGATCTATACCCGTAATATTGATTATTCTTTATTTAAAGAAGATGTAGATACAAAGAAAGCGTTAGACATAATCAGATGGACGATTGAGAAGTGTGGTGAGGAAATAAGAAGTAGTATCGAAAACGGAAATATGGAGTTCGACTTTAAAGGAATTGAAAAAGAAATCTATTCGTACATTGACATGCTAAAGGTGTGTTTCTATAAATAAAGTTATAAGAAAACAACTTTTCATTAAAAAAGGGGGTTTACGTATGATTTCGGTTAAGAATTTGTATCACTCGTATAACAAGGATGAGAAATACCAAGTGAAAGACGTTAGTTTTGAAGTAAAAGAAGGAGAAGTATTTGGATTTTTAGGGCCATCTGGTGCAGGTAAATCAACTGCTCAGAATATCCTTACAGGTCTTTTACAACTTCAAAAAGGAGAAGTATCCGTTGCAGGATATGATATAAGGAAAATGTCCAAGGATAGATTTAATAAGATAGGAATGAGTTTTGAACAATCAAATGTATACAGTAAACTAACTGCAAAAGAAAATTTAGAGTTTTACAGAAGGTTATTTGATGTCCCGACGATAGATCCTCACGTCTTATTAAAACTTGTAGGATTAGAAGGTAAAGAAAATATAAAAGCTGGAGAATTTTCAAAAGGAATGAAGCATAGACTGACCTTCGCAAGATCGATGATTAATAATCCTGAACTTTGGTTTTTAGATGAACCTACTACAGGACTGGACCCATCTATTGCTTCGGATATAAAAAACATTATAAAAGAAAAAAACGATGAAGGCGTTACGATATTTTTAACGACTCACAACATGTTTATAGCAGAAGAACTATGTGACAGAGTTGCTTTTATAGTAGACGGGGAAATAAAATTAATTGATTCTCCTAAGAATTTAAAGCTTCAATATGGTGAAAAGCTTGTTGATGTGGAATATATAGAAAAAGGTGAAGTAGTAAAACAGACTTTATCAACTGTACTTCCGGAAGATAAAAAATTACTTCAAAGTATTATTGAAAACCATGACATCCAAACAATGCATTCAAAAGAGGCGACACTTGAAGAAATCTTTATAAAGGTTACAGGAAGGGGGCTTGTTTAAAATGAAACTCTTTTCTAGCTTTGTAAAAGAGTTGAAAATAGCGTCCAGAGGATTTTACTTTTATATAGAATTAGCTATGGCAGTCCTAATATTAGCTGTATTTTTATTTTTCGTCCCTGATAATTTCACTAGTAAAGGGACGGAGTATATTCACCTAGATATGCCAAGTGAAGCTAGTGAACTATTTTTACAAGAAATAGTGAAAGAAGATTTAGATGGCAAAGTGGAGTCTGTAAAGATAAAGATAGACAAGAAAGAAAAAGATGCATCTCTATATACAACGGAAGATAAAGAAATCTATATCTTAAATAGCCGAGAAGATGTCATCTATATGGCGGATAAAGAAAGAAAAGTAGCTGCGGTCATTAAGATGGATAGTGATTTCAATCTAAATTATGAATATTATTTACAAGGATATGAATCAGATAAATATAAAAATCTATTGAAGATACTTCATGTAGAGTCCAGTGAAAACCTAGAAATGACCATGGCCAATCAAGATGTAAGGCCTTTAGCTACAAATCACGAAACGCTATCGGATAAGGAGAACATGTTGCCCTCGGTTCTAGTCTTTAACGGGGCACTTATGGGGCTATTCATTATAGCCGCGTACATCTTCTTGGATAGAAAAGAAGGTGTAATAAAAGCATATGCACTGACACCGTCTCCAGTTTGGCACTATCTTATGAGTAAAATTGGTGTAATTATGGTCACGACGATTGTATCAAGCTTTTTAGTTCTACTTCCGATTATGGGAACAAAGCCTGACTATCTACTATTAGTAGCCCTATTAGTAACGACAGCTTTCTTTTCATCCTCACTGGGGCTTTTAATCGCAAGTTTTTATAACGATATTATGCAAGCCTTTGGAGCAATCTATGCATTCATGATCTTAATGATTTTGCCCAATATCGCTTATTTTCTACCGAGTTGGAATCCAGGGTTTGTAAAACTAATCCCTACCTATCCCATGTTAGAAGGTTTTAAATCTGTACTCCTTGGAAATGGGGATTGGGTCTATATTTTAACCGTATCTGGAGGGTTTTTACTGGCAGGCATGATTTTATTTGCAATTTCAAATAGTAGATACAAAAAAACGCTTTTAGGGTAAGGAGGGATACTATGATACGCAAAATATGGACGATTTTTAAAAGAGATTTAAAAGTAAATACAAAAGATTTTATCTCCTTGTATATATTAGCAGTACCAATACTTTTTGCAGTAGCGATAAATTTATTCTCACCAGGGATAAATGACACGACAGTGAATCTTGCTTTAATAAAAGGAGATAACAAGAATCAAGTAGAGTATTTTGAGCAATTCGCAAAGGTAGAGCTCTTTGCAAATGTTGAGGCAGTAAAGAAAAGAGTCGAGCAAAGAGACGCTATGATTGGTATCCTACCTGAGAACGATGGATATTATATAATGACGCAGGGAGATGAACCTGAGGGCATAGTTGAATATGCAAAATTATTAAATAGTTTTTATGAGTTGGATATAAGTATATCAGATACAAATAGCGAACTAATCGAGTTTGAAAGAACTGTTCCACCTCTTAAGAAAACGTTAGTTAATGTCGCTATACTCTTTATTTCTATACTTGGCGGAATGCTGATTGCTTTAAATATAGTTGAGGAAAAAGTAGATAATACATTGAGGGCGATCAACTTAACGCCGGCAGGCAGGCTGACTTTCGTACTTGGTAAAAGTGTAATGGGGGTCCTTCTATCAGTCTTTGGTTCAATCGCCTTAATATTGATTACTGGCTTCGGGAACATAAACATATTACAACTTTTATTAGTATTAATCGTAACTAGCTTACTAAGTATAGTGATTGGCTTCATACAAGGTCTAACGAACAAGGATATCATGGGTGCAGCGAGCGGTATAAAAATATTATTCTTACCTTTAATTGCAGGTGTTTTAGCGATTGAAATGTTAGGGGATAAGTGGCAAAAGTTCTTTTATTGGAATCCCTTCTATTGGGCTTATAAGGGAAACGATGTTATTTTATCTCAGAACGGAACTTGGGGTCAAATCCTTATGTACTCCGGAATTGTTTTACTAATAAGCGGTATAGTATACCTCTTCTTGGCACCAAGGATCAGAAAAGGATTGGAGTAATTTACAGTATCTAAAGTGAATTGTAGAAATGTGATAAACTTACAGAGGCGAACGAAAAGTAAATGCGCAGATGAGGGATATTATGAAAGTGAACTATGAAAAGGAAACAATCGAATTTATTGTCCAGTATGGAAATGCCAAAAAGCTTTCGATTCATATAGATGGGTTTGGATTTGTAACTCTTAAAGCACCTAAAAACACGAGTGAAGAAGTGATTAAAAATGCAATTATCAGTCACGGGAAAGCAATCGTAGAAAAGTTAAATGAGATTAAAACAGCGCAAGCAATTTATGATGCGAAAGAGTATTACTCAGAAGGAGTATTCCCTTATCTAGGTAAAGAGTATCCACTAAGTGAATTGATAGAAACTGATAATTTGGATGAAGAAACACTTAAAAGTAATCTTAAGAAATTCTATTTTGCCCGATGCAAAATAATTATAGAAGAACGTGTAAAAATTTATCAGGCGCAGTTAAAGGTAAAGCCAAAAGTTATTGAAATCGTAGAGTCGAAAGGCAAGTGGGGAACTTGTAACACAAATAAAAAGGTGACATTTAACTATCGATTAGCGATGGCACCGATTGAAGTGATCGATTATGTTGTCATTCATGAACTCTGTCATTTACTGCATATGAACCATGATCGTTCGTTTTGGAGACGCTTGGGAAGTATAATGCCCGATTACAAAGAAAAAGAAAAGTATCTTGAAAGATATGGTCCATCGATGACGCTCTAGGAAACTTAATTTCAACTTAAGTTCCGAAGATATGAACCGAATTGCTACTTTAGATCGTCAAGAGCGTAACAATTCAGCTCCTAACGACATGAATATTCGATAAAGTAAAACCGCTTCCCAAATTAGATTGGGAAGCGGTTTTGTGACTGAAAATTATTTAATTGAAAAACCTACAAGTAACAGATGTCTGTATTCTCATATAGTAGGCGGGCATGTCTACCTTCTTGTGTATGTGAATTTATATTACAACGAAGGCGTTCCATAAATTCATAATCACATTCGCACGCTCTTCTACCTCTCTGATAACATATATCATGTGCCTTACAAGCAGCATCTACATCATTGATAGGAGCTTCAGGTCCACTGCAACCGGGTCCGCACCAATTATAGCCGGGGAAAATACAAAAGCGAGCCCTTCTTCTTCGATCGAACATAACAAAACCCCCTTTAGTGCTTTGTTATATTCTATTCAGAAATTAATGAATTGCATAAACAAGCACCCACCTAAGTAACAATTTAAGTTTTTTTGAAAAGGTTTTTTAGTTTCTTCATATAGAATGACTGTATGAAAGAGAGTAAAACCTTTTCGGGTTTACGTAAATACATTCATACACTTCCTGGCTTGCCATCTTCTTAATGGAGAGCAATCATTGCAATGGATCATCTGTTTTTATCATTATTCGTTCAATAGTAGTCAACGCGCATTTAAACCAATAAAAATGTTCTTTAAGTACAGAATGCTTTTCCAGTAAGATACTAGTAATCTCAGCATGGAGAATTTTTAACTTAATACCGAATAGTTTTAAAAGCTTTGGTAGTATTCATTCTACTTAAAGGGTTACTTTTTATCCGAGGCTACTTGTATTTGTTTATTTGTTAACGAACTTACGATGCCTTCGAAACATGTTTGTCTATAAAAATCATGTAGTTCATCTTGGTCTCCCATTAGCCATTGAATGAGACAGCCGTCAATTAGTGCCCTTATAGTGATTGCTGCTTTGTCAATGTCTGTTGAGTAAAATATGCCTTCTTGGATTCCAAGGGTAACAATCTCTCTTCCAATGCCCCAGCAATTTTCATAAAATTTATCATTTACTTTTCGGTACTGGGGTTTATGTCCGGCTTGGGCAAGAAAATCAAGATAAACTTTATAAAATCGTCTGTTTGTTGAAGGCTTGGAGATGGCTGCAAAAACATAGGCTCTTAATTTATCCATAGCAGTAGTCTCTTTATTAATAGCCAAGCGTTCGTTTTGATAAATTTTATCTATTGTCCATTCAAGTAATTGATAAAATACATCGTCTTTGTTTTCGAAGTAATAATTGGTTACTCCTTTACTTACACCTGCATTGTCGGAAATATCTTGTAACGTCACCGCATCAAAGCCCTTTTCTACAACGGCTTGAAATGTTGCTTTCAAAATTTGTTCTTTTCTATTTTCAGCATTTTTATTCGCCATTAAATGACCTCCCTCTATAAACATTGATATATCAACGGTTTAAGCCGTTGTAGGGTGTCGGAAAAATATTTTTCGACACGTTGGTTAACCTCGTTTTATTGTTATGTGAATATTCAAACAGAGTTGGATACGCTACGCGGTCATCGTTGGAT
>NZ_JBTLRN010000040.1:0-17247 GCF_054482775.1 Sporosarcina sp. CAU 1771 | reverse complement strand
CTCCTATCTACTCTCGAAAGAGAGTACCAATGCATCTAGTATAACAAGAGTTGTTAACAAGGACAATACAATAATCTTCAAATCGAATCGTTACTCTGTTCCAATTGGCACTTACAGACCCAAGGGTCTGAATACTGTCGTGATTTAATTTCAGGTACCTGTGCCAGACACTATTCAGACAATACACTACAATTGCATAAAAATTAAAAGAGGACACCGACTATATAGGAAATTGTCGAT
This sequence comes from Sporosarcina sp. CAU 1771, assembly GCF_054482775.1. NCBI lineage: Bacteria > Bacillati > Bacillota > Bacilli > Caryophanales > Caryophanaceae > Sporosarcina > Sporosarcina sp. CAU 1771. The sequence continues at coordinate 17,007 of NZ_JBTLRN010000040.1, read as the reverse complement.
GTCCTCTTGGGTTTTTATCCATAAGTCATGAATATTCATAATTGGACCTGGCACAGGTACCTTTCAATGAGGACTTTAACCGATATTCAATGACATATTACGAATTGCCTAACATCATAGAACTCCTTACAGCATATAATTTGGAGAAGGAGTTTGTAGCTATACCCGTTTTTGATGCGTTAATCGCCAACAACGATCGACACTGTGATAATTGGGGTGTCCTTAGTGGACCTAATGGAATACGAGTGGCACCCATTTATGATAATGGTTCTTCTCTTGGTTTTAATGAAGTCACAGAAAAAAAGCAAAAGATGCTAATAGATGATAAGATGTTGGCAGGCTTTTGCAACCGAGGAAAGCCAAGCATTGGATTACCTGATAGAAAAAGACCGAAACATTTTGAGTTGTTGGCTTTTCTTCACAGGCATATGCCAAGGGAACTGGAATTGGCTATGAAAAGGTTAGAAAAGCTAAATAAGGGAATACTATTATCCATAGTGAAAGATATTCCTAACGACATAATGAGCGATTTAGATAAGGAATGGGTGATCCGCCTTTTACTTTACAGTAAAAGCGATGCCTGTGCACGGTGCAACTCTGACACTATTCGGAATTGTTTTGAATTGTGTCGTGCACAGGCAGACTTCACTAAAGGCATCTGATGGATGTGTTTCTTGAGTATAAAAAATAAAATGTTGAATACACTGTTATTGATAATGATGTATCACTAATTACCGATATTGACATATCATAAACCACGCGGTAAAATGGAGGTAGGGAGAGGTGAAAACAATGAGCCTAGCTATACTTGAAGAAACAAAAGATGATATTCAAGAAGCATACCAAACCAAAAGTTTGCCTAAAATCGGGAAGGAGACTCTTTACGTATTCGATCGAGTAGTTCATTTCATGTTGAGTGCTTTTAAGGATCGTCTAAAGGGAATTACTTTTGAATCCAACGAGTTTGATTTTAATGAAACTTATCTTCGTTCTCAGAAGAATATGACTCATATGTTAAATACGTTGGAATTCATCCAACAAATTAAATTGCCTGTATCTGATTTTGATTTTGGCAAAATAAAAGTGGATGTGGAACGATGGCATTACCGCATGGGTGGAGAAGGGATGTACTTTGAATACCGGGAAGAGTACCTTGTTACACCAAAGATGGCTGCAGAATCTCTCGGAGTTTCCAATGTGACATTAAATAAGTATATGAAGCAAGGATTAGAAGTGGTTGATACGACTTCCCATCATAAGATCCCTAAACATGCTGTAGAACTTTGGCGTGATCCGGTATATGCCATCCGTATGCAGATGTTGGCACAAGAGAAGAAACTTCGAAATCAAACGCCGGAAGTTCGCTTGAAAGAAGTACGTGATGAGATAATTGAATTACAAAAAGAATATAAAGCGAAGACCCTTTGGGAAGCAATGGCCAAAAATAAGATAAATAATATTGATGCTGTGGATGATCCTTCTGATTTCCGTAAATGGGAAGATTTAGAAGAGGAACAAGAAGAATTACTTGAAGAGCTGATTGAAGGTTCGGAATTTGTCTAGACGGCTTGAACCAATCAGTCCTATCCTTCTTCCCGCAGACATAGACGACATCTTGGAAAACTATGAATACATCTTGGAGTCATACCAGAACCTCCAGGAACTCAACTCTATTTATGGATCCTTTAAACTGACGAAGAGAAAACTAGATGTCTTGTTTCCATTTAAAGAGCATCCTTTACATGGAATCACAGGTCTACATGCCACAGAGAAGTACGATGGGAATGGGCATGTCAGGGAGTATCATTATCAGTGGAAGAGAATCATTCCCAAAGAAGGTATCATGTTCTCCCATATTTCCGCTTGGGAGAATGAACCCCATGATGCTCCCAACACACCTGAAGAATATATAGTAGTAACAGAGCCGCATCACCACCATTACATACCGGGTGAGAGAAGACACAGAAAAGCAAATTACGATATTCGGACATTAGAAGCGGCCTTTAAATTTGTGGCTCAATACATAGAAAGTGGAAAAGAATATAAACCATAAATTTATCCAAACAAGTGCATTGGGTTGGCACTTAAATTTCAGGTACCCACTAGCGTTGCATAGCTTACAAATAATATTAATTATTGAAAAATAATACAATGCAAAAACAAAAGAGAAAACTCTCCGCCAAAATAGGAGTTTAAATTTTTTAAATTTTCTTCTCTTTATTTGTGAAGTGCACTTTTGTTATGGGTGAGACAATTGCTACATTTTCTCCGAAATTTCAGGTACCTGTGCTAGACACTATTCAGACAATACACAACAATTGCATAAAAACTGAAAGGGGACACCGACTATATAGACATTTGTCGATGTCCTCTTGGTTTTTTATCCATAATTCATGAATATTCATAATTGGACCTGACACAGGTACCTTTCAAAAAAATGACCCACCTTGGTCCGCATTGTTAAGAGGCGTGGTGGGTTCTGTTGTTATCATTCTATCAAGAAGCGGCTATACTGTAAATGATTACTGCCATCTTTTTTACCAGTCAGCGACAACAAATGTACCAGCAAATGACAGACTATTTACCATATAAACTTCAGGTACCTAGACACTATTCAGATAATACAATTGCATAAAAAATGAAAGAGGAAACCGACTATATAGGAATTTGTCGATATCCTCTTGGGTTTTTATTCATAAGTCATGAATAGTCATAATTGGACCTGACACAGGTACCTTTCAAAATTATTGATTCCGAACTATTTCATTCAGGGCTTTTATATCCGCTTCGTGTTGGATGCTTCTTGATGAAAGAATCCCAATAATGTTTTTCTGTTTTGCTACATCTGAGGATAATTTGGAGTTGTTTTCATCGATTTGTTTTTCGACATTACTGAAATAAGGTTCCAGGCCTTCGACCAAAGAATTTTTCAAACCACTTATATTCCCGTCTAGGGTGTCCATCCTACTGTTTAGGTTTTTTTCTAAATCATCTATTTTATTGTTCAGAGTCTTGTTCATTTCAATTTGATTTCTATCGACATTGTCTATTTTAGCTTCAACACTTTCCATTTTAGCTTCGACACTTTCTATTTTAGCTTCGACACTTTCTATTTTGGCTAAGATTAGTTCTAAAGCTTTTTCCACGATGCATTCCTCCATCCTGTCTGTTGATTATAACATATTTTTTCAATAGGGATTGCTGCCAGTAGTCAAGCCCCCCCAAAAAAAGACACAAGACTTCGTGATTAAATTTCAGATACTTTTCAAGCACACCCACACCCCTTACTGTTTATCCTCCTCCGCAATCTGCTTATACGTCAAACAATACTGGCAATACGCCAGGTTCGTTTTAACAAATGGATGTGGGAGGAAATTAGCCACGATGTCCGTTCTTAAAAAGCTCGGAGGGACTTGGTTTTCATTCGCATAATAGATATAGGAACTGTATGGATAATCCTCAAGTTTTTTGACCATCGGAATGTTCGTGTCGATCGGATTGCGATGGATGTAGCTGCTAATGGCGAGAATTGCTTGTGGCCCATCGGCTTCTTTAGAAAAGTATCTCTTTTCGTAAATACGACCGATATGCGAATACCGTTTTGCATAATAATCACTGTATCTGCGATTAATGCGCGCCATGACTTTTGCAAGGTCTACGTATTCGGATTGGATAAGTAAATGGTAATGGTTGGACATGATGCAGTAGGCGAGCAACTTGAAACGATATTTTTCTGCACAGTATTCCAACGTGCGCATTAGCTCCATGACGTCTTCTTTCGATTGAAAAATACTTTCCCTGTTGTTCCCTCGCATAATGACATGAAAATACCCATTCGGATGCCAATTTCGTTTGCGTCTTGGCAAATTAAAGCCCTCCTTTACTTGTAGATGGAGGTTGCAAGGAGGGGAGCCGTTTCCAGTCGATTGCTTCTTGCAACGCAGAATCAGTGATTGCCTGCTCACCATCTAAGTCCGCTATTGTTCGAGCGATTCGAATGAGTTTTGCTTGTGTTCGATTGCTCCATTTCTGTTCAAAGCAAGTTTGTTCGATCAGTTTCGTTTGTTCGTTTGAAAGCTGACATGTTTCAATTAATTTTTGAAAAGTGATAGAGCCGTTCAGTTCACTACTGCCATAGCGGTTTCGTTGTATGACTCTCGCGGAAGTCGTTCGATCTTTTATGCGGGCCGATGTTTCGGACGTTTCATCTTTTCGTAAACCAACGTTTTCTAAACTTAAGACAAAGTCGAGTCGGTCAAGCAGCGGTCCGGAGGCTTTTAGTTGGTAGGTGGATACCTGTTTTGGGGTGCATGTGCAATACCGTTCATTGGAACCAAAATAGCCGCAAGGACATGGATTTGTGGCGGCAATTAATATGAATGTTGACGGATAAGTAACCGTTTGTTTTACGCGGCTGATTGTAACTTCACCGCTTTCAAGTGGTTGCCTTAGCATATCGAGCGTTTTTCTCGAGAATTCACCTAGCTCATCCAAGAAGAGGACTCCATTATGGGCCAATGAAATTTCTCCAGGTTTCGGAAACGTACCTCCGCCGATTAAGGAGATAGATGAAGCCGAGTGATGGGGGTTTCGGTAAGGAGGTCGACTGGAAAATCCGCGGTTTTCGCGCGCCAAATGATAAATACCGTAAAGTTCAAGCATGGCTTCATGGGACAAGTCGGGAAGAATCGTGTGAAATGCATCCGCTAACATACTTTTTCCACATCCCGGTGGACCGGATAATAAAATATGGTGTCCGCCTGCAGCTGAAATTTCCATAGCCCGTTTTGCTTTTTTGTGACCACGGATGGAGGAAATGTCTGTTATGGATTGAACGGTATTGGACGATTCATGTTCCTCAGCCAATAGTTGTGGGGGTTGATCAAAGGTGAAAGAGGGTTGACCACGCAAATAGGAAACAAGGGCTTGGATGGAAGGAAGGGGGATGAGTTCCACGTCTGCGACTTTGCTTAAAAAACGAACATCGATTGGCGGCAAGATGATCCGCTTGAAACCAAGAAGGATGGCTTGTTGAATGGCGGGGATCATCCCGTGAAACTGCATAAGTTCTCCGTTGAGCGATAATGCAGATAACACACAGGTCGAGTCATCAATTGATAGGGGTGTTTTAAGTACTTCTTGCATAACCGCAAGAAGCATCGCACAATCAAAGCCAGTCCCACTTTTTCTAACGTCAGCAGGTGACAGGTGAATCGTGATCTTTTTCATTTCAATGTCTAGATTGAGTGCATGCAAACAACTTAGGACACGTTCCTTTGATTCTTTGATTGACGCGTCAGGTAATCCGATAATGACACATTGTTCTTTCTCATTCCTAACACTTGCCTCCACTCGAACGATATGGCCTTTCATTCCTTGGAGTCCAACACTCATAATATACGAAGCCAATCTTGTGCCCCCTTTCCGTTTTAATTGACTTAATCATACTCAAGAAGTGATATAGGTTCAATCGTATGGAAGAAAAAGTGAAAACTGAAAAATGGATTTTGACTCCTCGTAAACTCCCTATACATTGGAAAAGTGAAGTTCAAAAGTTGATTTTGGGTTGATAAATGCTGCCTTAAAATTATTTTGGAACTTTTATTTCTTGCCTGTGCAAATTTCAGGTACCAGTGCGGGAAATTTCAGGTACCTAGACACTATTCAGACAATACACTACAATTGCATAAAAATTGAAAGAGGACACCGACTAGATAGATATTTGTCGATGTCCTCTTGAGTTTTTATCCAAAAGTCATGAATAGTCATAATTGGACCTGACACAGGTACCTATCAAAATAATAGGGTAAGGGGGATTTTCTGTTTTGGTATCCTTTGTTATTTATCCAAACAATCAGTCCTTTACATCCGATGCCAGCAACTCGTACACCTGTGTAAAAAGTACTTATGAATAGTCCAGTAATTGTCAATCTGGTCCAATGTGAAAGGATGGTAATTAAGAATTTGTAGGGTATTAGATTGAAGAAAATCATCAATGGCCAATTAATGGTCCAATCATTGTCTATTAGTCCAATAGAGGGAAGGTTGTTAAACCAATGATCCAAGGGTCCCATTCGTAAAATAGGACCATTAAAGGACCATTAATGGTCCCCAATGGTCCAGTCATTGCCTTTTTAGTCTAATGGGTCAAGGTTTGATGAAATAAGGGGTTTAAATTTGATTCCAAAACGAATTATTAAAAGAAAGTATTCAAAGTTAAATAGCCTGAAGGGATCTACGTTCCGTCCTTTTTATTAGGTGCTAAAGTATATTTTGCGGCCCGTCCCATTCCAGTCATTCTAACTCCGGATGATTCAAGTTGTTTAACGATGTTATAAACTTTTTTTCGGTCCCAACCAGTCATATTACGGATATCCTGGTTAGTAAGGTCGTCATCTTTCAATAAGGTTAAGATTCTCATTTTAACAGCTTCATCATCTAGGTTTACTTGTCGTTCATAGCTCATTTTATCCTTTAAAATGTCAGACGTAGCCTTTGCAAGTGTGTAATATCGACCTTTACCCCTCCCAACCGCTTCAAGCAATCGTAAATCATTTGTAAGTTTGCTAAGTAGTTCCTTTGCTTGATCTTGGCCTCTTTGGGCAACATGTGCAGCAATTAGAGTATCTATTTGTTCATGTCTCAGTAGATATTGGAGAATTAATAAATCATCAACATCTAAAGATATACCTTGATTTGACAAGTCCGCAATCAGCTTTTTGAAGTTAGGGAATAAAGAAGAGGCAATTAGGTTTAATTCAATACTATTTCCAACTTCTCTATAGCTAGGTGGTTCTTTCCCTTCTACCAAGAGGGAGCGATATATACGTGGCACCCCCATATTTGAACGATTTACAAGATGTAAACGATCAAGTAATTCCATCAAATGATGATTTCGTGGAAAAGAAGGGTGATGGAGAATGTTTTCAGCATTTATCCCGCCTATAAAGTTTCCTGGATTCGTTAAGATGAGCTTGTCCTTATATTGTTTGAGCATCACTGTTCCGGAAATCCGGTAATCCCGATGCGTAAAAGCATTCATTAACGCTTCCCTAATAGCGATTTTAGGATAGGTACTAAATTCATGATGAAATAAGCCCGATTCTACTGTTATTAGAGGGTTATCTGTGGCTAGATAGCGTTCTAATTCATAAAGTGCAATCGGGATTGGCTGATATCCGTCATCTCGAACAACGTATTCTGTATCACTTAACATCTTTCTATATGCCCAACGATATTGTGGAATCAATCTTTGAATCGCAGGACCTTTTCCGAAAATCAACAACCCGCCTTTTGTGAAGTGGTTTCCGTTAAGTGCACCGATTGAAGTTAATAAATCAAAATCATTTAGTGTCGATAAATCTCCCGGCGCATTTACTTCAGTCATTTTCTCTCTAACTTTTTCCATTGCAGCTGCTGAAACAACTGTAGTCCAATCTTCCGGAACAATCTCAGATGTAACGTCGAGCACAATGGAAGGGCCCACCATCTCTTTACGCAAAGAACCGGTTAATGGAATGCAGTCTTTACCTTTCCGAATTGTCGCCGATCCGTCAGTGGTTGTATGAGGCGCCATCTCCCCAGTTACGCTGACGATAAGTAATATACCAGTACCTTCAGGAACCTTTATTTCCTTGAGTGTAGGTAATAGATGAGGGTCAGTTCGTTCATAAACTCTTTTGTGGAGTGAATACAAATCTAAATTATTTGGAACTCCTCGAATCGCATTTTTCCGCTTTTGAATCTTATCGGCGACTCCGAAAACGACGTGTCCACCGCCACCGTTCGCCATACAAATAGACATTTGAATGATTTTTTTGATGTTGTCATCAAAGCTGCGCTCATTCCACTCTTTGAAGTCTAAATCCTGGGCTTCTAAATCGTCCGCGATACAGTCTTCAAGTTGATCAAGTAGTTTTTCAATCTCTTCAACGGATCTCATATAATCCCCCTTAATGAAATGTATTCATATGGCTCGATACTTACTCTATATGTACATTAAAGCTAATTGAAGGGAAAAAAATCAAGGTAATAAAAAGCTGGAAATATGAAACGGATGTGATTATAAAGAAGTTCTTACAGTCCAACTGTGAAAACCGGGTATATATACGTATTATAACCTACAAAGTATAATATTGATCGGAATTATTAAGAGAATTACTCGTTAGTGTCAACACATTCTTCTCAAAATAATCGGTAAAGAAGGAAGAGGTGAATCTACCCCCGCTCAATTTCTTTTTTTATAATCTGTTTTAAATATTCTGATTCTACACATAGCCTTTTCTCGATATCTGATTCCTCTAGGGGAATCTTGGGTAGTTATGGATACTTTCAAAAGTACTCCTCAATCTTCCTAGAATGTTCGTCATTGTGGGATCTTACTTTAAACTGATTTTCTCCGATTTTTTCTATGCAGATTACCTTGCTTTATCTTGATTATACAACAAAACTGATATCCAGACACTTATCAACCGGCTTCAGTGACTTACACAACTCGATTGCTACTCTGAAAATGTTGAATGAGACTTAAACTTACCAAAAAAATTCAGGTACCCACTAGCGTTGCATAGTTTTAGTGTCATGTACCTATAAGAAGTTATTCAGACAATACACTACAATAGAAATTTGTCGATGTCCTCTTGGGTTTTTATCCAGAAGTCATGAATCGTCATAATTGGACCTGACACAGGTACCTTTCACCCCTTTACTATTCCACGTTTTAAGACTAAGAATTATGCCATTGGAGGATACTTTGGAAAGTGTTGAAAGGTAGGTGTCTAAGTTGCATGCACCAGTTTTAACAATTGCCTGGACTGTTTTCATAGTAATTGCAGCCTTTACATCTAATGCACATGCATTTTTATATGATCAGGTTGTGAGTTTTAGGTTTGTTCAAAATCCGTCTTTGTCGGATATGTTCATCATTCATGATTTTAGTTTAAGTAAATTTTTTCTGATTCAAAAGATTGGACATATGGTATCGTTCGGAGTCCTTTGGATATTGGTATTTCAATGGGTACGGAAAGTGAAGATTACTGTAATTCTTTGTACGTTGTTTGCCCTGAGTACTGAAGTTTGCCAATTGTTTTTCGGACGTAATGGACGGTTGTATGATGTAGGAATTGATTTTGTTGGAATTGTTGTGGCTTATGGAATTTGGAGATATTTGTTTAATTTCAGATACCTGTGATAGAAGCTATTCAGACAATACAAGTGCATAAAAAACAAAGAGGATACCGACTATATACAGGTTTATCGATATCCTCTTGGATTTTTACCCAGAAGTCATTACTCGCATCCAATCCATCTTCGCTTGCTCGTCTTTTGTACTATGTACAATGCCGTTCAGTTCGTCGTCTGTCGCATCTTCCGTACGTGCAGCGTTCGAGCAATAGGTCCTTCGTTTCTCTACTTGAGAGCACGACCATCTTCCGTTGTGATATCAAATTCATTTTGAGCCATTAACAGCTGATAAGCGGTTAGACCGGATAGGCGATCTGCAAATGCAAGCGCATCTTGACGCTTTTTGAATGGAAAGGCATCCAGTTCGAAGTCGATGTTAAACTGTTGGTTCTTCCAAAGCAACTTATACACGCGTACAACATGCTGAATAGGTTCCTCTTTGATCTTATGAATCATAATTAACATTCTTGTATCGGTCATTTCCGGACAAATAAAGACTTCAAGAACCTCCATACTGTCTAGATAATCTTCCGGTAACACAACATTCTCACTTAACCCTAACATTCAAATCCCCCACATTTCCTTTGTATTTAGACCGTTATTTAACTAGTCTAACAACTAGTATCTCACAATAATAAAATAAAGATAGGTATATTTAAACATTTTGTGGATTATATTTACATATTGTTGATTCCATTGGTTTAGTCCGTGCCTGTGCACTAAACAACTTAGACACTAGTCAGAAAACTAAGGGGTGAACTAGTTGGTGTATTTCAGTGATACTTCGCTTTGTCTAAAGTGGTTTAATTTATTGATGAAAAATCCAACGTCGAGGGTCTGCTCGACAAGGTCTTTTCTTAATACTCTTAAGTTCTTTGGTTATTGCTAGGGGCAAAGTGCCCTGTGTAGACGGGGCAATCTGCATTGCTCGTTCTTGTAATTTTGTATCTGATGGTCAGGGCATTTTGCATTGTCAGGTCATGCATGGTCGGATTGTACTTTTTCACGGTATGTTTCGATCGAAATGGAAGCACGTTGGTCGTTCATTTCGCATAGATTTTGTAGACCCACGTATGTCCTTCTTTCAACTTTTGAGAAAGAGGTGAACCAAATGAAGTGGCTGCAGGAACTTCATTTGATCCGGAGTGGTGCCTTGTTTCTAAGTAAGTTCATCCGGTAGCTGTTCAAATTAAATTTAGTTAGACTAAGCCCTAGCCATGAGTGACCAATTCACGGCTGGGCAATAGGTTGTGCATAGAGGAATCGGGTATTCATTATCTACATAGACTAAAATGCGCAAAAAGGATACATAAAGATTGAATTAATTTAAAATAAAGGAATTAGCTTTCGTTTTGCGGGTAGGAAAGGCTTGGGAAAAAGCTTCTTCCACATTGACGTCGTAGTTCATAAAAGCGTCTGTAAACAACGCCTTGTCAATCAGTTCGCGCAGGACACCTGAGTAATAACCCGGTAGATTCCGAATGGTTTTCTTCTTGGTTGTTTGAAGTGTAATCCGGAGGGCAAGCAGACCGACTTGCTCCAGCACATCTCTTTTATTTTCATGAATGCTAAATTTCAGCATTTGGAGGGACTGTGTGCGGTACACTCCGTAAACGTTCCGTGCCAATGTACATTCTCCGATCGTTGAAGAAAGAAGAGATTTCATCTTCCCAAAAAGAGTTGTAGGCGACAGTTCGACAGGAGACGTTCTTTTAAGAACTTTAGTACTTAGCGCTTTAAAGAGTAAAGCTTCGGTTTCTGGTTTGGTTGGTTGGAGCTTAGGCGCAGCTGGCTTTTCAGTAGGTTCCGGACTGTTCATATGCGACTGGTCAGTAGTAGGTTGAATGACGTAAATGTTCGCGCCGAGACCGCTCATAACTGGGCGAATATAGTGAATGCGTTCGATGATTTCGAGCTTTTCCAATTTGCGAATTGCACGTCGGACGGTTGCGTTGGATTTTTGAATCGCCTTTTCGATGGTTTCATGTTTCAAGTGGGCGGCCCCGTATTTAACTGAGTAGCGACGGATCATATCCAGAACAGCCCGGTCAGTTGGGTTCATGGCGTTCCAGTGGGTAAGAACATGCTGCCGGGTCGCAGCGTCTAACTCGTTTTTGTCTGTGAAGTATGCGTATTCGGATAGGTACGTTGTCATTTGGAAAATCCCCTTTATTCTTTATATAGAAGAAAAAGGGTGAAAAGGGGACTTTTTTTGCGATGCCTGTGCACGGTGCAATTCTGACACTATTCAGAATCGTTTTGAATTGTGTCGTGCACAGGCAGACTAAGACGTGGTAAACTTAGTTCATGGAATACTCTTAAAACTGAAGTTGATTAGCGAAGTGGGGGATGACTATGATCATGTATCATGTTGTGTTGGATGAAAATAGGGATACGATGAAGATTGTGAAAAATCTTCTTGAGCGGGACGACGGAATGATCACGGTCGTTGACTCGAGATATGAAGGAATGGAAAACAGAGATGGCGTGATCTACACAAATATAGAGTTCGTCATGGACAACCTGGATCTCCCAGCAAAATACTATTTTCATGCGTATATGGATCCTCGGAAGAGAAAGCGGTAGTGTCGGGTACTTACATACAAGTGTATAAAAGCAGAAAGGGGATACCGACTTTAGTAGTCGGTATCCTTTTATTTGTTCATTCGAAAATCTGAACTCGTAGGCGATGCGATGGCTCTCTATTTAGTTCGCCAGAATGACTCTTAATTTCGCCATCATTTTTTGCCGGCGTTTTTTAATGCCGTGTAATGAAATGGACGATTTTTTTACGCAGTCAGACAAAGACAAGCCTTCTACAAATAACCAGTGAATGAGCTCACGTTCGGCTGGTGTCAGTTGGTCGAGTGCTTCGTCGAGTACGTCAGACCATTCGAAATCGACGGGGTCTGCGATTGTAAGCACCTCTTTTAGAACTTCATTGTCCAATTGGATTGTGTTCACAGCGAACTTGTTTTCCTTTTTTAATTCATCCAACATGGCGCCTCGAATGCTTCGGTAGGCGAATGGTGTGAAATTTCCTTTCTCTGTGTCAAAACGAGTCCAAGCCTGCCATAAAGCGACACTTCCTGCTTGTCTGAAATTTTCATGATCACGATAAATATTGAGTGTGCGGAGTGATGCGGATATCATCGGTTCGTACTGGTTCAAAACCTCTTCAAATGTATTCACGATTGCGGCCCTTTCGACCGTGCACGATTCTTTTATTCCCGGGTGCATTCATCGTAAGATATTCGGAATCCCGAAGCCAATCGGCATTTATGCGGTATTAAGCGTAGAACTGTCGTTATTCGGCCCAATAACGTCACTATTGGGCCTAGAAGTGACGTTATTAAGGTATTTCGTATTTATTTGGAAACAATTCAGACAATAGGGGAGGATTGCCTGGAAATTGAAAGAGGACACCGACTGTGTAACACTTTGTCGGTATCCTCTATGGTTTTATTCGGAAGTCGTGACTGGTACAGGTCGCTTTTGAGCTATTCGACTTTCATCGAAATCAGGACGTCATGGATTGCGACGAGTTTTACTTCAAGCCGGTGCAATAGATAAAATGATACGATAATTCCAAACTAAAAAACTTCTTCATAGCAAGAAAAGATATGGAATAGATATCCTATTGTAATCTGACAGTTCGTTCCACTTGGATACTGATAAAGAATAGCCGTTCCTAATACCAAATCGTACTTGCGCAATTCTTTCCTATACTTAGGGATAGTAGATAAGTATCAAAAAAATATAATCTAGTAACTTAACCAAGACTTAACCTTTACTCCTTATTATTGATGGCAGATAAGTATAAGAACCAAAGGAAAGGAGGAATTAGATTATTTTTTTTGTATACAAGCGATTCGAATTATTTGCTAAAAAATAAGGAGTGATGATTTACATGTCTAAACGGAAAAAAATTAGTGTCAAATTGTGTTTAGTTGTATTGCTGGTACTTGGTGCAACGCTACAGACAATGGGGATAAAATCCACTAGCGCCGCCAGTTCAATTCTTTTTGTGAAACAAGATGCAGCAGGTGATGGGTCAAGTTGGAATAATGCTTTTGGTACAGTTCAAGATGCATTAGATACAGCGACTGCAGGAGATGAAATATGGATAGCATCCGGGACGTATTATCCGACAAAAGATGCGAGCGATTTCGAAGTAACCGACAGAACTCGTACGTTTAAAATGAAAAACAATGTAGCCATTTACGGAGGGTTTCCTGCAACTGGTAACCCCACATGGAATGATCGGAATTGGGAACTATATGAAACGATTCTTAGCGGGGATCATAATAAGGATGACGATCCGAACGATGTAACAAAAAATCGAAGCGATAATTCGTACAGTGTGTTTCATCTATGGGGCAGTCTGAAATTGGACGAGACTGCTATTTTGGATGGAGTGACAATTACTGGCGGTACAGCAAATGGAAGTACTCATTATAATTATGATAAAGGTGGAGGAATATATATAGGCGGAGATCTTCATAATTCAGGAGGTATCCAAAATAATCCGTTTCTAAACAACATTAACATTATAGGGAATAGCGCTGGACAAGGCGGGGGATTATATATTGGAAAAGATTCTACTCCTACTTTGGAAAATATAGCGGTAACGAATAACAAATCGATTTCAGGTGGGGGTATTTTCAATAGGCAAGGCACTCTACTAATGAAAAACTTTAGTATTAGTGGTAACAGTGCAGAATCTAATGGTGGCGGAATGCATAATTTAGGCGGATTATTAAAGATTAGTAACGGAACAATCCAAAACAATCATTCAACTGTCAATTCTGGTGGAGCGATTCACTCTACTTCGAGTGGAACGATGGAACTCACGGATGTGGATATTTTGGACAATACAGCTCGAGGTTATGGCGGTGGAATTGGAATTGACACAAGTGATTTAACTATAACCGGAGGAAAGTTAGAGAATAATCAATCAGGGACTGCTCAAAACTTTAGTAGTGGTGGAGCAATTCATATTATTGGAGGACATCTAGCTTTAAATGATGTCGATATTATTGGGAATAAGGCATCAGGGAATGGCGGAGGTGTTCACGTTGATTTTACGAATGCACCTATTAATAGTTTTAAAATGAATGGCGGAGAAATCAAAGGCAACCGCGCGGCATCTGTAAACTTTGGCAACATATTAGGCGGAGGTGGAATTTATTATAGCCACAACAGGAATGAAAGTATGGAAATGACTAACGTAACAATTGAAGGAAACAGCGTTAATCCTTATCGAGCGGGTGGTGGGATATATTTGCATTCGAGTAATGCTACATTTACAAATGTTGATTTTCTTTCGAACAGAAGTGGAAATGGAGGAGGTCTTTATGTTAAGGAATCCAGTCCAATTTTTACAAACGTTCAGATAAGAGGTAACGAAGCGATTGCCGAAGAAAATAGTGGATATGGACCAGGAAATGGCGGTGGGATTTATTTATATAATAAAGGGAAGCCGATTTTTAGAAATGTTTTAATTACAGGAAACATTGCACATGGTCCAGAGCCAAATTCTACAGCATTTGGATTTGGAGGCGGGATTTATGATGTTCGTACGGATGGTTCCATAGCCGAACTAATCAATGTGACAATCGCGAATAATTCTGCACGTACTAGTGGTGGTGGGTATTACTTTGGGTATAGTAATGCTTCCGGGAATTTCAAAAACAGCATTGTTTGGGGAAACAGCACCATGGACTTTGCTTCTTATAAAAATAATGTTAGCACGACAGAACCGTGGTCTACAGGAGTGCCAACATATACAGGTATAATGAATTTCTCGCATAGTCTAATCGGAGGGTTAGTGAATCTAGGGGATACTAATTATAATACCGATGCAAAATTTGTATCTCCAGTAGCGATGGGATACGGAATTGCGAGCGCGGAAGGTGATTATCGCTTACAAGAAGGTTCGCCGGCAATCGATACTGGAAATAACGATTATGTTCCAGCGGGTATTTCCAAAGACTTACAAGGCTTGGAAAGAATTGTGAATGGAACTGTCGACCTGGGCGCCTATGAAGACCAAATTCCGATTATCGATAAGCTTATTACAAAGATAGATACTGATTTCGACAATAAGGCTGTCCAACTAGGTTCTGAACTAGAAGAATTAGAGTTACCGACTAAAGTGACTGTAACATTGAATGATCTGTCAAAAGTAGAGCTTGGTATTGTATGGGATGAAGGAAGTCCTGCTTATAACAAAGAAGTCGCTGGGGATTATTCGTTTACGGGGACACTAACTTTACCAACTGGTGTAACGAACCCGGATGGACTTTTCACTTCAGTACTAATTACAGTTAGTCCGCCAAAAACAATCCTTTTAGATTCAATAATAGAAGTTGCAGCTAAAGAAGTTTTACAAATTCTAGGGACTAAGACAACCCTACTCTTACCGGATAATTTACCAGTTGGGACAACATTAAAAGTACTCAGAGCAGATGAACCCCTCCCAGATGGATTAGAAACTGCCGGGGATATATTTAATTTTATGTTTACTTTCCCTGCAGGTTCTAACGACTACAATGGAAGTTTCATTTTGTCCCTTGGTGCAGAGGATAATATTGATGCTGCCAACACAGGCATTTACTATTATAATGAGACAACTAACAAGTGGGAATATGTAGGCGGTAAAGGAATGTTAAAAGATGGTGTAATCACAATTACAGTAGACCATTTCTCAATTTACGGTGTACTAGCTGAGTCAATCGTTACTGATCCAATTCCTCCAGATCCAGATCCAGGTGACGGTGGAAGTAGCGGCGGTTCGGGATATATCCCGTCAGATAATGCTTATTTGAAAGACTTAGCTCTACTTGCCGAAGGGAAGCCGTTTGTATTCAAACCAGCATTCTCAACAAATGCATTTGATTATACAGTAGAAACAAATAAGAATGAAGTTATGATAAAGTTTGAACCTTCAGATCCAAGAGCGAAAGTATATTTTCAAGAAAGAGAAATACGTGACGGTTTGAAAATTAACCTTGAAGAAGGGGACAACGTCTTAACGTTTATCGTAGAAGCGGAAAGCGGTTTGAAGAAAACGTATAAAGTGACGGTTCACCATAAAGTTGAATCGCCTACCGACTCTAATAAACCGGTTATTCTAACAGATATTACTGGACATTGGGCACAGTCATATATTCAACAAGGTGTCACAAAAGGTTTAATCAAAGGTCATATTGATGGAACGTTTAAGCCAAATGCGTATTTGACGCGTGCACAAGCTGCTTCTTTGATTGTAAGGGCGTTGGGTGTAGAATCCGAAAAGTTAGCACCTTTCGATGATATAACCGGGTACGCAAATGAAACGCAAAGAGAAATATCGGCGGCTTATGCGTTCGGTATTATTAAAGGGTTTAGTGATGGGAATTTCAAACCGGGTGACCCCGTCACGCGCGCACAATTTGCTTTAATGTTATACCGTGCGTATGAACAGAAAACTGGTTTGAAATATGTTGCCGTAGCAAAAGTACCTTATCCTGATGTTGGTAGTTATGATGAAGAAACCGTGAACTCGATTACAATGTTGCACGAATTGGGAATTGCAAATGGTTCAAACGGTTACTACATGCCAACTAATGCAACAACCCGTGCACAGGCCGCGAAAATGCTTGTCAATTTCTTTAACAAACTAAACTAGTATCAGATGCCCACTAGCGTTGCATAGAAGTAAAAATATGTAAGATGTCCTTAATTAGGAAATTATTATCGTAGTTTAATAACTTGCAAAAACACAAAAAAGCTCCTAATGTAGGTAAGGAAACGACGACTAAATCAGTTCCCTACACTATC
>NZ_JBTLRN010000039.1:0-20937 GCF_054482775.1 Sporosarcina sp. CAU 1771 | reverse complement strand
CCGAAACCGTCTTTCAGAGTACGTCCATGCGGACGTACTGATTATTCGGTATTAGCCCCGGTTTCCCGGAGTTATCCCCATCTGCAGGGCAGGTTGCCCACGTGTTACTCACCCGTCCGCCGCTAAACTTACAGGAGCAAGCTCCCGTAAGTTTCGCTCGACTTGCATGTATTAGGCATGCCGCCAGCGTTCGTCCTGAGCCAGGATCAAACTCTCCATAATAGAAGAAAATGATTGCTCATTTCTTGCTGACTTGAACCCGAAGGTTCGTTTTTCGCTTGAGTATAAATACTCTCGCGTGTATTTCTTGACGTTTTGCTGTTCAGTTTTCAAGGTTCATTTGTGTTTCGTTTGTTTTGTTTGTTTTGTTTGTCGCAACTGCAACTTCTCTAATATAACTCTTCCTCGTTAGGAAGTCAACAACTATTTTGAAATACTTTTCGTTGATTAGTTTTGAAGTTTGCTCTCTCAAGCGACAAGAACTAGAATACCATGTTTATCGTTTGATTGTCAACAGTTTTTACGATTCTTTATAAAAGAATCGCAAAAACGCAGATTGAAGCAAATCCCGGTATACCCAAAATTGCGATTAGAAGCCCTGAGGCTATGTTGATTGGCACATAGACTCCAAAAAAACCAGCTGCTATATTCATAGCGAATAATAGAAGAAATGAAAATGCTAGTCGAAACCAATAAACTGATAATCGTTCAAAAACATTTCGAACTTGTTTTTTGTTCATTAGTAATAGAAGGAGAATAAAACCAACAATCAGTATAGAAACAACAGACTTCACAGGAAGCGCCCCTTTTTTTAAAGAATGGTACATTATATGCTCTCCTGTGAAGATATATCAGTCTTTTCCTAAACGACGGGCTTTTGCCTCTTTAAATAGATAGAAGTATTTACTTTCTGCAATCTTACGACGAACAATAACTTCTTGATCGTAGTCGTTAAGATATTTTTCTATTTCTCTAGTATGTTCCCACTCATCTTTGGTAGTCATCATCAATGAACGCAGCTTATCATCATACTCTTTTTTTAATTTCTTATTCTTATTAAACATAAGAAGCGCCTCCTACAATTCTCTTCTACCTTCAAGCGCTTTTGACAACGTGACTTCATCTGCGTATTCAAGATCGCCTCCAACAGGCAAACCATGCGCAATTCTTGTCGTCATAATACCTGATGGTCGAACTAGCCGAGAAATATACATGGCAGTTGCTTCGCCTTCAATGGTTGGGTTCGTAGCTAAAATTAATTCTTCAACTTCCTCATTTTGAAGACGTGTTAACAAGGACGGAACGTTTATGTCTTCTGGGCCAATGCCATCCATCGGAGAGATTGCTCCATGAAGAACGTGATACATCCCCTTATAATCTCTCATCTTTTCCATCGCTATAACATCTTTAGGATCTTGAACAACACAAATTGTTGACACATCGCGTGATTGATCCTGGCAAATATGACATGGATCGATATCTGTTATATGCCCGCAAGTCGAACAAAAACGAAGGTTCCGTTTTGCATCTACAAGCGCTTTGGCAAAATCTAAAACTGTATCTTCTTTCATGCTGAGCACAAAAAATGCCAGACGACCCGCTGTTTTCGGGCCGATTCCTGGCAATTTCATAAAACTATCCATTAGTTTTGATATCGGTTCAGGATAATGCATTCTTTTTCCTCCTACATCATTCCAGGTAGGTTCAACCCTTTCGTGAATTGTCCCATTGTGGAGTTCGTTAATTCTTCTGCTTTTTTCACTGCTTCATTTGTAGCAATCACAATTAGGTCTTGTAAA
Organism: Sporosarcina sp. CAU 1771; assembly: GCF_054482775.1. NCBI lineage: Bacteria > Bacillati > Bacillota > Bacilli > Caryophanales > Caryophanaceae > Sporosarcina > Sporosarcina sp. CAU 1771. Next base: position 19,138 of record NZ_JBTLRN010000039.1, on the reverse strand, counting down.
ATCTCTACATCTTCAGGGTCTACTACCGACGGGTCAATAATCACTTCAAGGATTTCTTTATCACCTGATGCAATTACTTTAACCATTCCGCCTCCTGCAGAACCTTCAAGACGTTCCTCACCTAACTTCTCTTGAGCTTCCGCCATTTGCTTTTGCATTTTCTGCATTTGTTTCATCATGCCTTGCATATTTCCCATTCCACGCATGTTTGTTTCCTCCTTTTAGTTTCAATCGTCATGTATTTGTATGAATTCCTTGCCAAAAAGCTTTTCTGCTTCCATAACAAAAGGGTCTGCATTTTCCTGTTCAGCTTCCTGTACAAATGAATGCGCATCCTCAGTTACCGATTGTTCTTCACCCGATGGCTCAGGTGACCCCGCCTGGTTAGATGAAAGGTTATTATTTCGAATAAAGTCTTCCCTTACTTTTAACCAACCTTCTTCAGGGACATAAATCACTTCATAGGCCTTTCCTGTCCGAGAACGCAATGCTTCAGAAAGACTTGATCTGAGCGATGAATTCTCAGATGCCATCTGACAATGGATTTCATATTTAAACTTTAACACAAAAGCGTTCTCGGATGCTGCTACTGGCTCAGTTTCTTCAAGTAATGCAGAGTGTGATTTTTGCATAGTCTGCATCATACCCGCCCATTCTTGTCGAATGGTTTGAATATCCTGTTTCGTTGCTGCCTTCAACACTTCATTTATCTTCCCCGAAGGAATTCTAAACGTCTGAGTCGATTTGGATGTGTTTTTTCTTGTCGCTGGGACATTTGCTACAGCTACTTGCCCAGCAAGACCCGTGGACAATTGTTGCTGTAGACCTTCAACTAAAAGTTCTAATTGCGACACCTTTTCCGTAAGCCCAACATCCACTGATTGGTGATTCGCAGTTTGGGTAGGTCCACTATGGAAATTAACCATTTTTAACAGTGCAGACTCAATATACACTTTCGCGTGATTTGAAAATCTCATTTCCTGTTGTGTATTCGCTAATATATCAATAAAAGCATAAAGAACATCTAACTCAAACTTTTTTGCTAATTCCTTAAACCGATCTTCCCCTGAAATGAGTTCCAAAAGGTTTATTAAATTCGGTGCAGTTCGAAGTAATAGAAGATCCCTGAAAAAAGTAATCAAATCTTCAGCGAGCCTCGATACATCTTTCCCTTCAGATATTAAGCGATCCAACAGGGATAACGCGGTTCCCGCATCCTTCTCAACCAAAGCATTACCTAATTGATAGAATATGTCTTCGCCAATCGATCCTGTGACAAGAAGTGCATCGTCAACCGTCAAGCTATCTCCACTGAATGAAACAACTTGATCTAACATGCTTAATGCGTCACGCATTCCACCCGATGCTGCTTGGGCGATTACTTTTAATGTACCTTCATCAGATGTGATTCCAGCATCTGCAAGAACTACTTTCATTCGTTCTATAATTTCAACTGGTGTAATTGGTTTAAAATCAAATCGTTGGCACCTAGAAATAATTGTTAAAGGCAACTTATGCGGCTCCGTCGTTGCTAGAATAAAAACAACATGTGATGGAGGTTCTTCCAATGTTTTTAAAAGTGCATTGAATGCAGAATTGGATAACATATGAACTTCATCAATAATATATACTTTAAAACGAGAATTCGAGGGTGCAAATCGAACCTTTTCGATTATGTCTCGCATTTCCTCTACACGCGAATTCGATGCAGCATCAAATTCAATAACGTCTGTATCTGAACCATTTGTAATGCCAATACATGTAGAACATTCATTACATGGCTCTTTAGATGGTCCGTTCTCACAATTCAAGGCTTTCGCAAAGATTTTTGCCGCACTTGTTTTTCCTGTTCCTCTTGGACCTGAAAATAAGTAGGCGTGTGTTGTCTTATTATGTAGGAGGGCATTTTGGAGCGTCTGTTTCACATGGTGCTGACCAGACATTTCCGCAAATGACTGAGGTCGATATACACGATAAAAAGCTTGATAAATCAACACTTCCCACTCCTTTTGACGCAATGCGTTAATAGTTTCAGTATACCACAAAGGATTATTTCAATCACATCTTCAGCTGTTTGGATTGAGTCAAGTTTTTGTGGGAGTTATTTTTAGGGGGCATATTTCTTTGTTCATATAGTTTTTAGTGAATGCGTTTTCATTAGCTGTTTTTCCATTGTTAAAGTGCTGATTTCACAATTTAAAAACCTTGAAGCCCCTTTAGGGCTCGATAGATTGGTTTTCCAGTTGCCTGGTGTAAATAAGCAACATTGTGTCTTGTCGCTTCTCCAACACTACTCTTAAGCTTTTCTACGTAATGTCTTGGTGGTTTTTTCTCCTCTACATCTTGTAGTTTACTTTCCATTTTCCCTACTAATGTTTTGATATCTAAGCCGTCTTTTAAGGCAACCATGAAATGAATAAATGCAGTAATTCCTCGCGCACTCCAGCTACGACCGTTTTTGAGTCGCCTCGCAAACACCCTCATTGTTCCTTCGGCACTTCCCATTGGTCGCATACCACTTGTATCAATCTCTTGATTATTTAGCCATTGTCGATAGTCTCCCAATGCTTCAGGGTACTGAGAGAGTTGTCGAATTAAATCCGCTAATACTTCTTCTTTTTTATCATCATCCAGCGTACCTACGGCACTATTTAGTTCCACCATGAATCCATCCACATCATACTTCGCAAGTTTCTTGCAGATTGAACGGTACCTCCTATGTCCCTTGAAAATAGATCGGACATCTCTTGCTACATGAAAACGATCCAAGGTAAAGAATGTGTTCTTAAAATGCCCGCGACAAGAGGTAATCCACGGTGCTCCATCTCCGTTAATCACAAGAAAATGAACAGCTGGATTGTACTCGTATGTGTCAATTAAATATTGTTCGAATCCTTCCCAAAATGAAGTTTTTCCCCTATGAATATAATGGCGCTTCGCAACCAAACTCGTGCGTTTTCCATTGACAATCCATCCCTCATGTACAGCCGCAATCTTTTCTTCACGTCCTCGTGTTCTTCCTTTTTGCCTTTTTACATAGAGCCCATCTACTTCTACAAAAAGAACACGCCTAATCGGGGTAATAGAAGGGCTTGGCATAACTTCGGTCTGCAAAAGGTGTTGACGAATCGCCTCATGGCTAATGACCGAGTATCCAAGAAGTTTTTCTAGCGTACTAGACGCATGACGATAAGAGGGCCCTTCAACCGCTAGCTCCATTGCCATCTCCTGTACGAGTGGACTCAGACCCTTTGCTCCGTCAAACTGTAAATACTGATCCAATAAAAAAACATACTTTCCATTCTGTCGGTCATAATAATAATTTCTTGTAATCCTTATAGAGCCGAATAAAGCATCCATCGTCATAGGACGTTTATCTTTCAATTGAAAACGTGCTTTATCTCGTTGCTCAGCTAGTTGTTGATCCAGTTCCGTTAGGAGCTGCTGAAATACGTTCGAAAACGTTTGTTGAAGAGTACGGAATAAATCTGTTTCAATTTCTTTCAACGTAGGAAATTTTGTGTTATTTTTAAACAAGCGGGTTCTCTCCTTTTAGTGTTTGTTCGCAAACTTCACTATACAGAAAGAGAGCCCCTTTTTCATGCCTATAAACCTATCGCGCTATCGCTTGCTTTCCGCTCCCTGTAAGTTTGAATCCAAAACCAGGATTCAAACTTACAGGGAGCGGTTGCTATTTATTCACCCACAAACATTTTACTCATACAGCTGTTTGCTTTGTTGAGACTTTTGGATTCTAGACCTTTATATAGTTTCAGTCATTTATTTGCATTAAAAAACTCGTCCATAATTACGGACGAGTTGAATTGTATAGGTAATGCCGTGCACCTTCTTCTGACAGCCACACATAAGCGTTACTCTTGTCGCCAGCTCGGTCTAGGCGACCCTACGGCACATGAGAATTCCCACTTAATGCTGCTTCCTTCCGGACCTGACATGGTTCACAGGCTCCCATTGCGCAGGACCCAAACGTCAACACCGCGTGCAAAAGGCAGACCCTACATATGGACAGCCTCGAGAAGGAATTCAGTCTTGCTAGAGCGGATTGCAAGTTACAGGGCTCCGCTATCTCCCCACCTAGCACGGCATTTCTTAGTATACATACAATTACTATAAAAATCAAACCATAAATAATTTTTATGATTTCTAATGAAAACTGTTGACACTTGATTACGAACATGATAAATTATTAATTGTTGCTACGGAGGTATACCCAAGCCTGGCTGAAGGGATCGGTCTTGAAAACCGACAGGGGAGTCAAATCCCGCGGGGGTTCGAATCCCTCTACCTCCTCCATTTTTTAAACTTAGCGCATAAGTTTGGAGATCGAATTCGTTACTAAGTAACGAATTTTTCTAAACATAACTTAATCAGAAAATTTCGAAGGCTACCCAGTGGGTAGCCTTTTTTAGTGATTCGACTTATCAATACAGAAAAATAGCGGACTCCTTTAGAAGAGTCCGCTACCTAGTTTACTTTATTGATGAACCTATAACTGAAGGTTGAACTGCCATGCTTTCATAATACGGGAAACGAGTTGCAAGCTCGTTGGCAATCTCTGTTTCCGTACCTTCTTTGACCGCTACAAAAAGAGATGGCCCAGCACCGCTAATCGTCATTCCATAAGCTCCGAGTTCATCGCAAGCAACCCGAATCTTATCAAATTCAGGAAATAAGTGTTTTCGGAACGGTTCATGGAATCCATCTTTCTCCATCATACGTCCTGCAACAGCCCAATCATTTTGAACAACCGCCGCTGCTAGAAGACTTCCTGCCGCACTGCTGCGTGTAGCCTCTTTATGTGTTAGTTGTTCAGGAAGTAATCCTCTTGACTCTTCCGTAGCAAGTGCTGCCGGAGGAATTAAAACGACCACACCAACTTTAGGTTCTTTCACATGAATATAGTCAATGACCTCACCATCGAAATAAGAGATAACTGTTCCGCCTAAAAGTGCTGCTGAGACATTATCCGCGTGCCCCTCGAACTGACTCCCTAGTCGAACCTTTTCATTCTCAGAAAGATTTAAATCTAGAGACTGATTGGCAATTTCAATACCTGCAGCTATAGCGGATGCACTGCTTCCGAATCCTTTTCCGAGAGGGATATCTGACTGTATGACAAGCTTTAAAGTCGGTGCTGTTTTATCGAAGCGGTCGGCAATATTTTTGATTGTCGTGACAATCAAGTTATCATCTCCGCTTGATAGCTCTTCAAATCCTTTGTCCCCGTATGTAACATTCCAAACTTCTGCTGGTGATACATTAACCGTCATATATAGACCAAGCGCTAGTCCAATGCTATCAAAACCAGGACCTAGATTTGCTGTCGATGCAGGGACAACGACAGAAAAACTAGCACCAATCATCACTTCTTCCCCGCTTTCAATTCACTTAGTAACTGATCAAATTCAGCACGCGATAAGAATGACTTTTCTTTATTCACTTCAATGGCTGTATCTGGATCTTTCAAGCCATTGCCCGTTAATACTGCGACTACTGTTGTGCCTTTTTCCATCAATCCACTTTCAACACGCTTTTTAATTCCCGCAATTGAAGCACAAGAACCTGGTTCTGCAAACACACCTTCTCGTGATGTAATTAATTGATAAGCTTCTAAAATTTCTTCATCAGTTACCGAAAGGATTGCTCCGTTCGATTCAGCAAGTGCATTGTTCGCTAATTCCCAACTTGCAGGATTCCCAATACGAATCGCAGTCGCAATCGTTTCAGGGTTTTCAAATACACGGTCATAAACAATCGGTGCTGCACCGTCTGCTTGTACGCCGAGCAAAGTAGGTAGCGCAGTCCCTTTTTTATCCGCATATTCTTTGAACCCTTTCCATGCTGCAGAGATATTTCCTGCGTTTCCAACAGGTAAAGCAAATACATCCGGAACTTGTCCAAGCTGTTCAATTGTTTCAAACGCGATTGTCTTTTGTCCTTCTAAACGATAAGGGTTGACTGAGTTCACCAAAGCAATTTCACCTTCACCCGCTTCACGAACCATTCTAAGCGCCTCGTCAAAGTTTCCTTCAATCTCAATAATTTCTGCACCGTACATTTTTGCCTGCGCCATTTTTCCAAGTGCAATACGTCCCTCAGGAATGACAACGATTGTACGCATACCTGCGCGTGCACCATATGCCGCCGCAGATGCGGATGTATTTCCTGTCGATGCACAAATAAGTACAGTCTTTCCTTCTTCTTTTGCTTTAGCTACAGCCATTACCATTCCACGGTCTTTAAAAGAACCCGTTGGATTGGCTCCCTCCGTTTTCACGTATAGGTTAATTCCCCATTCTTTGGATAGATTCTCCATGTGTATAAGAGGTGTATTTCCTTCTTGTAACGTCAATGCCGGTGTATTTTCTGTTACCGGTAAAAACTCTTTATATTCTGCGATTAAACCATTCCATCTTTTAGCCATTATGCTTCCCCCTCAACTCGGTAGTGACTTTGAAGGCCAATTACCTCTGGTGTTTCATTTAATTCTTTAACTATATCAAGATGCTGCTGACGTGAAATTTTATGTGTGATGAATACCAAGTCGGCTTCCGATTCGTTATCCGAATGCTGGACTACAGTTGCTATGCTCGCCCCGTGTTCACTATATATAGAAGTAAGCCTTGTCAAAACACCTACTTCGTCTTTCACTAAAATACGATAAAAATAACGTGCAAACTTGTTGCTGTCGTCTTTTACTTTCAGTTCATATTGATGTGCATGCTCTCGTTTTCCATTAACACCAAGAAGTATATTGCGACATGCTGCAACTACATCGCCTGTTACAGATGTAGCCGTTGGTAAAGAACCTGCTCCTGGTCCATAAAGCATCGTTTCTCCAACTGCATCTCCATAAATGTAAACGGCATTAAATTCATTATTGACCGTAGACAATGGGTGTGAATTCGGGAAAAACACGGGTTCAACTGCCACTTCAATTCCCTCTTCGTCTTTTTTAGCAGAGCCGACCATTTTCACTGTATAACCAAACTTCTCTGCAAGCTCTAAATCTCCGTCACAAATTTCTTTCAAACCTCTAACATAGACGTCTTCTAATCGAACTTGTGTTGAGAATGCAAGTGATGCTAAAATAACCATTTTTCGTTGTGCATCAATGCCATCTACATCCGCTGATGGATCCGCTTCTGCAAAGCCAAGTTCTGTCGCTTCAGCCAACGCATCTTCATAAGACATGTTTTCATGCTTCATTTTTGTTAAAATGAAGTTTGTAGTTCCGTTAATAATTCCAGTGAGTGCTGTAATTCGATCAGATGCTAGACCATCTTCTAATGTACGTATCAGTGGAATTCCTCCACCTACACTTGCTTCATAGAATAGGTCACATTTATTTTCATCTGCCAATTGAAGCAATTCCTGTCCATACTCAGCAATTACATCTTTATTGGCTGTTACAACTCCCTTACCAGCACGAAGAGATCCTTCAATCGCTTCTTTTGCTCCAGTTGTTCCGCCGATTACTTCGACGATTATGTCAATGCTTGCATCTCCAAGTATTTCATTTAAATCTGTTGTAAAAATTTCAGGAGCAAGCGTTGTATTTCTCTTTTTATATGCATCTTTTACTAGAACTTTTTTAATCACTACAGGAACACCAAGTTTATGACGCAGATCCTCTTGATGATTTTCTAAAATCTTTGCTACACCGCTTCCAACGACTCCAAAACCAAGTAAACCAATATTAATTTCATTTTTCAATTGACGATTCTCCTCGCTGTATGTACACTATAAAAATACAATTGTTCTTTACATAAACACAAGTATAAGGAAAACAAAGAATAATAACAACCTTATTCATGAATAAATTCAAAAATACATAATTTAAAGATAGGATCTGATTTAGAATGAAAGTGTGTAAATTTGGAGGAACATCAGTTGCCTCCGCGGAACAAATAAAAAAAGTTGCTGCAATTGTTGCATCCGACCCCTCAAGAAAAATTGTCGTAGTTTCTGCGCCTGGAAAACGATTTAGTGACGATGAGAAAGTAACAGACCTCCTTATTCTCCTTGGTGAAGCGGCTCTGCAAAGTAAAAGTACCGAAAAAGAACTAAAAGATGTTGTTGACCGCTACGAGTTGATAGCAAAAGGTCTTGAACTATCCTCTTCTATTGTTGAAGTGATTGAAAAGGACTTGCGAGACCGCCTTTCCGCAGACCTTACCGACGCAAGCCTGTTTATGGATTCCATAAAAGCAGCTGGAGAAGATAATAATGCAAAACTAATTGCAGAATACTTCACGCACATCGGAATGCCCGCAGAATACATATCCCCTCGCGATGCCGGGTTAATCGTCAACGACCGTCCCGAACGCGTAAGAGCTCTGACAAAAGGATATGAAAGAATGTCTACATTGCGTGAGAAACCTGGCATCATTGTCTTCCCTGGTTTCTTTGGATACACAGAAGACGGAACACTCCGAACGTTTAACCGAGGTGGTTCTGATATTACAGGTTCTATCGTTGCTGCAGCAGTGGAAGCTGAACTTTATGAAAACTTTACAGATGTGGATTCCGTTTTTGCGGCGAATCCAAATGTTGTCGACTCGCCAATTGCAATTACGAAGCTAACCTACCGTGAAATGCGTGAGCTTGCCTATGCAGGTTTCTCTGTTTTTCACGATGAAGCCTTAATGCCTGCATTTTTGAGATCCGTTCCCGTGTGTATCAAAAACACGAATAATCCGGAAGCTCCTGGTACACTCATCGTTAAAGAACGAGATCATTACTCACAGCCTGTTATCGGTATTGCATCAGACAGCGGGTTCTCGACTCTTTTCGTTGATAAGTATTTAATGAACCAAGAAGTTGGTTTCGGTCGTCGTTTACTAGAAATCTTGGAAGATGAAGAGATTCCATTCGAACATACACCTTCGGGAATTGATAATATATCTGTCATCATTCGAAGCAAATTTTTAACGGATGAAAACAGAAACCGAATCGTTCAGCGTGTGAAAGTTGAGTTGGGCGCGGATGATGTTCACCTTCGTAACACAGAGTATTCAATGGTCGTTCTCGTCGGTGAAGGTATGCGCCATACAACTGGACTTGCAGCACGTGCCGCCACTGCAATTGCCCGCACAGGTGCCAATATTGAAATGATCAATCAAGGATCTTCTGAAGTCAGTCTTGTTTTCGGTATTGATGAAAAGTACGAAGACAAAGTACTTCAATCTTTATATGAAGAATTCTTTTCAAAAGTAACTCTATAAAACGAGCGCATCACCTAGTTTGGTTGATGCGCTCGTTTTTTCTATTTCAACGACATTGAGTTTCCAATGGACCGGCCTATTTTTCCAATAATCTTTTCAACATCTTGCGGGTTTGTTATCAGATCGTATTCATTAATATCTAGTCGAAGAACGGGACAAGCTGTAAACGATTCAATCCATTCTTCATAACGTGTATACATTTCTTCCCAATACGTTATTGGGGTCTGTTGCTCCATTGGACGCCCACGTTCTTTAACGCGAGATATAATTCCATCCAGTGGTCCTTCCAAGTAAATGAGCAAGTCGGGATGCGGGAAGTAAGGTGTCATCACCATTGCATCAAACAATTCCGTATATGTAGTATAATCTACCGGGTCCATCGTTCCCTCTTCCATATGCATACGAGCAAAAATACCTGTATCTTCATAAATGGAACGGTCTTGAATAAAGCCGCCTCCAGTTTCAAATATACGTTTTTGTTCTTTGAACCGTTCCGCAAGAAAATAAATTTGTAGATGAAAACTCCACTTCTTAAAATCTTCATAAAAGCGATCCAAATAAGGATTTTCGTCTACATTTTCTAATGAGGTTTTAAATCCTAAAGCATTCGCAAGGGCATTTGTCATAGTTGATTTCCCAACGCCAACCGTTCCTGCAATCGTAATAACCGCATTCTCAGGAATTCCATACTTTTCACGTAAGTTCATTCAATTTGACTCCTTTCCGTAGTGTCCGATCAACTTCTTTTAAAACAAATTCCATATCTTTTTCGTTTTGTACAAAGTCAAGATCATCTCCGTTAAAACGTAGGACAGGAATTTCAGGATGTGCTTTTTCAAAATACTCAATAAATGTATGGTAATCCTCGGCTAATTGCTTTAAATAAGCCGGATCCATGTTTTTTTCGAAATCACGTCCACGCATTGCAATCCGGTTCATAAGTGTTTCTTGACTCGCGTGTAAATAAATTATCATATTCGGAACAGGCATGTCCTTTGTTAAAATATGATAAATTTGTTCATACTTTTCATACTCCAACTCATTCAAAGACCGCTTTGCAAAAATTAAATTTTTAAAAATATGATAATCAGCAACTACCGGTTTTCCTTTTATTGTGATTTCATTATTCGTATCACTGAGTTGTTTATAGCGATTACATAAGAAAAACATCTCAGTTTGGAAACTCCATTCCTCAATGTTTTTATAGAATTTATTTAAAAATGGATTTTCGTCAACAATTTCCTTTAGCAAATGGAAGTTTTGTGATTCCGCGATTGCTTTAGAAAGTGACGTTTTTCCAACGCCGATCGGACCTTCGACCGTAATAAACGGAATAGGCATTAGAAAGCCCCTTTCATCTTGTAATTATGGATTGCACTTTATTTTATCATATGGAGCTCGAATAGTATGCAACCAATTTTTGATTCGAGCGTAAGGTGAATTGAACAGGTAAACAGACTACCTTTCTTCAACTGAATAAAAATAAAGTCGATTATTCCACGTGGAACAATTGAGGCGACATGCTACACTTATTGTAAGGAGTTGTAGCTATGGATTTATTGGAAAAAGACGAGTTTTTTATGAAAATGGCTATTGATGAAGCTATGAATGCAGAGTCCATTGGAGAAGTTCCGATTGGAGCTGTCATCGTATTTGAAGACCGAGTAATTGCACGGGGATATAATTTAAGGGAAACGACACAAAATGCAGTCACTCATGCAGAACTGTCTGCCATTCAAGACGCATGTCGGGAAATTGGAAGCTGGCGATTGGAAGAAACGACACTTTACGTAACACTGGAACCTTGTCCTATGTGTGCCGGCGCAATCTTACAATCTCGAATTCCACGAGTTGTCTACGGTGCACGTGATCCAAAAGGTGGTTGCGTGGATTCCCTTTATCGATTGTTGAATGACCCGAGATTCAATCATGAATGTGACGTAACAGAGGGTATTCTTGGAGACAAATGTGGAGAGATACTTACAACCTTTTTTAAATCAATCCGTGAGCGGAAAAAGAAAAAGAAAGCTTAAAAATAGCCAGCATCTTGCTCAAATGCAAGATGCTGGCTAATTATTTTACTTAGTAATACGTTCTCTTCCGCCCATATATGGACGAAGTACTTCTGGAATTACGACAGAACCGTCTTCTTGTTGGTAATTTTCAAGAATAGCTGCAACTGTACGACCAACGGCTAACCCACTACCGTTTAGTGTATGCAGGTATTCTGGTTTTCCACCCGCTTCTCGGCGGAAGCGAATTTGTGCACGTCGAGCTTGGAAGTCTTCAAAGTTCGAACATGATGAAATTTCACGATACGCATTTTGTGTTGGAATCCACACTTCAATGTCGTACTTCTTAGCAGCTGTAAATCCAAGATCCGCTGTACACATATTGAGTACACGGTATGGAAGATTAAGTAACTGCAACACTTTCTCTGCATGCCCCGTTAATTTTTCAAGTTCTGCATACGAATCTTCTGGCTTAACAAAACGAACAAGTTCAACTTTATTAAACTGGTGTTGACGGATTAATCCTCGTGTATCACGCCCAGCAGACCCTGCCTCTGAACGGAAGTTTGTGCTATATGCCGCAAATGCTACTGGCAATTGCTCGGCATTTAGTATTTCCTCACGATAAAAGTTCGTTACAGGCACTTCAGATGTTGGAATGAGGAAATAATCTTCATCTTCAATAAGAAATGCATCTTCTTCAAATTTAGGCAATTGACCTGTTCCCGTTAAGCTTGCGCGATTCACCATATATGGTGGCAGTACTTCTTCATAGCCATGCTCATCATTATGAAGATCCATCATGAAGTTAATAAGCGCACGTTCTAGGCGGGCACCCAACCCACGGTAAAATACAAAACGACTTCCTGTTACCTTTGCAGCACGTTCAAAATCAAGAATTTGAAGATCCGTTCCTAAATCCCAATGTGGTTTTGGCTCGAAATCAAACGTTGTTTTTTCACCAAATGAACGAACTTCAACGTTATCATCTTCACTATCCCCCATTGGAACACTCTCGTGCGGGATGTTAGGAATACGTAACATAATGTAGTTCAATTTCTCTTCAACTTCATGCAATTCGTCATCCAACGTTTTAATTGATTCCCCGACTTCACGCATCTGAGCAATAACGTCATCTGCATTTTCTTTTGCACGTTTCATTTGTGCTACCTTTTGTGACACTTCGTTACGGTTAGCTTTTAGTTGTTCCACTTCAGCAATTAACACTCTGCGTCTTTCATCTAGACCAAGAAAATCATCGAGAACCGATAAATCTTCCCCACGTTTCATAAGCTTAGCTTTCATTTCATCAAAATTAGTACGTACTTTTTTAATATCTAGCATTGATGATTCCTCCTTAGTATAGTAAACGATGATGAATAGAAGACAATAAAAATAGCCCTCATCCCTATAGAACAGGGACGAGAGCTACCCGCGTTGCCACCCAAATTGGTTGGACACACTTGTCCAACCCACTTTAATTGAAATAACGGTTCAATCACCGGCTATGGTCTACTCAAGTTTTCAACCCAGCTACTCAGGGACGGATTCGCAAATGTCTTTATCGGCTCACACCATCCGCCGACTCTCTTAAAAAAACAAGTTTGCTACTGCTTCCCATCATCGTCTTCAATTTGAAATTAGATTTATTTTACTACAGAAGATGACTTTGAGCAAGTATAGTGAAGATTTGTACGCATTGGATTGTTCTCTTTGATCTAGATACACTGCTTTTAACAACAATTAATAGTGACCCTACTACTTTTAACGGCTATACTATTTCCATAGGTACCAGAAGGAGTTGGTTCAAATCGAGATGTTGACTTTAGAATTAAAGAAAGATAGTGCTAGTCCATTGTATGAACAGATATATGACCAAATTCGAATTGCGATTACGGATGGTAAATTAGCTGTCGGCATGAAACTGCCCTCTAAACGAAAGCTAGGTGAGTTTATCGACGTAAGTCAGACTACAATTGAACTTGCGTATGGTCAACTTACCGCAGAGGGTTTTATTTCAGCAATTCCTCGAAAGGGTTTTTTTGTCCAAGCTATTGAGGAACTTGCGTACGTTCAACCTATAGAAGAGATAGAAGCAAAAAAAAGGAAACCCGTAAATCCCATTACCATCGACTTTTCCCACGGACATATTGACACAGATTCATTTCCATTTACCCAATGGAGAAAGTATGCAAAAGATGTTATGGACGAATCGTCAAAAAAGTTATTGCTATTAGGTGATCCACACGGTGACATTGAACTTCGGCAAGAAATCGCACGCTATTTGTATCATTCCCGAGGTGTCGATTGTACACCCGAGCAAATTATTATAGGCTCTGGAACTGAACAATTAATGCCACTAGTTATCCGAGTTTTAGGCATGGGTGCAACGTATGCAATTGAAGATCCGGGGTATCCACTCACGCACCGTGTTTTCTTTCATAATAACCGAGAAGCCATTCCGATTCCGGTGGATAGTGAGGGAATGGATATTCAATTACTACAACAGTCAGAAGCAACAATTGCTTACGTTACACCTTCTCATCAGTTTCCAACAGGGACAGTCCTTTCTGCAGCGCGTAGAACGGCATTATTAAACTGGGCTTCCTCAAATGATGAGCACTTTATTATTGAAGACGATTACGATAGTGAATTCAGATATTCCGGACGTCCGATTCCTTCGTTACAGGGGATGGATAAAGGGGATAGTGTTATCTACTTAAGTACATTTTCAAAATCCTTAATGCCATCACTACGAATTGCCTATATGGTATTACCAAAAGTTCTTCTTGACCGTTATAAGGAAGCATTCATTCATTATTCCTCAACAGTGCCTAGGCTCGATCAACATATACTCGCGCGCTTTATGGCAGGTGGACACTTTTCACGACATTTAAATCGAATGCGAAAAATCTATCGAAAAAAATCCCAAACGTTAACTGAAGCTCTTACTCCTTATGCACCTTATGTTTCATTTTCCGGTGATGAAGCCGGTATGCATATTCTTGTTACCGTGCATTCAAATAAGAGTGAAGCAGTGCTAACTGAAATGGCTGCGAAAAAAGGCATTCATATATTTGGACTTACCAATTACCGAACGCTATCAGTGAACGAAGAACCGTCTTTCCTTATCGGTTTTGGGGGACTTTCCGTTCTTTCCATAACAAACGCCATTGATAGTTTAATGAACGCTTGGGAGATACAAAAAGGCAGTGAATCCATTTGAGATTCACTGCCTTCATTTTATTTGAAAAACCCTTTTACAAAATCTGTTGCGCCCGTCCAGATTCCTGCAAAGAAATCACCAATTGCACGCATCGTCAAGGAAAACCAACCTGCTTTTTCAACAGCTACAGTAGTGACTACATCGGTATTAGCTTGTTTCGAGTCAATAAACCCATAATCGGTTCCTTCTGTCTTCACAAGCTGTACTTGTCCCACAACCGTATCTTTTTCAAAAGGGGCCTGAAGTAAACCTTTTGTTAACTTATCTTCGTCAATGACTAATTGTGGTTGATAAAGATCTTTTTCACTTGTTTTCACCATCATGCGAATTGGATCTTTAACCGAAATATCAACAGCTTTTTCTTTTCCTTTAACTACACCTAGTTCTTTTTGATCTTCAAAAGTATATCCAGCAGGTACAAATTCCTCTACGGAAAATTGAGTGAATCCGTAGTCAAATAGAGCGCGTGTCGCGTCAAATCGAGCCTTATATGAACCGTTGCCATTTGCATCGACTGCTTTCATTACAACTGCGATAACTCTTTTCCCGTCGCGAACTGCAGTTCCAGTGAAACAATGTCCCGCAAATTCTGTCGTACCTGTCTTTAAACCGTCTACGCCTTCATATTCGTAGACAAATCCAGGAAGCATAAAGTTCCAGTTATCCATCTTTATTGCATCGGATGTACCTTCACGAAACCACTTTGTATTGATAACTGTTGTTTCAAGCACTTCCGGAAAATCCTTCAATAAATGATACGCTAATTTAGCAACTGATTTTGCCGGCATAACGTTTTCATCTTCAGGACCTGTACCTTGGGGATGCATACCTTGAAGATGGCTATTATTCAATCCCGTTGTATTTACAAATTTATAGTCCTTTAAACCAAGTTCTTCTGCTTTTGCATTCATTAGTTTTAGAAATTCTGTTTCGGTTCCAGCAATCGTCTCTGCAATTGCTATTGTTGACGCATTCGCGGAATATATAGCAAGTGATTCATACAATTCGCGTATAGTGTATGTCCCATCTCTACGAAGTGGCACGTTGCTTAACCGACGATCCTGTGAAACAGCGTATGTGTAGTCATTTACATTATATTCTTGATCCCAACTAATTTTACCTTCTTCAATTGCTTCAAAGAGAATATATTCGGTCATCATCTTTGTCATACTTGCTATCCCAAGTGGAGTATTCGCATTTTCTTCGTATAATATCTTTCCACTGTCTGCATCAATTAAAATCGCTCCATCTACATGGATTCCAAGATTACCTTCTGCTGCTGCAGATAGTGTCCCAATTGTCATTACTGACAAAAATGTCATTACAAGCAAAGTCGTATACATCTTCAATTTCTGTTTCACCTTTCAACCTCCACTATTACTATTCCCCTAAAACTATACTATCATAAATGTGTTACGTCATGGTACCCAAAGCTAAAAGACACCTTTCCGCTCATATATAGACGCTGGAAAGGTGTCGAAGTTCCTTTATTTTTATCCAACTAAGGATATTAGATTTTATGAGAGTGTATAGTTAGGTGCTTCTTTTGTAATTTGGACCTGATGAGGATGACTTTCTCGTAATCCCGCACCCGTCATACGTACAAATTGCGCTTTTTCTCGTAAATCTTGTAAATCTTTTGTACCACAGTAACCCATTCCTGAACGAATTCCACCAATTAATTGATGGATTGTATCTGATAGTGAACCTTTATAAGGTAGGCGACCTTCAATTCCTTCAGGTACTAATTTTTTAGCATCATCTTGGAAGTAACGGTCTCTGGATCCTCTTTCCATTGCTCCAATAGAACCCATTCCACGATATACTTTAAAGCGGCGACCTTGGAAAAGTTCTGTTTCTCCTGGACTTTCAGTTGTACCTGCAAGAAGACTACCTAGCATAACAACATGCCCACCAGAAGCTAAAGCTTTAACGATATCACCTGAATACTTAATACCACCGTCTGCAATCATTGTCTTACCCAGTTCACGTGCAATTGAAGCACATTCATAAATTGCTGTGATTTGTGGAACGCCAACGCCAGCGACAACTCGTGTCGTACAGATTGAGCCTGGACCAATTCCAACTTTCACTACATCTGCTCCTGCTTCATATAGCGCACGTGCGCCTTCAGCTGTTGCAATGTTCCCTGCGATAATTTCTAGTTCCGGATAGGCCTGTCTAATCTGTGCTACCGTATCAAGCACACCCTTTGAGTGACCATGGGCTGTATCGATTACAATAATATCAACTTCTGCTTCTACAAGCTTTTGAACACGTACAAGCGTATCTGACGTAACGCCTACTGCAGCGCCAACAAGAAGGCGACCATGATTATCTTTGGCTGCATGTGGAAATTCAATTACTTTTTCAATATCTTTAATTGTGATAAGACCTTTTAGAATTCCTTGCTCATCAACAATAGGTAGTTTTTCAATTTTATACTGTTGCAAAATTTTCTCGGCATCTGCTAATGTCGTTCCTACTGCAGCAGTTACAAGATTTTCTTTCGTCATCACATCATCAATTAAAAGGGAGTAATCCTGGATAAAACGCATATCACGATTCGTAATAATACCAACCAGTTTTAACTCTTCCATATTATTAACGATTGGAACTCCTGATATACGGTATCTGCCCATTAAATGCTCTGCATCAAACACTTGATGTTCAGGTGTTAAAAAGAATGGATTTGTAATAACTCCATTTTCAGAACGTTTTACAGTTACTACTTGCTCAGCCTGTTCTTCGATACTCATATTTTTATGAATAACTCCAAGCCCACCCTGTCTTGCCATAGCGATTGCCATCTTAGACTCAGTTACCGTGTCCATACCTGCACTAATTATAGGTATGCTCAACTTAATCTTTTCCGTCAAATCAACTACTAGAGATACATCCTTTGGTAATACCTCAGAAGGTCCCGGTATTAGTAATACATCATCGAAGGTTAGTCCTTCACGTGCAAATTTTGATTCCCACATCTGTTATATGCCCCCTAGGTTCATTTGAATATTATTAAAATGGTATCAGCGTATATTTGGACTGTCAAGGATGTCACATTAAATAAGTGTATTCCTATAATTCACTATATTATGCTTTCTATTTTTTTAACAAGTTTCATTGGTTTTGTTTGCGGTGCAACTCGCTCTATTACGTTCCCATCACGATCGATTAGAAACTTTGTGAAGTTCCATTTGATCCCTTCTGTGAGAAGCCCTTTTTGTTCGGATACAAGAAATTTGAATAGAGGACTTGTTTCGTCTCCTTTGACATCTATCTTCGCAAACATTGGAAAGTTTACACCGAAATTAACTTTGCAAAACTCCGCAGTTTCTTCTATATCGTCAAACTCTTGATTATTAAAATTGTCAGAAGGAAATCCTAAGACTACAAATCCTTCCTCTTTATAGTTCTCATAAAGCTCTTGCAATTCTTCGAATTGGTTTGCAAATCCACATTTACTTGCTGTATTTACGATTAATAGAACCTTACCTTTATAGTCACTCATAGATTGAATTTCATTATTTTTTTTCTTGATAGAAAAGTCATAGATTGTTTCCATTATTAATAAGCCTCCTCTTTCTAGATTAGTCTAATAATAGATTTATTTAGTTTGAATTACAAGAAGTTCGGTTTATTCGCCTAGTTTTTTTAATGTATTTAGTAGATAGATTGGAGTTCTTGCAAGGAGAGTGGTGTTTATAACGCTTTGTCGCTTGGTGATGGCCTCTCGCAATAAGCCCGTCAGAAGTGCGCTGTCGGTCTTATTACTTCGGCTCACACTTGTCGCTTCTTCGCTAGTTTATTATTTATGCATAGATTGTTATTCTTGTAAATAGTAGATAGATTGGAGTTCTTGCAAGGAGGGTAGTGTAGATATCGCTTTGTCGCTAGTTTATTATTTATGCATAGACTGTTATTCTTGTAAATAGTAGATAGATTGGAGTTCTTACAAGGAGGGGAGTGTAGATATCGCTTTGTCGCTTGGTGATGGCCTTTCGCAATAAGCCCGTCAGAAGTGCGCTGTCGGTCTTATTGCTTCGGCTCACACTTGTCGCTTCTTCGCTAGTTTAGTCATTTATGCATGGATAAGTTCACTGGTTGATTGTTAGAGGTTAGAGGTTAGATGTACTAATTTGTGTTTAATAACCTTCGGTTAGCTTTTTCTTTTTAAATAAACAAAAAAAGCTATCTCCATTGAAGGAAATAACTTCTTTAGTGCCTAGCAACGTCCTACTCTTGCAGAGGGATACCCCCAACTACCATCGGCGTGTGAGCTTAACTTCCGTGTTCGTGCTTCGAAAGACGATGGACTTCGGATTTCTTCGTCAGCTTCGTCCGTTCAGATCTTCGCGTATGGCATACGCTCCCGTCCTCACTTCCTTGCTTTCTCGAACTCCTTGCCCCTCCTCTTTCTCGCTGTAGGTTACTCATTGGAAAACCTAACCTTCGGTTCATTCAATTTCAATTCTTTTAGTACAAACAAAAAAAGCTATCTCCATTGAAGGAAATAACTTCTTTAGTGCCTAGCAACGTCCTACTCTTGCAGGGGGAAACCCCCAACTACCATCGGCGCTGAAGAGCTTAACTTCCGTGTTCGGTATGGGAACGGGTGTGACCTCTTCGCCATCATCACTAGACTTGTTTGA
>NZ_JBTLRN010000038.1:0-21089 GCF_054482775.1 Sporosarcina sp. CAU 1771 | reverse complement strand
AACAGATCGAATCAAATTAGCAATGGAACAACAATCGTTAAATGTAGCTTAATTAAATCGGTTTTCTATTTTTAAAAAGCTTATAAACCATCAAGGAGCTACTTTACGCATTTTTAAAAACGTTAATTATGAAATTGATTCAATTGTAATCTTATTTTTATACCATTCTTGCTGAGCTGCATAGACGCCTAAAATCATGAAGAAAATGAGCGTATATACTTTAAGTTCCCAAATGTTATAAAACAAGCCGGATACAAATGTAGACATCCACAAAGCAATCATTAATTGGCTAAAACGAGATCTCCACGTTTTGATGAATAGGGCCAACATACTAAGTAGGAAGGTCGCAAACAAGACGACACCAATCGTACCTGTTTCGGCGATTACTTGTATATATTGATTGTCTGAGTAGATTTTATTCTCAAAGTAGATGGAAAGATCGATTCCATAGTGTTCATAAAGCGGTGATCCGTAAGAAATGGTTGCTGCCCCACCAAACGTTCCAAATCCAGAACCCGTGATTGGATAGTCCTTCCAAATCTCAAATCCTTTTTTCAAATAAAACACGCGGCCATTTGAAGTCATTCGTTCGATATTCTTTTCATCAAACGCTTGGCCAAATCGGTCCGTCAAGCTTCCAGATGTACCTTGAGGCGACTCTACACCTAATGTTTGCACGAGTTTCACGGCACCACTAACCGGTACATAGACAAGTAGTAATGCTGCGAATGATGCAAGCACTAGCTGTTTGAGAAGGGCAAAGTGCTTAGATAATAAAAGATAAACAACCGCCAAAACACCTGCTGAAATTAACGTTCCTCTTGAAAAAGTTAAAATTAGAATTCCAATAAACAGTACAAGACTTGTGTTTAAGAATATCGAATGCTGTTTAACCGTATCTTTCATCTTTAAGATCACAACAGCAATAATACAAAACATCATTAAGAGTGCGAGCGAATTCGGGTTACCCGGAAGTCCATAAACGCGTACCATGTTTTCCGCAGATAACGGCATGTACTTCCAATATTCCGGTAGTAAAAATTGACGAAGCGAAATTTTTTCGATGAGTCCTTGAATTGATAAAAGCCAACCAAGAGCCACGCCTGTCCATAAAAATCGAGTCTGCCAATTTGTCGGCAACTGAGCCCTCGAAATAAAGTAGTAAACTAAATACATAATGAGAAATGTACGAACCTGGAACAAAATTGCCGAAAGCCCAACACCATTCGTCCAACCGATGATTGAACCGAACAGGAGGAATGCAAAGAATGCGAGTTCGAACCACTTAAATGTAAACAGCGTTTTAAGGTTAAATTTACTACTTACTACTAAACGTAGAAGCAATGTGAATGTGATTAGATCACCAATCAGTTTTAGTCCCGGGTTGATTTCAATTAAATAGGGACGAATGGCTACATAAATCAGTAGATAAAGTAAACTTTCAAATGGTTTCCATAAAGCAAAACCTATAAAAACGAGTCCTGTCAAGACGATAGCAATCTTGTTTGGCAATGCAAGCGATGCAAATGTGAAGAGGACAAGAAGCAGGATTGGCAGGATTCCTTTTGAAGATATAAAATTCAAAGCACGTTGCATAATCAAATTCCTTTCAAGTAAATTTACAGGTTCAGCAAACGAACCACATGACTAGAGTAGTATACTTAATGTTTCACAAAAAATAAAGCGATACTAAAAGATAAATCTCGTACAAAAGGTTCTCTCTATTTCTGACAAAGTTTGCTATTATGGTTGAGGATCAGAAAATTTTAGAGATATGTAGCTGCTTTACATGTGACGTTTTATTTCAGTAAATGTTTCACTTTAGCGTTAAGCTGGTTTAAATTGGTTCTGTAGGAACATTTCACTGTGAAAAACACGTCACCTATTGAATTTTTTTGTAACTTTATCAGATTGGAATGATGCCCAAACTTCATTATACGATAAACAAGCACATTTAACAGGCTTATTTTATTTAAATAGAGTCTAGTATTCTACGAATTAATGCATAGGATGTTGAATGTTTGTTTTCACTACGGAATCCCATGGAAATTCTTGTTGGAAAGCTTTTCGTTAGATGCTTTCTACTTCACATTACTTGGACTTGGAATAAACTTCTTTATTAAGAAATGGAGATTGTTATGAAAAAACTTATTTATGCATCCTTGTTTACTTTATTCGCTGCAAGCATGCCTTTTAATAACGTTGAAGCGAGTCAAAGCAACGTCAAAACGCAGCCCCTTTCCCCTGGTGTAACTTGGAATAAATACGATTATCGAACGTCGAATAAACATGAAGTCAATCATATTTCTGTCGATTTGGCGAACCCGTATGCACAGCTTGAAATTGGCTTGCCTAAAACGTTTGGCAGCAAAGCTAGAACGACTTCATTAGCCACATCCAATTCAAATGGCAATGGGCACCGTGTTGTTGGTGCGATTAACGCAGCCTATTATCATATGAATAACGGGTTCCCGATTTATTTAATTGCCAAAGATAATGAGATCTACAACAGCGGTATTATTTCTAAAGGCAGCGATGCTTTTGTCAGCAATCCGATTGCTTTTGGAATTACGGCAAATGGAAATGCTGAAATCGATACGTTTGCTCCAAAATACAGTGCAAAATTGCCAACGCAAACACTGGTCGTTGATGGTGTCAATCGCCAGCGGAATTCGGGTGAAATGATTCTTTATACACCCCAGCATTATTCACCGTATACGTTGACGAACGAATATGGCGTTGAATACATATTTCAATCGAGTTCACCCGTCACGTCAACTGAATTTGGACAAACCTTAACTGGTAAAGTTGTCGGAATCTATCCATATGGTTCCACAGGTAAACGAACAATTCCTAAAAATGGGTTTGCGTTATCTGCAACCGATACGAAAGCTTCGCTTCTTCAATCGTTGAATATGGATGATGAAGTAAGCGTCTCACTCGGAATTGATTCCAAATGGCAAAACGCCAAGTTCATGATGGCGAGTGGACCAATGCTTGTGAAGGACGGAAAACGCAATTTGACGATGAATGCATCGAGCTGGAGAGCAAAGGAAGTTACCGCTCGCAGCGCAATTGCAATTAGTAAAGATAAAAAACTCGCACATTTCATTACCGTCGATTCGACGTCTACAAGTAAAGGCATGAACTTAGTCCAATTTGCGGATTACATCGTTAGTCTCGGATTTGACCGTGCGTTGAACTTGGACGGCGGCGGATCGACTACAATGGGCTATCGCCCGTACGGAACACATGTAATTGGGCTAGCCAATCGACCAAGTGGAGGTAGCGAACGTGCTGTTTCGGCTATCTTGCAAGCGGTCAGCTCTGCCCCACTTTCAAGTCCAAAACACATCGATTTTTCAGTTTCCACGAAAAACGATACGTTGTTAGTTGGTGCCGAAAGTACGATTAAAGTCAATTATGTCGTGGATGAGTATTACAACCCATTACCGATTGCCAACGTTCGTCTTGAGGCTGCTGGAAATGGTGTCTCGGTCGATGGTCTGAAACTCGTTGCTAAACAAGCTGGTACGGAGACGATTCAACTAAAACACGGAGAAACAAATTTATTCTCGTTATCACTCAATGTTGTTGATGCGCCAACATCTTTAACAGTCGCACCGGCTGCTGTGAAGCTGAAAACAGGTCAACAGATTTCATTGCAAGCAAAAGCAACGGACGCCTATAACCGCCCATTGGTATTTAATTCGAACCAACTGAAATGGAGCGTTCCTGCTGAATTGGGCACAATTTCTTCCAGCGGAGTTTTCAAAGCTGCCGCCGTTGGCAATAAAAAAGGAAACATTACTGTGACTTTAGGAACAAAAACAATCACGGTACCTGTTGAAATCGAGCAAGAAGTAAGCTACCAATTTACCGATATTGGTCCAAACTTTTTGTATGCGAATCAACTGAGTTACTTAGTAGAAAACAAGATCATTAATGGATTTGAAGATCAGACATTCCGACCTTCCGCTTCATTAAGTCGTCAGCATGCGATGGTTATTTTAAGTCGTCTGTTGAAACTGGACACTACAAACGTAACGGATCCAGGGTTTTCAGACGTTCCAAAAACACACTTATACTATAAAGAGATTGCTAGTGTGGCAAATGCAGGAATCGTTAGCGGGAAAGCTGGCGGAACCTACTTCTCACCAAGCGACAACATCACGCGCTCACAAATGGCAAAAGTACTCGTCGAAGCCTTTAACCTAGAAGGCTCCGCCAACAAATCGTTTAAAGACGTTAAAGAAACCGATGAATTTTATGGGTACGTCCAAGCACTCGTTGCAAACGGCGTTTCAACCGGATACGAAGACGGTACGTTCCGCCCAGCTGAAAACATTCAACGGATCCATTTTGGGATATTTATTTATAATTTGAAGGATTGAGGTTATTGGTCCTTATCGTGCCTGTGCACCACTCAATTCGGACACTATTATGAATCTTTTCTGAGTTGCACCGTGCACTGGATTTGCCAAGCAAATGGATAATTTGCTTGGCATTTTTTTGTTTATGGACATAAGAAAAATAGCATAGGGAATACTTTAAAGACCGAATACGAAAGGAGGTTTTTAGTATGCTACAAAACATTGAAATTATGACCCCATTTTTCGAAGGACAAGCGCACGAACGCTTCCATTTTAAATTAAACATTGAAGGAAACGACTACCGGGGGCTCTTTCATAATGAGGAAGTTCATTGGTTTCATCCACAACCTTATAATAAAATTGAGGTAGATGATCTTAACTTTATTGAATCTAGTGTTCGTGATTTGGTGAACTTAAACTGACTTCTGCCTGTGCACCACACAATTTGGACACGATTCCGAATCGTGTCTGAATTGCACCGTGCACAGGCAGTTTTTGGGTGACGGCGGAGTTCGGGGTGGCCACGGCGGAGTTCGCGGACTTGACGGCGGAGTTCATTCGCGTCCACGGGGGAGTTCATGGGCTTGACCGCGGAGTTCGTCGTGTCCACGGGGGAGTTCGCAGGCTTGACCGCGGAGTTCATCGTGTCCACAGCGGAGTTCGTCAAGATAAGCCCAATATTGCTCAATAAAAATCCCTTGACCAATTTTTCATGGGCAAGGGTATCTTTATTTCTAGTATTCATGAATAGAAAAGTTTAAATTGATCGAACCTCGACCATATCCAGTAGACATTTGTAATCCGGCAAAGATATTGTCCTGAACATCCCAATGTGCTTCTAGCAATTCATTGCCATTATGGTCTTCCCATTTATCGACGAATGTCGATGGTGAGAAGAATTGAGGCTCGTATATATCCTCCACTAAGCGTTTGAATAAATCTTCGGATTCATTAAACTGAACATGACTTACATCGAAATCGATTGACATCATATCGAGTTTGTCATTTGTGAAAAAGTATTCGATTGTCGCAGGAAACTCACCGTGATCCATATTTTCATAGACTACATGTAAAGGTCCATCAACAGTTGGTGTGCCTACCTCCGCCGCCTTCACTTGAGCACGACCCATGCCAAAATAAATATAACGGTAATAATAGCGATCATCGTTCCCCGCCTCTATATTTGTAACCCCACGACTTACAAATGCCGCCATCTGACCGCGATTAACGTTGGCACTACTACCAAATGTGCCATCCGGACGACCTGTCGTGATACCTGCAGTTGCGAGTCGATTGATGTAAGGATAAAACTCATTGCTTTTTGGAACATCCGAAAATTGAACGTCGGATTCCTTCGTTAAATTAAGGCTGTTGGAAAGAATTTTTGCCATATGGGAACGGATCACAGGATTCGCCGCACCGAATGTTCCATTTGCATATCCATTGAGAATCTTATTTGCAACGAGCGTTTCGATTTGTTGATAATACGGATGTGTTTTAGGAATATCGGTGAACGTCGGTTGCGCTGGATTGACGAGCGGCATGTCAAAAGCAACCGTAATAATTTTCGCCGCCTGCCCCCTCGTTACGTTTCCATTCGGATTAAAAGTCCCGTCCGGATACCCATTGAGCGCGCCAATATCTACAAGGTGGTCAATATTCTCCTTGAACCCATGAGTATCCGGCACATCTGAAAATCCATGTGCAATTGATGAAATACTTAACGTCAGTAACAAAACTAGACTGCCTGAAATACATTTGATTTTCTTCATAAACCTCTCCCACTCCTTTTATGTTTTGGTGTTTGGAACCAAGTATAAGGAGGTTAGGTTAAGAGGAGGTTAAGTACTGTTTTTTCGTGCCTGTGCACCACACAATTCAAAACAATTCCGAATCGTGTCTGAATTGCACCGTGCACAGGCACGGAAAAAGAATCGTGTCTGAATTGCACCGTGCACAGGCACGAAAAAAAGTAGATACTTTACCTGAATTTAACCTTTACCTGATAAAATTGAAGGAAGGGATTTATTCGTCGAATTAGAACTCAGGATAGAAGGGAGGGGAAAATAAGTGAAGAACTTAATTAGATTGCTCATTGCAGCCGCCTCTTGTCTTGTGTTAACCGCTTGCCTTAATTTAGAAAGCGAAGACAGTATAGTTGAAACCGAAAATGAAACGCCTCCGGTAGAAGAACAGACGGAAGATGCTACTGAAACAGATGAGAATACAAACGTAACTGAAGAGGAAGAACCTGCGGAATCAGAGCCTATTGAAGAGAATGACATGAATGAGGTCGTCGTGGAGAATGATGCTTTTCAAATTTTCGAACCGACTCCAAATGCGGTTGTCGAAAACAGCTTCGTAGTTCGAGGGCTCGCTCGTGTCTTTGAGGGAACGATTCAATATGAGTTTGAAGATGGTCACTTCATCCTCGATAAAGGCTTTACTACAGCTAGTTTAGGTGGACCCGAATGGGGAGAATTTGAGATTCCGATTGATCTTGCATCGGCACCCAATGGACTTTACAGAATCATCCTCTATGAAGAAAGCGCTGCGGATGGCTCTAGGATTAATGAATTGATTATTCCGGTGAAGGTTGGGAAATGAATATATAAAAGGGTCTCCACAATCGGAGACCCTCTTCTTCGTTATTCCAGCTCACTCAAAAGCTCGCCTAATTTCTTCACACTTGCCGCCTCATCCAACACTGTTGAACGTAACAACTCTTTTTGTCTTTCCAACGCGGCTTTTAATGTTTCAATTTCTGTAGAAACATCCGCGTCCGCTTGCCCACTTTTCGCCTTCAACGAATTGATCGTATCAAACAAATCTTCATGTCCGACGATTCTACCTTCGCCCCACATTAGTTTTTCTTTCGGAGCTTCGAGTACATAATCTGTGAAGTAGTCGAACACTTCTTTATCAAAGTCATACGCGTACCAGTTGTTGTCGATTGCGTACAAATATTCATCCAACGGAGTCGCGATATCGCCTTCATTTAAAGATTCAATCGAAGCCGCTAAATTCTCGATGTTGTTTTGTGCGTGTTCGTGCGGGAAAATGGGTTCATCTTCCCAAGTTAAGCGCACAAATTGATCCTCCGCGTATTTAAATGCAGCGAGTAATCCACTGTTTAGCGTACGACTTTCTTCATATAACTTCTGAGCTGCTTCCGTTTCGCCTTCTGTCAGTGCAGCGAAATACTCTTCATTCACCTTCGCTACTTTCACATTTACATCTTCCGCAATTGCAAGCACACGGTCGATTTCTGAGATTAATTCATCCGAAGAAACGGCTGCTTCTTCAAATACAGTTTCATTCACAACGTCTTTCATTGCGTTCAAACGCATTGTGAAATCAAGTGGAACGACTGCGGTTTGATCGTAATGCATCGTTAGAAGTCCGTATAAATTCAAGTGGAATTTCAGTGCATGTGCATTGAATGCCTCTTCACTATCGAACTGGGAATGATAATGCGAGTGCATGAATTCACTGTCCTGGAAGTCATTCCGCAGTGCCGGTACACCAGCGATTCCAAACGAAAAGTCATCCGACCACGTACGCAGTGGCGATACAACGGAGATCCCGTCTTTGTACACTTCAGATAGCTGTGGAACTTCTTTTGCAAACTCCGTTAAATAGGTGTTTAATTCATAAACGGAACGAATTTCGTCTTGTGTTGTATGCTCGTAAGCTGGCAACTCAAAGTTCATATTGGCAAATGCTTTTCCGACCCACTCTGGATGGATGTTGAAAATTTGATTGTAAGCTCCCGTTGACCAATCGTACCGCGTGTTCGAAACGCCCCATTCTTCTGCCGCTAGCGCGTTAAATATAATCGTTTTTTCAGGCTGGTAGCCGCTGTCAATTAACCCTTTTGCGACACCTAACATGAGGCCGATTGCTGCGTTGTCATCTTGGAATCCAGCAAAATACGAATCATAATGTCCAGATAAAATGATGTACGACTCCGGATCTTTCCCAATAATTTTACCGTAGTAATTGTATGCTTTTCCGTCCATTGTCACCGTCGATTTCGCATCGAAATTAACCATTAACGAATTTCCGTTTGCTTGCAGCACCTCTTTCAATACATTCGCATCCGTTTGGGACATTGAAAATGCAGGTGCATCATCCGGTCCACAAATATCTTGTGCATTTAACGCATCCGGATCGACTTCCGAGTAGCCCGCTTCTTGCACCGTAATAATGCCCGCCGCGCCTTTTACATGCGCTTGATAGGCCGGGTAATTGACCCACCATTCTTCACGCTGATTAATATCGACTAACACCAGTTTACCTTCGATATCCAGTCCTTCTAAATCTGCCGCAGTACCTTTGCCAGCGTAAATAACTTCAAGTTCTTTAACGCCTTCTGTGTCAAAGTTCACTTGGTAAGCGCCAAGAACAGCCAGATGTTCATTGCCGTTTGCATCTGTAAACGTTAAATCTGCTTTTTCAAATTCCCATGTGTCGACAGTGAACTCATCTTTCGTCACCTCGACAAGACCAATTCGTTCCATTTCTTCCCCGATATGTTCACCGGTTTCTATTTCTGCAACCGATCCTGCAGTGCGGAATCCAAGCTTTTCATTCGTCTTGAATTGCTCCAAACTCTTCGCGAATTCAAACGCATATTCCACATCCACTACAGAAAGGTAATTTTCTTTTTCATCAATTTGAGGAACGATTTTTACGTCCTCAACTGCCTCTTCTTTCACTTCAGTTGACTCTTCTTTAGGTGTACATCCCGCTAATGACATGCCGATTACCATCGACAAAGTCAAGTACTTCATGAGCTTTTTCATTTATCACATTCCTTTTCTATTTTTTCCTAACCAGATAATTAAACGCTAAAAACTTACAATTAGCAATACCTATTTTAACTATTTTAAAATTAGGTTCAGTTAAATTTTAGTGTTGATTAATCTTGTTTTTTATAGCGCTTCAAGTTTGTCTATCTAGCACATTGATTTCCGTTACAGACCCAAGCGCGCAAAGAATAAAAGGATATCGTTAGTTAAGATTAATTCATACTGCAACAAAAACAATAAAAAAATGGCTAGTAGACAACGATAGAATATCGTCATCATACTAGCCAACAAATTACTTTCTATTAAAATGGACCATATTCTGTCATGACAGCATAGGTAATTGCGATAACTCCGACAACCATCCACATAAGTAAAAGAGGTATTGCAAACCTTATCCATTGCGTCCACTTGACACCACCGATAGCAAGTACCGCCATTAACACCCCAGAAGTTGGCGCAATAATGTTTGTAAAGCCATCTCCCAGTTTAAATGCAAGAACTCCAGTTTGTCGTGTCATTCCTAGAATGTCTACAATCGGGACCATAATAGGCATTACGATAGCTGCTTGAGCATCTCCTGCTGTTACCAGGAGATTAAAGCCCATATTAAATACGAAGAGCAGCAATGCACCAACCAATAATGATGTCGATTCTAATGGTACTAGAACCTTATTTACAATGGTATCTAGAATATATCCATTCTCCATAATAACGACAACACCTCTTGCTAAACCTGCTACAAGTGCTCCGTATGCAATTGATTGACAACCTGAAATAAATATTTTAACAAAGTTATTCGGATTAATGCGTGCAATGAATGCCACTACGACACCCATCATAATAAAGATACCAGCTAATTCATTAATCCCCCATTGCTTCGTGAAAGCTCCGTAAACGAAGAAGACCAGTGATCCAACAAACGCGGTAATTACAAGCTTTTGTGTAGTAGTAAAACTTGTAACTTTATTTTCTTGTGAATCTTCATCCTCGTCAATATCATGTTGGTGAGCACCGAACGGTCTACCAGCCATAATGGATTTCTCTGGATTATTTTTAATCTTTCTTGCATAACGATTTGTGTAAAGGATTGTTATTGTTATTAATGCAATAAATACAAATATGCGAAGAACTATTCCCGAGAAGAGTGGTAATTCAGCAATTGTTTGAGCAAATCCTAATATAGTAGGATCGAAAACCCCTGCAATCATACCCGAATAATAGCCTAGATAAATCATAGCTACCCCAGTTATCGCATCAAGTTTCAAGGATCGTGCTAAACCTATACCTATCGGAATAAAAGCAATAACAGCGTTTGCTACAACGCCCATAGAAGCTAAAAGTCCAAACATCGCACTTACTGTCGTGATTAGAACAATATACCTGCCCCTTGTCTTGTCTATCAATTTATTCAGACCAGAATCAATAGCCCCTGTTGACTCAATAACCGCTATAATTCCTCCAATAATAAAGATTAAGAAAATGATACTCGCAGTTTGAACCATTCCTGTTTGAATAGATGTAAACATATCTAATAGATTAGCTGGATTAGACTCCTGCGTAGAATAACTATTAGGAATAACTTTTGTAATATTATCAACTGTTTCCCGCTCATAAGACCCCGCAGGTATTAAATAAGTTGCAATCGTTGCTAATACGATAATACTAAAAATAATAATATAGGCATCGGGCATTGCAAGTTTCAGACGCTTCTTTTGGCCTTTTTGTTCCATAGTATATTCCCCCAATAAATCTGTTTTCAATTAAATGAACACTATCAATTTAAGTGATGATTTTTACTTATCTACATTAAAAATCAAAAGTAAAACGTTCTTTATTAATTGGTTGACAAGGCTGTCCTTCTTTTAAATACATACTCTTATCCGTTAAGTTCATAATTACCGAAAAGACCGTAATTATATCTGTATAGTCTGATGTTCCAGGTTCTTTGTGTATACATATAGAACTTGGTGTATTTTTGTGATCTGATAACCAAGCTTCTATGTCTTTTTCTTGCACAACGTTATTGTTTTTTGTTGAGTTTTTAATTAATTCGCCAATACGTTCAATTCGATCGTATGAATTTTCGTCCGTACTTAAATTTTCTATACCTACATCTTCAATAACAGCTTTCGAACAATAATGATTTGTATGGTAAAGATAAGCGTTCTCAGTTTGCTTTTCTCCAAATTTGTTCGGAGATAGCTCTAGGTTTATCGCTTTAGATACAGTACCATTTGCTTGAGCAATTAAAAAGTTCGCCGAAGAACCTAACTTACCATTGATTACTTTACTTCTTGCTTCTTCAATATTTTCTGAATTTAATACTTCTCTTAAACCTAGGTGTATTGGAAGTTTATTTGACATAATATTTGAACGTAAAGCATTTAAGCAAACACCGAGTCCATGTTCATTCAAGCCAATTTTACCAATAATCCCTGCCTCAGTAACCATTTGAATAGCTGGACCATTCTGTTGTTTGATTTTCATCATTAATAGGCTTTTAGCTTGAGCAGAAGTCCAATCCCATGTTTGACCTAAAAATGTGTACTCAGATTTTGGTGGCATAATCGCAAAGCTTGTACATCCATCGGTTTTATTTTGCGTTAAAACAATTTCACTTCGCGCATTTAAAACTAAAATATCCTCAAAATCTACGGATGCACCTTTTGCAACCCCTTGCATTTCTTCAATCAAATCAATGTTGGTCTTTTCAATCGCATCTAAATGCTTTTTCCCCATCTCCTTAGCTTGATCCCAAGTTATTCCTACTTTATTATAAAATAGTTTTTCATAGGCCTCTATACTAAATGCAACTTCACTTTTAGCTTTTTCTCCATGACCAAAACCAATTTCAAACGGTGAACCACTCAAATTCAATATTTTCATTTTACTCCACCTTTTTATTTTTTTGAATTAACTATGAAACTAGACGAATGATATCGCTTTCATTTTGCTGCGCCACATTGCTATACTGCAATACATACGTCCTGGCCAATCCCCCGCAAATCACACAACAGAAATTTGTTCCAACTGTGCATTTGTTGACATTGACCTCTCATTCGGTTGTTGTTTATAAGTTTATCTTGCAAGCCATCATTCGAGAAGTATATAATTCATATAGCAACTATACATTTTTCGAATAGTATGAAGGTTGGTGAAACGAAAATGGAATTAAGACAGCTTCGCTATTTTATAGCCGTGGCGGAAGAATTAAATTTTAGCCGTGCTGCAAAACGATTACATATTACACAGCCGCCTTTAAGCATGCAAATTCAAAGCTTAGAAAAAGAAATCGGTGTTCTTTTATTTCATCGAACGAATCGGAGCGTAGAATTAACTGAAGCCGGACAACAATTCTATAAGGATGTCCTCAAAATTTCCGATTCCCTGAAAGGTTCCATTGAAAATGCAAAACGAATTCACCTTGGAAAACTAGGATCTTTGCGCGTCGGATTCGTTGGTTCTGCGACTTACAACATTCTCCCTGCCGTTTTACGGGAATTCCGCAAACAATATCCAGACGTCCAAGTGCATCTGTCCGAATTATCTACGCCTGCCCAACTCGAGGCGTTGCGCCAAAATGAAATCGATGTCGGTGTCATAAGACCACCAGTCCTAGATGACACATTACATACTGAAATTATCTCCATTCAGCCTTGTATACTTGCGGTCCCAAAACACCATCCTTTACTCGAATTAAAAGAAGTTACCCTAAACGATTTAAAACCCCACCCATTTGTATTATTATCTTCAAAGACATGGCCCGGCCTCTACACGGATATTCTAAGTCTATGTAATCCGTTCATCCAACAAGAGGCGCTCGAATTTCAAACGGTCATCGGTTTAGTAGCTGCGGGGATGGGCATCGCCATTGTCCCCAAATCGACTATGAACCTTCATACACAAGAAGTCGTCTACATTGATTCAATTCAACAGTTACCGCTTGCCTCAATGGGGATTACATATCGACGTAGTGATCAGTCCATTCTTGTAAAGGCTTTTTGTGAAATTACAGATTTGGTTGCTAAGAGTTTTGTTTAGTTTTTGAAAAAGAAAACTCGGTAAATGCGACCCCCGTTTTTGTGTGCCTGTGTACCACACAATTCAAAACGATTCTGAATCGTGTCAGAGTTGCACCGTGCACAGGCACGAAGAAAAAGTCCTCTGCCCGATATTCTCTCGGACAGAGGACTCTTTTTTCACTCGCATCTAACGTTACCCATTATCTAGGTCGGATAACTCCAGTTTGTATATCGGCTTTTATGTAGTTTTCCGGTGGCACGGGTGAATCGGCAAGTCTTCGTAGCGTTAAAAGTTGACCGACATGCGTCATTGCATCCGCCAGTGGTCCTTGCAGCAAGGTTTCCGGTGACTTAATCATAGGTAGATTTGAGGCGAAAGCCTGATCTAGTTTTTCTACAATCGTGTAAAAACGAGCGACTTCTTCCTCCCACTCCCGCACACCTTTACTTCTTTCCACTGCTTCAAACCAAGAGTATCCGAAAGAAAGCACATCGGACATATGAGCTACAATTTCAACAGGCGTTTTCACCCCTTTACCTATTTGAAAATCTGAATAATCCGCGGGAATATCTGTAAACGCTACAGTGGCTCGATACGACAAAGCCGCAAGATAATGTCGGAAAAACCTTTCATCCAAAGTACCTCTCTCCTTCAATTCGTAGTATTCTACCTTTATAGTAGTCTATCTTATCAGAAATCTCCTGCCTGTGCACCACACAATTTAAGACGATTCTGAATTGTGTCAGAATTGCGCGGTGCACAGGCAACAGGAAAATTGTGTCAGAATTGCACCGTGCACAGGCACCAGAAAAACGAGGCAAGCGAAATATGGTACAATAGAAGAAGGGCAAATTTTGTCCTTTTTATTTTGTCGTTGTTTAGGTTAGGAAGCATATAGGTTTATGTCGTTCTGTTACTTATTTATGCCATTTAGTTAACTCTTATGAGAAAGGCGCTAAATTGCTAAGTCTAGTGAGAAAGACCAATCTTTACGTTACAAAATAAAAACATTAATTGATTTCACACTTTGGAATTTATTAAATAAAGGAGACACAACATGTATTCGAATAACAATTTAGTAAACGGTAAAAAGCAGTACGATGCTGTAGTAGTTGGCGCGGGTTTTGCAGGACTCTACATGCTCCATCGTCTTAGGGAAGCAGGATATTCAGTTCTTGCTTATGAAGCAGCGAAAGGTGTAGGCGGAGTTTGGTATTGGAATACGTATCCTGGAGCGCGTTGTGATACGGATTCGATTTATTACAATTACACGTTTTCGGAAGAATTGTTTAATGAATGGACTTGGACGGAACGATACGCGAGCCAGCCAGAAATTCTTCGTTATTTAAATTATGTAGCGGACAAATTTGAGTTGCGTGAGGATATTCAGTTTGACACACGTGTTTCAAAAGCTCATTTTGATGAATCAACGAACCACTGGGACATCCATTTAGAGGATGGATCGAACGTTTCGGCGAAGTACTTTATTACAGGTGTCGGTGTTTTATCCACAATGAACATTCCTAATTTTAAAGGGAAGGATTCATTTGAAGGGCAAGCATTCCACACGGCTGAATGGCCAAAAGATTTAAACCTTAAAGGCAAAAAAGTAGGAGTTATTGGCACAGGATCTAGTGGTGTCCAATCCATTCCTGAAATCGCTAAAGAAGCAGGCCACTTAACGGTGTTCCAACGTTCTGGACAGTACACTGCACCTGCGAATAACTACTCGTATGATGAAAACGACGTAACTGAAATTAAAGCGAACTTTAAAGCGATGCGCGAGAAGATGTGGAGTACGTACGACGGTATCCCAATCGACCGACCAAATCGCTCTGTGCTTGACCATACGCCAGAACAGCGACTCGAAGTTTTCGAAGAAGCATGGGCAAAAGGCGGAGTCCCCTATTTATTATCCACATACAGCGACCTGAAAACGAACGAGAAATCGAATGAAGCGATGGCCAATTTTGTGCGCAAGAAGCTTTCCGACTTAGTCGAAGATAAAGAACTTGCAGCAAAACTACGACCAGTTGACTACTTTGGAACAAAACGACCAATTTCACATATCGGATTTTATGATGCGTTGCAACAAGACAACGTAACCGTTCTGAGTCAGTGCGAAGCACATATTCAAGAATTGACACCTAAAGGTCTGAAAACAACTGAAGCAGAACATGAGCTGGATGTTATCATCTATGCGACGGGCTTCGATGCGATTACAGGTAGTCTCTTCACGATAGACATCCGCGGAAAAGATGGTATTTCACTGAAAGAGAAATGGGAAAATGGTGCAAATACGAAAACGAATCTTGGTCTCTCTACAGCAGGTTTCCCCAACCTATTCATCATAACTGGCCCAGAAAGCCCTTCAGTAACAACGAACATGCCAATGGCGATTGAGCAACACGTCAACTGGATTACGGACTGCATCGATTATCTTGAAGTGAATAAAGTCGACACGATTGAAGCTTCCGTTGAAGCCGAAGAAGCTTGGAGTGCATCTGTTAACGAAGTCGCGAATAAAACACTATTCGTCAAGTCCAACTCTTGGTACACAGGTGGAAACATCGACGGTAAACCGATGCGTTTCCCGATCTATTTAGGAGGAATGCCTAAATACGGTGAAATCATTGATTATGTAGCGAAAAATAACTACGAAGGCTTCCACTTAACTCACAAAAAAGTTGCCGTTCCGAATTAAGTACTACTCAGTGATATTTACTATCTACAGAACGAAGTCTTTCTCACAGTTCCTCGGAAACCTACTTCTACTACAAAACAAACGACCTCTATTCCTAAATGGGAATAGAGGTTTTTTTGTCGTGCCTGTGCACCGCACAATTGTTTTTCTCGTGCCTGTGCACGACACAACTTCGAAACGATTCGGAATCGTTTCAAATTGTGTCGTACACAGGCACCCAAAAAGCTGCTACCCGATAAACCGTTCCATCCGGTTCATTGCTTCTACCAGATTGTCCATGGAATTGGCGTAGGAGATTCGTACATACCCTTCACCGTATGAAGTAAAAGTGCTGCCTGGCACGACGGCAACGTGTTCGGTGTCCAATAATTTCTGTGCAAATTCCCATGAAGTCATTCCTGTGCTTTTGATGGATGGGAATATGTAAAATGCGCCGGTCGGTTTAATGACGCTGAGCCCCATTGCAGTGAGCCTGTCGTATACATAATCTCTTCGTTCCATATACGCTTTGTTCATCGCAATAGACGCATTTTGACTATTCGATAATGCCTCGATCCCGGCATATTGACTTGGGAGAGCTGCACAAACTGAGTTATATAGGTGAACTTTCAATACTTGGGCCATTATGTCCTTAGGTCCCATTACAAATCCTAGTCGCCAACCTGTCATTGCATGTGATTTTGATAGGCCATGAATGAGTAAGAGTTTGTTTCGAATTTCCGGATAAGACGCAAATGACAAATGCCTTTCGTTGAATGAATTCTCACTATAAATTTCATCGGAGAGGATAAAGATGTCATGTCTTTCGAATACTTTCACGAGTCCGTCCATCTGGTCTTTCGTTA
The DNA here is from genome assembly GCF_054482775.1 of Sporosarcina sp. CAU 1771. Lineage (NCBI taxonomy): Bacteria > Bacillati > Bacillota > Bacilli > Caryophanales > Caryophanaceae > Sporosarcina > Sporosarcina sp. CAU 1771. The sequence continues at coordinate 4,330 of NZ_JBTLRN010000038.1, read as the reverse complement.
ATGTGATTCCAATTGGATTCGACGGATAATTTAATAGGATCGCTTTCGTATTCTTTGTAATTAATGCCTCTAACGCCTCAGGGCACGGTAAAAAGTTCGTTTTTGTCGTATCTAAATACACTACTTTTGCTCCTGTTAAATGAATGAGAGGTTCGTAACCTGAATAGATAGGTGCTGGCATAATCACTTCATCGTCTTCCGTTAAAATCGTACGTAAAATCGAGTCAATTCCTTCGCTCGCTCCAGTCGTGACAACAATTTCCGTTTCTGGATCATAATGAAACTTATATTTCCCCTCAAAAAACAAGGAAACTTTCTCACGTAATTCTAGCAAACCAGCGTTATGTGAATAACCCGTTAAGTTCTTGCGAATCGCTTCAATTCCAGCTTGTTTAACAGGCTCCGGCGTTGCAAAATCCGGCTCACCGATTGTTAAATTGACACCGTCTTTATAGTGCATAACTTCATTTGAAAACAGACGGATCCCCGGAACTTTAACATCCTTCACACGCGCATTTATTCGATTAATCATTCAAACACCCCTATTTTGTATACTGTACACACTAATCTTAGGCGAATGCATTCCGTTTGTACATTAAAGTCGTGCCTGTGCACCACGCAATTCGGACACAATTCCGAATCGTGTCTGAATTGCACCGTGCACAGGCACAAAGTTACTAATGGTTAAAGCAGTTGAAGAAACCGCCAAGATGGCCAATCAATCCGCTGAAATGACCGGGACGCTTGCCGCCGCATCAGAAGAGCAAAGTGCGTCTATTCAAGAAGTAGCCGCCGCATCTTCTTCCTTGTCCAATATGGCTGAGGAGTTGCAGAAGATTGTAGGTAAGTTTCAATTGAAGTGACTTGTCTTCGTCGTGCCTGTGCACCACACAATTCAGAACGATTCTGAATTGTGTCTGAATTGCGCCGTGCACAGGCAACACAAATGCAGGCAACACAAATGCAAAAAGGGTTACCGTCATCGATTTCTTGATGATGGTAACCCTTTTTTTTACGTTTCGCTCTATGCGTAGGCCACGATTTCAAAACAAATCCCGTTCCCGTTAACTACTCCACGCCAATATCTCTTTTCATCTTTTTCCAATACTCTTCCTTTTCTGACATATCTAAGAACACTTCTGCGGATGGACTGCCTATGTCCCGATAATTGCCATGAAATACTTTATCATTATATTTGTAGTGTAAACCTTTTCCGTAAATCTCCCTAAAGTCTCTAGCGACTTTGTTGGATTTATTAATTGTTAGTATTTGATCATTAATTTCCAAGGCCTCTTCAATTTGATTGGTAGCGAAGTAGGACTGTAGCAGCCTTTGGTAATAGGTAATTTCTTTGGTATGATCAATTGCTATAATTTTACTATTTAATCGAATAGTTTCTTTATCATATTCTTTTTGTGCAGCTTTTTGATCCGATAGCAGTTTTAGTTCCTCTAAAGATAACTCATTTATAGTGTCTTCTTTACTTAGATTCCTTAACACTTGTTCTTTTAAGTACACATCCATACTGAACGTGATAGTCTCACCATTTTCAAATAATACTTCGACAGATTTATTGTCTTTTCTAATGATTTCTCCCACACCAAAGACCAGATGCTCTACCTGTTGTCTTTGTTCTTTCTCGATAGCATCTATCTTTCGTTTAAATGTCTCAATTGTTTCTTGATCGACCCCATTCGTTTCATCTTGCGCCTCTTCGTATAACTCCAAACATTTTTCATATTGTTCGAGACTCTCATATACTTGGAATTTTAAATCGTACCATTTATCTTTCTTCGAAGGATAAATAAACTTTCCTGTATCGACGGAGTTCGATTCTTTTCTTCCTGGAAGTAGAGAAGGATCCAATCTATTAAGCCATACATTAATTTTCTCAGCTTCGAAATGTGTTTTCAGTGAGAAAGCTTTTAATATCTGAACAATAGTGAGTTGATAAATTGGGTCTTTATTGGAGTAGTGGCTCAGTATAAAATTCAGTGCTAATTTTGTGTTAGACAGCTTTTCTTCGTCGTATGAATTACTACTATTTAAATAAACTCTGTACAAACACCATGCATACCGAAGTCTGATACTTTCCTCTTTAAAACTATTTTCATTTGATAGTAATTCACTGTATATACGTAAAGCGTCTACATATTGTTTATTATCAAAGTACGCATTAGCACGAGCTTCCTTTTCAACAAATTTCATCGATTATCCCCCCATTTTCATAATATTTAATCTAATCATACTATACATTTGGAAACTAGGTTATCGTGCCTGTGCACCACACAATTCAGAACGATTCTGAATTGTTTCTGGGTTGTGCCGTGCACAGGCATCGTATTCTCATGAAACTCTAATCTAACTCACCGAACTTTTTAAGTTTTAGTAGTTAATATAAGTACATAAGCAAAACGGCTTAGGGAATACTTGAAAGACCAATTAAGAAAGGGGATTTTATTATGCTACAAAATATTGAAGTAATGACACCATTGTTTGAAGGACAAGTTAACGAACGTTTGCAATTTAAACTAAACATTGAAGGAAATGACTACCAAGGGATCATTTATGATGAGGAAATTCATTGGTTTCATCCACAACCTTATAATAAAATTGAAGAAGATGATCTTAACTTCGTTGAATCAAACGTTCGTAACTTGATGACGAACCGTTTAATACAATGAGAAACGTGGCTATTGAAAATCCTGCCTGTGCACCACACAATTCAGAACGATTCTGAATTGTTTCCGAATTGCGCCGTGCACAGGCAACACAAAAGCAAAAAAGGGTTACCGTCATCGATTCTAGATGATGGTAACCCTTTTTTTGATGTAGACAAGGCAGCTATTACTACCGTTTCAAGAAATCAATTTCCACTTCATTTTTACGTGGTTCACGTTTAAATAAATAGTTCCCATGTCTGACGGACATTAGAACTTCTGCACGTTCACGAATTGCTTCATACGCATCTTGTGCATCTAATACGATAAAGTTCGCTGGCTTTCCGACTTCAATGCCATACTCATCATTGACCATCATGAGATTGGCACCGTGATAAGTGATCAGGTCGAACGCTTTATTGATTTCATCGACGTGTGTATAGTGCGCTAAATGGATCCCGTTGTCTAAAATGTTCATCATATTTCCGTTGCCGAGTGGATACCAGTAATCCGCAATGGAATCTTGCGCAAATGCTACCGTATTTCCATTTTCAAGCAACTCTTTCACACGCGTTAAGCCGCGGCGTTTTGGATAACTGTCGCCACGCCCTTGTAAATGTGCGTTTTCTGTTGGACACGCAATGAAGTTGATTTGTGATTCTTTAAACAACCCAAACATCTTATTCGCATAACTGTTATCTACTGAACCAAAGCTCGTTGTATGGCTTGCTGTCGTATATGGACCATAATTTTTCTCCATAACGAGCGCATTCAACACTTCTAAAAACCGGCTATTCGGATCGTCATTTTCATCACAATGAACATCAATCATAACGTCATATTTAATGGCCAGATCGACAATTCGCTTTAAGGATTCGACCCCGTGCTCATACGAGATTTCAAAGTGCGGAATCCCTCCAGCCACGTCCGCACCCATTTTAAGTGCTTCTTCCAGTAACTCCTCCGCCCCTTCATATCGAAAGAACCCTTCTTGAGGAAATGCCACAAGTTGTAACGTCACTATATCTTTCAATTCTTCACGCAGTTTAATTAAAGCTTTCATTCCAGTTAAATTCGGATCCGTAATATCAACATGGGTACGAATATATTGGACGCCTTTACTCAATTCTTTTTGAATGCCCTGAATCGCACGCTCACGCACCATTTCTTCAGTTAACGATTTCTTATTGTCACTCCACCGCTGGATCCCTTCAAACAGCGTACCTGAAACGTTCGCATTGCCCACCCCTAGACCTGAGAAAATATAATCCAAGTGTAAATGAGGGTCCACATAAAGTGGCAACACAAGGCGGCCTCCCAAATCAATCACTTCTTTAGCATCGCCCAAGTCATTCCCAATCGCTTTAAACTCACCATTTTCAACTATAAACTCACGGGATTCTGCGTCCCCATAGATATTCGCATTCATATATTTTTTCATAGAATACACGACTCCTTCTGATTGAATATGTTGTTGTTAGTAGCTAGTATACCATTTAATTGGGCGTTCCCGTTGTTTGTCGCCTGCCCACTAGCGTTGCATAGAAGTAAAAATATGTAAGATGTCCTTAATTAGGAAATTATTATCGTAGTTTAATAACTTGCAAAAACACAAAAAAGCTCCTAATGTAGGTAAGGAAACGACGACTAAATCAGTTCCCTACACTATC
>NZ_JBTLRN010000037.1:0-21538 GCF_054482775.1 Sporosarcina sp. CAU 1771 | reverse complement strand
AGCTGGTCATATGGCAATTCGGAAAGCACGTACAGGAGAGAAAAACATAGGGAGAAATCAAAAACAAACCTATTATTTCGATGTTAAAAAGTGTAAAGCATGTCCACTTCGTGAAGGTTGTTATAAAGAAGGGGCGAAAAGTAAAACGTACTCAATCACAATTAAATCGACGGAACATAAAGATCAAGAAGCGTTTCAAAATAGCGATGAATTTAAAGTCAAAGCCAAATCTCGCTATAAAATTGAAGCAAAGAATAGTGAGTTAAAACATAGACACGGATATGATGTAGCCCAATCCGCGGGTCTATTTGGTATGCAAATGCAAGGGGCTATGACTATATTTGCCGTCAATCTCAAGCGAATTATCACGTTAATGAAGGACAAAGAGTAAGAACAATCAAAGGAAAAGGAGTCAATTCGTTCAAAATCGAACGAATTGACTCCTTTTTGATTTTCGAAACCATTATAAATTAACAAACGTAAGTTTTTCAGTGGCCTCTCAATTGTTGGGACGTGTTTAACAATTGGGTGCAGTTTTTGTGTATAAAGTTTTAATGACATTCCGGATTTTATTTTTCAATTTCACCTGTCCAAGAAGACATGCCTTCCGAAACATTCACTAGATCATAGCCGTCATCAACTAAAATAGTACTAGCTTCCTTTGAACGACTTCCACTGCGGCAAATAATAATATACGATTCATCTTTACTTAGATTAGCGCGTTCGCCTTTTTTAATTTCAGATAGGGGTACGTTGATAGCTTCTATGATGTGACCTTCTTCAAATTCCTCGATTTCACGTACATCAACGACAATGGCACCGTCATCTTGAAGTTGTTGGACTTGATCAATATCTACAGTGAGGTATCCTTTTTCTGTATCCGTCGAAGTCCCACATCCAACCAACAGCAATAGAACAGCGACAACTAGCCAACCTACTTTTTTCATCAACATCTGCTCCTTCTGTATTCAACCTAATTCATATACTTAATATTACCAGTTGTTAATTAGATAGCAGAAGGAATCTGCCTTGAAAAGTTACTTTTCTTGTTCTCTTGCAAATTCCATAAACCTTTGCAATTTGGCAGCAACTTTTCCATATACTGTTTCTATGTCATAGTTCCCATACTCATTTGGTTGGCCAGCAGGCACACCCGTTAAAATTTCAATGCCTTTTTCAATCGTTTTAACTTGGTAGATGTGGAACTGTCCATCGCCAACGGCTTGAATGACTTCGTCGTTTAACATTAAGTTTTTCACATTTTGATGGGGTATGAGCACGCCTTGATTACCGGTAAGACCTTTCGTTTTGCATACGTCGTAAAAGCCTTCTATCTTTTCATTTACACCGCCTATTGGCTGAATTTCCCCATTTTGATTTACGGATCCCGTCACGGCAAGTCCTTGGTCGATTGGAATTTCTGAAAGGCTAGAAAGAATCGCATATAGTTCTGTGCTTGACGCACTATCCCCGTCGACACCGCCGTAAGATTGTTCAAAAGCAATATGTGCAGTTAGGACGAGTGGATATTCTTGAGCAAATTTCTGTCCCAAATACCCGCCCAAGATGTATACACCTTTATTATGTGAACTGCCGCTCAACTGACTTTCACGTTCGATATTGACAAAGCCCTTGCGACCCATAAAGGTTGTGGCGGTTATGCGAGAAGGTTTGCCGAACTTGTATTGTCCTAAGTCGTAAACCGCTAGACCGTTGACTTGTCCAACTTTTTCTCCTTCTGTGTCAATCAAAATATTTCCTTCATCGATGCTTGCTTGAATTTTCTCTTCGTATAAGTTTGACCGATACTTCTTTTCTTCAATTGCTTTTTCAATGTGTTTAGCTGAAATAAGGTCGTCACCCATCATATTTGCCCATGCGTCAGCCTCGTAAATAATCTCTACTTGTAAGTTGAACCTTGTCGATAGTTTGTTTTGGTGTTCTGCAAGACGAGAACTATATTCAATGAGTTTTGCGACAGCAGTTCGATCGAAGTGCCGTAGCCCATGTTTTTTACAATGGGTATGAATAAAGTTAGCGAGCCCGTTGATGTTGTCTTCGTTGTACCGCATTTCAACATCAAAATCGACTCGGATTTTGAAAAGTTTGCGAAAATCTTCGTCGTTGTTATACAGCGCTTTGAAAATCTGCATATTACCTATAATAATTACTTTTGTATTCAGTGGGATTGGATCTGGATTAACGGATGCTGTAGCGATAATACTCGTATGCTCTCCAATGTTCTCAATTTGAAGTTTGTAAGTTAGCAACGCTCTTTTTAAACCTTCCCAAGCCAGCGCTTTCGTGAAGATATCTTTTGCTTGGATGAGAATATAGCCGCCATTGGCTTGATGAAGATAACCGGGTTTGATTTTTGTGAAGTCTGTGCTCATGACTCCCATTCGGTTTTCATATTCTACTTTTCCTACTAAATTGTAAAAGGTAGGGTTATCCGCAGAAACGACGGGCGCGCCTTTTGTCTCGCTATGATCAATGAGCAAGTTAATGGTATATTTCTTAAACACTTGATGCGTGTCTTTGAATAAATTCGCTGCTTTTTTTTCATCTTTTTCGGCTTCGTTTGGCAAAAACGAATGGAAATTCTTCACTAAATCTTTTCGGACGGCGACTAAATACCTTATGATTTCTTTGCACTCTACATACTTCTTTTTTAACTCGTCAATCTGGTAGTCGATGACTGTGTGTGCCGTTTGAAGATCAAAGCCAGTTAAGGATTTCTTTAACTCTTGTTCAAAAGCGCGAACTGATTTAGTGGCTTCTAGTATTATTTCTTGCAACTTGGCTGAATCTTTTTCAATCGTGGCCAATTGTTCTTCATCTAACTTGGCGAAAGCTTCTTCGCTGAGTGGTTGTCCATCTTCCCCTTTCGGAATGGTAAGAATAGATGAGCCCGATTGTTTGATTAGAAAACCAAAATCAGTTGCTGTTTGATCGGTTTGTTTATACACCTGATTTCGCTTATCTGTGTATTTTTGAATGATGGACATGCGAATATTTTGTAGGTTTTCATCATTAAATGCACGTGGAATATCTTGTTTCAAGTCATTAATGAGGGTTTCCATCGACTTTTTTAAACTCTTGCCTAAACCAACAGTTAGCTTCAATACTTTAGGTTTATACTCGTCTTCAAAGTTATTTACATAACACCAATCAAAAAGCTGAACCTCTTTGTCTGCAAAGTCATTAACGGTTGAATTGACGAAGGAAGTTTTCCCGGTGCCTTCAATACCACCAACATATAAATGATATCCGGGTTTATTTACATGAAGACCAAAATTCATGACTGTACGAGCCCGTTGTTGTCCGACTATATTGGTTAGTATTTCGAGTTGTTCTGTCGTTTCAAATCCAAACGTAGTATGATCTACAGTTTTTTTCAGGTCGTTTGTAGACAGGGCGCTTTGTTGTCTGATCGATTGTCCTTTGGAATTCGTCAATTGAATACCCCCTCAATTTTTACTGTTACTCATACTTTTGCTATACCCTAATTGCAAAAAGTACACGCATTAATTTTTGAATAGTTGGATTTCCCTGTTTAATTTTGAAAAGTTGACTTCGTTTCGTATTTTGTATTAGGATAAAAGAAATGTAGCAGAGAAGCGATTCAGCTTTTAATGAATGCAAAAAGATATAAACGAGAGTCGGTTTAGTAAGCATATCGTGGGCAGTAAAAAGAGACTGAGCAGATGGTGAAAGTTCAGGCAGCGATGTGGATGAAGTACGCCGTCTATTTTTCTCGGGTAGTGAAATGAAGTGGATTATCAGTCAAAAGCTGACGTATCAAGTAGGGTGGTAACGCGGAGAACCTCTTCGTCCCTTTTCAAGGGATGGGTAGGTTTTTTTGCATTTCATTTATCTAGCAAAGGGAGAGGTTTATTGTGTTTCCAATAAAGTCCATAATATCACCTACATTTACAGAGGCAATGACAATCGTAGTGGGAATCATAACAATAATTAGTATCAGTATTATTAAATTCGACTCGTCTCCGCATTTACCGATATTATTAGCAATCTTGTTATTAATTGGCTACGGACTTTTCAAAAAACTATCTTACCGCCAATTAGAAAACGGGCTCGTCGAAGGGGCGAGAGCGGGAATGAGCGCGGTATACCTTTTTTTCTTTATTGGAATTTTGGTGAGTAGCTGGATTATGAGCGGAACAATACCAACGCTGATCTATGCTGGGTTTTCAATAATCACTCCGTCTTACTTCCTTGCAACTGTGTTTGTCGTCACGGCAATTATAGGGATCGCAGTAGGAAGCTCGTTAACGACAGTTGCGACTGTAGGCGTCGCATTTATTGGGATGGGTGCTGTACTCGATATGTCCCTTGCGATGGTCGCTGGTGCAATTGTTTCGGGGGCGTTTTTTGGCGATAAGATGTCGCCCTTATCGGATACAACAAATTTATCCTCTTCTATTGTAGGTGTCGATTTATTTGAACATATCCGAAATATGGGATGGACGACCGTGCCCGTCTTTTTCATATCGCTTTTCCTGTTTGGATTAATTTCTCCGAAGGAAACGTTGACAAACGTCGATGCGATTACGTTCTTTAAAGATGGGTTACTTGCTACAGGGATGATCCATTGGTATACGATTCTTCCGCTTTTCGTATTGTTAACGTTAACGATTAAAAAGGTGCCGGCTCTGTTGACGTTGGCAATTAGTTCAGCCAGCGCAGTTGCTATAGCGTTCTTTCACCAAGACTTTGGAGTTACAGATGTCTTTTTGATTTTATATAAAGGATTTGTTTCAACAACGGGTATTGAAGATATTGATGCACTACTAACACGTGGTGGCATGGAAAGTATGTTGCCGACGATTGGTCTTGTCTTACTGGCGTTAAGTATGGGTGGCCTGTTATTTACGCTAGGCATTGTGCAATGTTTACTTGAAAAAGTAGAGCAAGCATTGAAAAAGGTATCCTCCGTTATATTCGCTTCCGCAGTCACAGCAATAGGCATCAACGTATTGATTGGGGAACAGTATTTATCTATATTGCTGACAGGACAGGCTTTCCGACCTCAATATGAGAAGGTAGGCCTTGCAGGGAAAAACTTGAGTAGGGTGATGGAGGATGCGGGAACTGTCGTCAATCCATTAGTACCTTGGAGTGTTTGTGGGCTATTCATCACGAAGATGTTAGGTGTTTCAACGCTTGAATATTTACCTTTCGCATTCTTTTGTTTGTTGTCACCATTGCTAACGATTCTTTTTGGTTATCTTGGTAAAACACTAACGTATATAGAGAAGCCTTCAAGTGACGGTTCAACTCTATAGTCTGGAAGTGAGGAATCGATGGAAATAAGTGGCTCTATGGTATGATATATGTCAACGAGACATTCAGAAAAACATTTGATAGAGAAAGTGTGAGCGCATGAAAAAAATGTGGGGTAAATACAAGCAAACATCATTCATCGTAAAAATGACCATTGGTTTTATACTTGGAATTATTGTAGGTGTTGCATTCGGGGAGCAGGCTCAATTTCTAAAGCCAATGGGAACCTTACTAATTAGTTTGCTAACGTTAGTTGCGATCCCGGTTATATTTCTTACAGTCGTTCTTGCTGTAAACAAAATGACAACCTCTCAGCTCGGAAGAATTGGCTGGAAGTTAATTGTGTATTATGCGATAACAACTGCTGCTGCTGTACTGATTGGACTCGGATTGGCTTTATGGTTAAAGCCAGGTCAACATTTAACTTTGCCTGACGTGGTTGTTGATAAACCAACCGCACCCAACTTTACGGATGTATTGTTGAACATGGTTCCTAATAATATTGTTACTGCATTTAGTGCGGGAAACGTCATGGGGATCATGTTCTTAGCAATCATTATTGGAGCAGCCATTGCAATAATGAAAGGCTCTGCCGATGAACAAGTAAAAGACTACGGCGAGATGCTTGCGAAGTTTACGGCAGCTACGAGCGAATTATTCTATACATTATTAAATGGAATTCTTCTTTATATGCCAATTGGTATTTTTGCCATCAGTGCATCTTCCTTTGGAGGACAAGGGATGGGGACATTAAAATCTCTATTCGCATTTGTAGGTGTCTTCTATTTAGGGTTACTCATACTTTGGGTTTTTGTCTATTCAGCATTTCTAATCCTATCGGGAACACCTTTACTGAATTTTTTCAAACAGACAAAAGAAGCCTATACGTCAGCATTCTTCACGTCAAGCAGTATTGCTACGTTACCAATTGCGATAAAATCAGCAAAGAAAGCGGGTATTTCTGATGATGTTGTCAATTTTTCATTACCTTTAGGTGCTGTATTTAATTCGGATGGTGGAGCAATACGAATGGGAATATCGATTGTATTTGCTGCAAATATTATGAACTTACAGCTCTCTGCACCAGACTTATTCCTAATCGTTTTGGTAGGTACATTGCTATCAATTGGAACTGCAGGTGTTCCCGCAGCCGGGTTAGTTACGCTAGCAGCTGTACTAACAATTTTTGATTTACCCCTTGAAATCGTGGCACTCATTGCCGGAGTCGATGCGATTATTGGAATGGGCGGTACGGCATCGAACGTTGTTGGTGATATTGTAGGTGCAGCAGTAGTGGATAAATCGGAAGAGAAACGAGTAGCTAGACAGTCAGTAGCATAAGTAGAAATAAGTAACCCTGAAACCATTCGGTAGGTATCGAATGGTTTCAGGGTTATTTTTTGGTGAAAGGGAATAGGCTTACTTAAGATGCAATCGCTTTCTAGCTATTGCGGTTTCATTGTACGGACTTTACTATGGAGTTATACACATAGAAAAATAGTGGGATGAAAGGTGAGGATGATAATAATGACATTAGCAATTAATAAATCAGCCGAAGCGATTAAGATTTCTGGGATTCGGGACCTTTCTGGGCAGGCACTAAATTATCCAAACGCCATCAATTTAACAATCGGGCAACCAGACTTTCCAACGCCAGAAATTGTGAAGCAGGCTGGTATAGATGCGATTAAAAATAATCACACAGGGTATTCTCACTTCGCGGGTTTAGCGGAATTGAGACAAGCTGTCGCGTCCTTTTTTGAGGATAAATACGGATTTTCCTATAATCCAGAAGATGAAATTGTTATAACAAATGGTGCTAGTGAAGCGATTGATTCGACATTTCGTACCCTTTTATCACCGGGCGATGAGGTGATTTTACCGACGCCACTTTACTTGGGGTATGAGCCAATCATTGAATTATGTGGAGCCAAGGTCGTTCATTTAGACACAAGTGACACAGCATTTATACCTTCACCTGAAAGACTCGAGTCTTTAATAACAAGTAAAACAAAAGCAATTCTTTTTAATTACCCATCGAATCCAACAGGAATGACGCTTACTAAAGAACAAATGGACGCTCTTGTTGCAGTTCTAGAAAAACATGAACTGTTTGTTTTGTCAGATGAAATTTATAGTGAGAATGTATTCTCGGGCAATCATAATTCGTTTGGTCAATATAAATCAATCCGAGATCGTTTTTTCCTAATTCATGGGCTGTCGAAATCGCACTCGATGACAGGCTGGCGCATCGGATATGTGATGGGCCCTGCTAAGTTAATGGAGCACGTTAAGAACGTTCATTTATATAACTCAGTCTGTGCATCCGTTCCAGGGCAACACGCGGGTGTTGTCGCACTTAATGAATGTCGGGGTGCAGCAGAAGAAATGAATAAGGAATATATTAAACGACGTGACTATGTCTACGGACGACTCACAAAGATGGGGCTTGAAACGATTAAACCAAATGGTGCGTTTTACATTTTCCCATCCATTAAAAAGTTTGGATTGGGTTCATATGACTTTGCGATTAAGTTGTTAAAAGAAGGGGACGTTGCGGTTGTTCCTGGTGTCGCTTTCGGTAATCATGCAGAAGGTCATATCCGCATCACTTACGCCTATGCAATGCCTTTATTAGAAGAAGGAATGGATCGGTTGGAGAAGTTTGTTAAAGGATTGAAGAATTAAGTAAACATAAAATGACCATCTAGTTGAATGATGATACTAGATGGTCATTTTTGTGTTAGTTAAAAATTAGGAAGTGAAATTTCAACTGCGTTATTTATGACATCTTCTGGAACAACAACTCTTTCTAGGTCGTTAAAACTACTGTATGTGTAAGAGATCTCATCCTCCGATTTTATCTCAATTCCCATTGTTTCGGCTATTTGTTCATCGGAAATTGAACTTCCAACAACATAGAACGACTTTTTGTCGATTAGTAATGTTAATGTTCCACTAATGGATTTAACGATATCCATCAAATTTTCATGAGCTTCCCCGAAACTACCTACGCCCAAAACAACTTCTTTATAGACGTCATCGGAACCTGTAAATAGTACTTTATAATGTGTATCGGTTTCTTCTAACGATAGCAATTCATGATAACTTGAGAAACGAGCAAACTGCTCATCAGATTGAAAGATTCCCGCTTGAATCGAGAGTGCATCTGTCGGCATTGAAATCCATCCACCATCATCTGTATTGAGCCCATACATGACCTCTTCTGTTATATATAGTTCCGAGTCTTCAGGGGGATCCAAAGTCGATACGGAATGCATTTTTACATGTTGTGTGAATGGTGACATAGAAATAACTCCAGTCACATCCGTTGTTTCTGTGCTGCTAACCCCCGCCATTTCTGTTTTAGTAATAATTACCCCATCGATTGTCATCGTTTCTACCGATTTCATCGCTTCGGCTGTGTTATCCAATACGTCTTTCACACCCGAAATCGTTTTAGTGATAGGTTCATCTTTCTTCTCCTCCTCCTCTACTTCAAGTGTAGGCTCCTCGCTGTCCGGGGCAACTGTCTCCTGCTCTTTGCTGACAGGCTCCTTCTTTGATTCATTATTGGGTTCTTCATTTTGTTTCGTACATGCAGTTACTATTAATACACCGATAAGTAGTAGGGTAAGTAGTTGTTTACGCATATGTTTTAACCTCACTTTCATTTCCTTCTAGTCTATATTTCGAAGGTTAAGTTATGGTTAAGTTTGATAAAGGACTGAATTTTTTTGACGTTTAATGAGGTTCAAAGCATTAGGGTTTTAAAAACGAGTTAAAGATGTTAGTATAGGGGTATGGGGTATATGAACGTTGAAGGGAGGCATAATATGTCGGAGTTAGCGAAGTCAACCATTCAACCGAATAAAAAACAGTTACTTAATCGACTTAAACGAGTTGAGGGTCAGGTGCGCGGTGTCCATCAAATGATTGAAGATGACCGATATTGTGTCGATATTTTACATCAAATTAGTGCCATCCAGTCTGCGATAAATAAAGTTTCACTAGCGTTATTAGAGGACCACACGCATCACTGCGTAGTCAATGCGATTAAAGGTCAAGATGGGGAAGCGGCAATTCAAGAGTTAATGAGTGTCATGAAAACGATGACTAAATAAAAAACTAGGAGGATGTTCAGATGAAAGAAATAATAAAGGTAGAAGGTATGTCATGTAACCATTGTGTAAATGCTATTGAAACGAGTGTTGGCGAAATAACAGGCGTTTCAACGGTAAAAGTGGATCTTGGTAAGAAAGAGGTCGCTGTTGAATTTGAAAACGTTACTTCATTGGACCAAATTAAAGAAACAATTGAAGATCAAGGATTTGACGTAGTTTAAGCATCTTTCAAATAGTAAATTTACGCTTACACCATAGTGGGGTAACAAGCGGTAAAGTGGATTGTACCATAAGGTATGATCTTTCTTTATAAAAAAAATATACCCCCACCAAGTATTGGAGGAGAAGCGGATGGCTACAGCAGAAAAAACAGTACAAATTCATGGCATGACGTGTTCAGCTTGTGCCAATCGGATTGAAAAAGGACTTGCGAAAATAGAAGGTGTTGAAAAGGCGAATGTAAACCTTGCACTTGAACGCTCAACGATTACGTACGATCCTGAAAAAACGAACATGAATGAGTTTAAAGAACGAGTCGAGAAGTTGGGCTACAGCATCATAGAAGATAAAGTGGAGTTTGATGTATCAGGCATGACGTGTTCAGCTTGTGCTGTAAGAATTGAAAAGCGAATCAATCGAATGGATGGCGTCTCAAATGCAAATGTCAATTTCGCATTAGAAACACTTACTGTGGATTATGATGAAAAACAAGTTGAACCAATCGATATGACAACTGCTGTTAAAAAGATGGGTTTTGAGTTGATACTTAAACAAGACAACGAAGATAAGCTAGATCATAAAGAACGAGAAATACGGAAGCAAAAAAACATGTTTATCTTCTCGTTAATTTTAACATTGCCCCTCTTTTGGACAATGGTTGCACATTTCGAATTCCTTTCTTTCATTTACATGCCTGACATTCTTATGAATCCATGGGTACAGCTTGCATTAGCGACACCGGTTCAATTTATTGTCGGGGCCCAATTTTATAAAGGTGCCTTTAATGCGCTAAGAAATAAAAGCGCGAATATGGATGTATTAGTTGTACTAGGTACAAGTGCGGCCTACTTTTACAGTTTATATTTATCCATTGAATGGTTGAATGCTGGTAGCGTAGGCATGGCAGAATTGTATTATGAAGCATCTGCCGTGATCATAACGTTAATTGTTCTTGGTAAATTATTTGAAGTACGAGCAAAAGGTAAAACAAGTCAAGCAATTCACAAGTTGCTCGATTTACAAGCCAAAACGGCAAGGGTGTTACGTGATGGCGAAGAAGTAGAATTACCAATTGAGTCCGTAATTGCAGGAGATATCGTTCTAGTTAAACCAGGGGAAAAGATTCCTGTTGACGGTGAAATTATTGAAGGACGTTCTGCAATCGATGAATCGATGGTGACAGGTGAAAGTCTTCCTGTCGATAAAGTAGCTGGGGATTCTGTTATTGGCGCAACGATTAATAAAAATGGAGCATTACAAATTAAAGCAACCAAAGTTGGGAAAGATACAGCACTCGCTCAAATTGTAAAAATTGTTGAACAAGCGCAAGGGTCGAAGGCGGATATTCAGCGTTTAGCGGATCGAATTTCAGGCGTCTTCGTTCCAATTGTAGTACTAATTGCAGTTGCGACATTTTTCATTTGGTATTTTGCAGTGACACCGGGTGATTTCAGGTCGGCACTCATCCCAACGATATCGATTTTAGTTATTGCGTGTCCTTGTGCACTTGGCTTAGCAACACCAACTTCGATTATGGCTGGCTCGGGTAGAGCTGCTGAAATGGGACTGCTGTTTAAAGGCGGAGAGCACCTTGAAAATACGCAATCGATTGACACAGTTGTGTTAGATAAAACAGGAACAGTGACAAAAGGCGAACCTTCTTTAACGGATATTGTTGTCGAGGATGGTTTTATCGAAGATGAGGTTTTGCAATTAATTGCGACAGCGGAAAATCAATCCGAACACCCATTGGCACAGGCCATTGTTCTCGGAGCAAAAAAGAAAGAGTTGGCATTGCTCGACGTAACGGGATTTGAAGCTCTGCCAGGTTACGGTATTCAAGCAAGTGTGGATGGCAATGCGATTTTGGTGGGGACTAGAAAGCTCATGAGAGAGCATGAAATTTCGACAGTGAATATAGAACCCGCAATGGAAAAGTTGGAAGCGGAAGGCAAAACTGCAATGCTTATTGCAATCAATCAACAACTTGCCGGTCTAGTTGCAGTTGCAGATACGGTGAAAGAAACATCGAAACAAGCGATTGTTCGGATGCAGGAGTTGGGTTTGGAAGTCATCATGTTAACCGGCGACAACCAAAAGACAGCCGAAGCAATTGCGCGTCAAGTGGGCCTTACTCATGTAATTGCTGAAGTATTACCTGAACAAAAGAGTACCGAAATTAAAAAACTTCAAGACCAAGGTAAAAATGTAGCGATGGTCGGAGATGGTATTAATGATGCTCCGGCACTTGTAATGGCAAATATCGGGATGGCTGTTGGAACAGGTACAGATATAGCAATTGAGGCGGCAGATATCACATTAATGCGAGGCGATCTAAATAGCGTAGCCGATGCAATTATTATGAGTCGTAAAACGATGCGAAATATTAAGCAAAACCTTTTCTTCGCATTTTTCTACAATACGATTGGAATTCCTATAGCCGCAATCGGTCTGTTAGCACCTTGGGTTGCAGGTGCAGCGATGGCATTTAGTTCTGTATCCGTAGTTCTAAACGCATTAAGATTACAAAGAGTGAAGCTGTAAACGGATCGTTACCTAAACTCCTAGTGAATATAAAGTAGACCCCATCAATAAACTGTAAGAACGTAAAGACAATGAAAGGATGGGGAATTGAGGGAGTTCTTTCTTTTTGGAAGTACCGTTCTACTTGGCGTCTTACTGGGGATAGTGGTAACTGTGTTGATGGAAATGTAAATATAAAGACTACAAAATGCGCATACTTAGTTGAGTGCGCATTTTGTAGTTTTTTAATGCAAATACAATCTACTTACTAAAGATCAATTTCCTTAATACCATTTCTCTTTTTCGCTTTTTTGTCGCTTATTCGGCGTCATTGGTTCTTGTTTTGGCCTTAAGTTATCAATTTCCGCTAACTCAAGCGAAATTTCTTCCTTCATATTTTCGGGTTTTATTTTTTGATTTTTAGGTGTTTGTGGCAAAGAGTTGGTGTTGTTGTTCGTATTTTTATGTTTCCCTCGGCTCATTCGTCTCCATCTCCTTTCAATTTTCCTTCTCCATTACTGTGTACGAAAAAAACATTTTAATGCAATCCTTTTTTTGTGAACTTTTTAGACCTGAAAAGTAAAAATATTATATATTTACTTTATTGCGCTCTTAACTCCAGATGGAAAAATGTAAAAGAATTGTCATAAAGTATAATGTGTATTTGTGAACAATGCCAAAATCCAAAGTTGGAAAATGAAGGGAATGGTATAATATAGCAGAAGGAAAAGAATAGGAGGTACAAAAAATGAAGAACAAATTAAATTATATGCTAGCATTTTTATTTGTCGCCACACTCGGTGGGGTTGTTTTATTATCGAATCAGTTGATGAAAGTTACGAATGAAAAAGATGAATTGGCGGTCAGTGGAGCAATTCAAGCGCCCGCGGAGTCCGTAGCGGGGATTGTACATAACCCACCATCGCTTGAAGACGTTCCAGATGGTCCATTGGGGGAAGCAATTTTAAGAGGGTATGAGCTTGTCAATGACACCTCAAATGTACTTAGATCAGAAGCATCTTCTGTTGAAGACGGAGAAGCTCGAATTAACCAACTTTCGTGTACGAGTTGTCACGCGGGAGCAGGAACGGAAGAGTTCTCATCTTCAATGGTCGGTGTATCTGCTGTATATCCAATGTACATCCCTCGTTCAGGGGAAGTGGTTACTTTGGAAGAGCGTATTAATGGATGTATGATACGAAGCATGAATGGGCAACCGTTTGAAGAAGACGATGAAGATTTGGATGCAATGGTTGCATATCTAACGTATATTTCCCAGGGAATTCCAGTCGAAATGAATGCAGATCTTCCGTGGAGACATACGAATAACATGGCTGATGTTCCAGTACCAAGCATTGATGATGGGGAAGAACTTTTCCAACAATCGTGCATTGCATGCCATGCAGGTGATGGATCAGGTACGGGTTCAAATACAGGACCGGCAGTTTGGGGATCAGGTTCATTCAATGACGGTGCTGGACTCGCACGTATGTCAAAAATGGCTGGGTATCTACAGAATAACATGCCAGTCGGTCAAGAGAATACATTGACAGACCAAGAAGCAAGTGACTTAGCTGCATTCATCCTGTCCAAAGACCGTGATGAGTTTCCGAATCATGACAAAGACTGGCCGGGTAAGGAAGCTCCGACAGACTTGATGACTAAAGAGCGTCGTGATGAAATTAAAAACGGAACAATTGATTGGGATGAAGTACTAGGGAAGTAACGAGCACTACAAAAAGTGGATGACAATACCTGATGCCCCACAAACCATTTTGTGGGGCATCTTTTTTTGGAATTTGGATTGAACGAACCTCAATCGAAGAATCAAATTGTCTAAACCACGCATATTTGTTATAGTTGAAGGAATCGTACAATGAAATCTTTGATGTGACCAAGTACATAAGAATTGTGAAACAGAAAATATAGCATTCGCTGAGAGCTATAGCACCCCTTCTTATCGAAACCTATCACTGAGATGTTATGTAAACATAACCGAGTTGTTTTCGTTATCAAACAATTAGAGCGTTTGAGTTAACAAAATTACATTCAAACGAAACTAAGGTGGTACCACGTTTATTCAGCACAAAGACGTCCTTAACATGAGGATAGCTTTGTGCTTTTTACTATATATAAGGAGGAACAAAATGACGAATTTACAAAAAAGTGATTTTTCAAAGTGGTATATTGATACAATCCAAAAGGCGGATTTAATGGATTATACACCGGTTCGAGGATGTATCGCTTTCAAGCCGGATGGTTATGAAATTTGGGAGCATATTCAAGCCGAAATGGACCGCCGATTTAAAGAAACAGGCCACCGTAACGCGTATTTCCCGATGTTAATTCCTGAATCGTTTTTTGAGAAAGAAAAAGACCATATCGAAGGATTCTCGCCAGAGTTGCCTTGGGTGACAGAAGCTGCAGGAGAAAAATTAGAAGAACGTTTGGCATTACGTCCAACGTCTGAAACGATGATTGGTCACCTTTACTCAGATTGGATTAAAAGCTACCGGGATCTTCCTCTCCTAATCAACCAGTGGGCAAACGTCTTCCGCTGGGAAAAGAAAACACTTCCGTTTATTCGGACTTCCGAATTTTTATGGCAAGAAGGACATACCGCGCATGTGGATGAAGAGGAAGCACGTGCGGAGACCATGCAAATGTTGAATATTTACAAAGAAGTGGTAGAAGAATTACTTGCGATTCCAGTTTATGAAGGTGAAAAAACCCCTTCAGAACGTTTTGCAGGAGCTATAGATACGTATTCGATTGAAGCGATGATGAAGGACGGAAAAGCTGTGCAAGCAGGAACTTCGCATTACTTAGGTACAAAATTTGCGGTAGCCTTTGATATTAAATATTTAAATAAAGAAAACAAGCATGAATTTGTTCATACAACGTCTTGGGGAACGTCTACACGCTTAATTGGTTCGGTTATTATGACGCATGGCGATGAGCAAGGTCTTGTATTACCACCACGTATTGCGCCGACACAAGTTGTGTTAATTCCGGTTGGACCATGGAAGAAGAACCCTGAAATTATGGAGAATTTAGATGTGATATTCAAAGAGTTAAAAGCCAAAGGAATTCGTGTACGAATCGATGATTCCAACCAATCTCCAGGATTCAAATTCAATGAGTGGGAACTTAAAGGTGTTCCGGTTCGCATTGAGCTTGGGCCACGTGACTTGGAAAAAAATCAGGCACTTCTTAAAGCACGTGATGAAGAGGAAAAAGTAGCCGTAGATCTTGAGACAATTGTTAGCAGTATTGAAGAGGAATTGGTAACGATGCAAGCACGCTTACTTGAGAAAGCACGTACTTTCCGTGACGAACATTCGCATACCCATATCGATTCACTTACTCAGTTAACAACTCACATTTCGGATTACAAAGAAAAAGAAGAAATTCCGGGATGGGTTCTTGCAGGTTGGTGTGGAGACGATGCGTGTGAAGAACAGGTGAAAGAAGAAACGAAATTCACGACACGTAACATTCCATTTAACCCACCAGCAACGAAGTCGACTTGTATTTGTTGTGGCAAAGAATCGAAGCATACAGTGTGGTTTGCTCGCGCTTATTAATCGTTAAAAAGGTTAGTTGAAACATCAATTGAATTAGAAAAAGGATTAGCACCGCAAAATTCTTGCGGTGTTTTTTTGATTTCAATTGGGGTTGTTGGTAAACTATGGTAATATATTTTTATGTTAAGGAGGTGGAGTTGGGATATGCTTTTCTTATTGTCATTGCTTCCGTTTTTTACGGTTTTTTGCACAATCTACGCAATTCGTGCCATTTCAGATGAAAAACATAAGAAAAACTTTAAACTTTACACTTTTCTGGCCTCTACTTGTGCGGGTATTTCATATTGGCTTATTTTACTAGTTTTAATTGAGTAAGACTATGTTAAATAACTCTGTTGATATTTAATTTAGAAGAGCATTCGTTCAAAAGTTGTGCTGTAGTGACTTAATGGCGTGGCGATAAAATCCCTCTATCGCTATTCAAGACGGTTTCAATTCGTAAATTTCGTGAAACATAGAAGTGATAATGGATCTATAGCAAAAAGATAGTAGAAATCTGCTTAATTCAAATGAATGAAACTTATCAGTCATTAAGAACGTATCAGTATTAGTGTTTGAATTATTCAACTAACGGTTCAGCACAAGAAATACATTAGCGTTATGGAAGAAAATTCAAATACAGTCTTTAATAAATAATCGGATGTTCAAAGGATTGATTAAAATTCTAGAAATTATTTTCAACAATTTTCTCTTTTGGTTTGTATGGTTACCTCTTATATTTTCAGTTTCCATAGTTGTTGTTTATAAAAAAGAAAATAAAGACTTTATAAAACCTTTGTTCCTATTTTTGGGTGCGTACTATATCGCAAGAACACTATTTTATATCCTATAACATGTACTTCAATTTCCCTTCGGTGTGAACCTACAGGAAAAGTTTTCTCGGCAAAAACAGTTCCTTGCAATTGCTTTGTAAATGTATGGATCCCTATCGTCATGGAGCTTATATTATTAGAATCAATCTAGCGTTAGGAGAAGACACAATGAACAAATATCATCGGTCTAGCCTACTGTTAATAATTATTGTTACTATAACGGTAATTTTATCTACGTATTGGTTGGATTTAGAGGTTGGGTATGGAATTATACTTTTGCTCCTAGCTGTTGGGTATACTATTTTCCTAAATTTTACAGCACTTAGAAATGAACGAAATAAAAATAAGCAGCTTCGATAAACAGTTGCAGTTGTTCTATAAGGACTAGGCTTCAATCGGGCTACTTAAAGGAGATGCAATTGTGGTTTATAATGCAAAAACACAACGGGGACCACTTGTCGTTATTTTTCTGATATTGTTAGTTGTTTTGATCTTAAGTCTTCGTAATGGAGGAGGCTCTTGGATGTTGTATTTACATATTCCATTCACGTTACTTGTACTTGCTGCAATTTTTATAAACTTTGGATTTAAAATATCAAACGGTGTATTGAAGTTCCAAATACGTATTTTCACATTACCAATCTACGCTAAAGAGATTAACCACGAAGAAATTGATGGTTTAAAATTAACACGTGTTGGTTGGAAGAAAAAATGTGCCGTGGTTCAAAATCGAAAAGGACTTAATTTTAGAATCCTAGCCTTTAATCCAGAGTCTATTTTTAATGATCTAATTGCATTTGCTACTGATTATAAAATACCCATTACTAAAACAAAGGATTATATAATTTTAGAAAAAATGAGCTGATTCATTTATTCAGTAATAGGGCAGCATCCATTATGGATAAACTGTTGCTTCCGTTCCGACGCATGCTTTTCGTGGGCACGGCTTCAATCTCCTCGTCCGCTTCGGTACCTGCAGGGCTTTCAGCTCGCGCTGTTCCCGCTGGAGTCGACGCCTGCACTCCAAACAACGTAATGTATTATGTGAAAAAGCATCTTAAACAAACTGGGCCAATTTACTTTATTATATATTTTCCATTCAGGGGTGTTTAAAAATGATAGAAGTAGATGAATTCCCAGTGCTTGAAACAGATAGATTGATTTTAAGACAAGTAACTAACGATGATGCAAAGAACCTTCTAACGTATTTTTCTGATACTGATGTGGTGAAGTACTATGGATTAGAACCATTTAAGTCAATTGACGAAGCATTGGATGAAATTTCATGGTATAAGTCAATTTTTGAAAAGGGAACTGGCATTAGGTGGGGAATCTCGTTAAAGGGATCGGATAAGATAATCGGTAGTTGCGGTTTTTTTAATAAAGTTGTTGAGCATTCTCGAACTGAAATCGGTTATGAGTTAAGCAAAGAGTATTGGGGGAAAGGTATTGCCGGTGAAGCATTGGAATCGGTAGTTAAATATGGATTCCAAAACTTACAGTTAGAACGAATTGAAGCATTACTCGAACCTGCTAATTTAGCATCGCTGAAATTGTTAGATAAAATGGGTTTTGAAAGAGAAGGATTATTAAGACATTATGAATTTACTTGTGGCAAATTCGATGACTTATATATCTATTCCATTTTAAAATCTGAAGTTGTCACTACTTGAAGAATATTGATCTTCAATAATACGATCGGGCCATTTTAATTGAATAGAGGTAGATGGAAGGAGGATAATATGAAAAGGTTTTTTACACTAGTAGCACTGTTGGTATTTGCTTTAAGTGCTTGTGCTAATAATAATTCGAAATCAAATACGATTTCTGCTGTTGAATTAACAGTGAGAGAGCATGCAATACTTACGACTACTTCAGCCAACTCATTTGTTTTTGATTTCAATATTCACAGTGACTATAAAGAAGTATCAGTATGGGTTGAAAAATATGAATCAGGTAAGTTGGTTAATGATGCAGTAAGCTCATTAATTTCAGATGTAGAGCAAAAAGGGTCTATTATCTTTGCGTCTACTAATCCATATGACAGTGGAAAGAAGCAGACATTCAATATTGGAATTAGCGGTAAAAGAGGTCTAAGTTCTGTAAGTAAATCAGAGACAACTTCAGATGATTTAGATGCTATGGCAAGCATTTGGAACAATCTTGAAGGCAAGGATAATTCAATTGAGGGTGAACTAGTGTTAGCGAATATCGGTTATTCAAGTGATGGAATTATGAGTAGTCTTACTGCTGATTTTTATGAAAATCCTGAAGGCCATATGAATGAGCTAGAAAAATATGACGTTGCTTACCTTCTGAAAGCTGAATTTATTAAGTAAAGATTTGTATAAGAATTATTTAGACACGGGGGCAGTTGTGGAAGAAGCACTGTACCTGAACGGTCCATTAATTCTTGAAGATGAATTGTACTATAGGTGGGTTAATGAGTTCAGCCGTATATTTAAATATAAGGGAAAGGTTATGAATGAATAAAAATGAATGTCCAAAGTGCAGTGGTACTGAGTTTGGTGAAGGTACGGATTTTATGGCAGTTAAGCCGCTAGACAAAAAGTTATCAGTTGGATCGAATAAAATATTAACCTTCTGTCTTAATTGTGGAGAGGTTTTATCTACAAGGATTGAAGACCCAGGTAAATTTCGGAAGTAAATTGTAACTCTTATCACTTTACTCATCAAAGGGTGCGTTAACTGAACAACCGCTGCGACTCAATCGGATAAAAATGAGTTAAGTGTTATCGGAGAGGGGCAGACGAAATGGACTTGTGGTTTATGATTAAAGAGCGTGCTGGATTCTTATCATTTTTTCTTATCATAATTTTACTCAGTATTTTCCTGTTAGTAGCTACTTGGAAAAATTGCACTAACATACCTAAAAGTTTAACCGCAATTATAACTTTAATATCTACGATTTTTATCGTTGTATCTTTGATTGCAATGATATTTATTATCTCATTCGGTTATAACTCTTGAGTTGAAGGAATTAAGCAAAAGGGTGTAATTCTGGAGTAAGGATTGGCACTCCATTTCGATATGTACCGCATTCCAGATAGAAAGGAATGACTAAATGTCGCTATTAAAACGTTTCGCTTTTTGGTTACCTTTCTTTGCAGTGATCAATTATATAATTGAAATACTCGTTAATCCATTTAAGGATATTGTTTTGGGAATAGATATTTTATTAGGCTTTTTGTTCAGGACATTTGGCGACTTAGTTTATGACAGTCAAAATTTCAAAATTTTATTTCCTGGTTTCTTATTACACTTTTTTCTGTGGTTATTATATGGATTGGTTATTGATTATATTATAAGAAAGTTACTAAAATAAAAAACGTGGGTGCTTACATAGTTTCTTAAACCAATGGTGGCAATTCTTGAAGAAGGACTTCACCCATTTCAGTAATAGGGCCACTTAGTGCAATACAGAGATGATGGTATATGATAATATCAAGGAAATAATTGATTCTTTGATCGGGGGAATCTTCGTGTCAAATGAGATTATTGAAAAATTAAAAAAAGGACTTGAGGGTATCGAAATCGGCTATTTCGATACAGGTCAAAGCTTTGAAAAAGAAGCGTATTACGATTATTTTGGTGCTTCAGATAAGGAAACACGTCGCTATGCGATTGCTGTATTTACAGTGTATTTAGGAAATTGGTATAGCCTCTGTAGTTTTCCATTTTTAGATAGAGAATCTAATTTGGAAGAATTTATTAAGGCATTTATAGAGCATCACCAGCAAATTGAAAGTGACTTCCCTAGTATGTATGAATATATCATTTCATTTTTAATTCGGATTGAAGAGGAAAATAGTGAGAAATATGCTTACTCAACTTTTAAAATTGATAAGGAACTACACGAACGTTTGAAAAGAGAAGTGTTAATTCCTAAACGGGAATACTTAGATAAGAAAACATTAATAAAATACTTTTTAAGGGAAATTAGAGTAAATCCTTTTTTTATATCTGATCACTTTGAAGACCAGTATTAACGGAGTAATTTTAAACAAAAGGGTGCGTTTAATACATAAGGACTGGGCTACAATCACAATTGTGTCCACTTACTGAAAGGGTTGGAGGAGGGGGAACGGGAGTTATTACTGTGATAGTTATTTAAATGTGCTTAAGAGAAATTTTATGCTAGTCATAATTGAAGCGATTTCACAAATAACTTTAAGTCTCGTTCTTCATTGGTGGGTGCTATCGTAAAGTAGGTAGGCACCTGACCTGTATGGCTTATAAAGGTTAAATAAAAGAAAGGTAAGCTAAATATGCCTATAATTAAACACGATATATTTATCAATGCACCTATCAATGTTTGTTTTGAACTTGCAAGAAACGTAGACGTACATACTCAAACTACTGCTAAAACTAAGGAAAATGCTATTGATGGGGTTACGCAGGGATTTTTGGAAAAGGGCGATACTGTAACTTGGGAAGCTACTCACTTTGGTATTAAACAAAAGCTGACAGCAAAAGTAACTCATATGGAAAAGCCTACTGTGTTTGTCGATATTATGGTAAAAGGAGCTTTTCAATCTTTTACACATACACATCAATTCGTAGAAGAAAAATGTGGGACTCTAATGATTGATACATTTGAGTACAGGTCACCTTTTGGTCCAATTGGTATTATTGCAGACAAATTATTTTTGAAAAAGTATATGACAGATTTTATTATATCCCGTGCCAGAGAACTAAAAAGGATTGCAGAAATGTAAATCAGCTTGTCCAATTATCGGGCGTAGTTGTCGCATAGGGATCGTGTTTCAAACGGGCCAAGTAGTTTTGTAAATTTATTAGATAAAAAGGAGCATTCCTGTTAGAAGTTTTTTAGGGGCTTGAACAAAAAAAGCCCTCTTGGTATGATGCGGGGTGTCAGTTTCTCGACGAAGAAATGACCCCTAATTTAGATACCAGGAGGACTCACTTATGAATTTTAAACAAAATG
>NZ_JBTLRN010000036.1:0-22729 GCF_054482775.1 Sporosarcina sp. CAU 1771 | reverse complement strand
TCCAACGATGACCGCGTAGCGTATCCAACTCTGTTTGAATATTCACATAACAATAAAACGAGGTTAACCAACGTGTCGAAAAATATTTTTCCGACACCCTACAACGGCTTAAACCGTTGATATATCAATGTTTATAGAGGGAGGAAGGAAATTGGCGAAAAATTACCCGAAGCCGAATGATCCAGCGGATAACAAAGTACGTCTTAAGAAAACAATTAGCAATATGGAGGCCGCAGAAGAGGCAATGAATTTTGCGGAAGGAAATGAATTGGATCAAATTAAAGAGAAAAACGAACGAAGAAAACAAAGTATTGGCGATTTACAACGTGAAATACATGAAGAAGATCAATCAAAAATAAATGGGTATATTTAATCTGAGAAATGCAAAAGTAAATTTTGAAAATCTTTGGTTCACTTATTAAAGTTCCACTAAAAATGGGAAACTAACAAGGTTCTTCCTCGTTAGTTTCCCATTTTTTATTGTTTCACCGATTAAAATAGTTTTTTGGCTTTATCCAAAAAGCCGCTAGCTTTGTCTAATGAAACTTTTGCTTTAACTCCGTCGATCAGAGAGTTAATTTGGTCTTCTGGAAGTTGGACGCCAATAACGTCTTCTACAGCTTTTACAGGATCCTCAGAAAACTTCGCTTTAAAGCTTTCGTCTGATTTTACTTTTTCAATAATTTCTTCGATTTTTGCCTTAATATCCATTGTACTCTCTCCTTTTGTTTCAATTTACACTAAATCTAACTATTTTTAAGTATAACGTACTGTTTTTCCATTCGTCCAATACTTTATATTATTGACTCAGGCATTTAGGAGGGCTTGTATGATTCAATCTCACCTAAAAAAGGGGATTTCCTGAATCAATTAACAGATAAATGAAGAAATATGGTATATTTAGGAAGAGAGTAAATGAGTTTGTTCGAAATAAAACTAGTAGGGGTGTATTGATGAAAGTATCAACGCAAGTAAAAATCAACAGTACAAAAGAGAAAGTTTGGGAAGTCATTAGTGATATTGAGAATTCAGCTGACTTCATAAGCGCAATCATGAAAATTGAAGTGTTAACACCGAGGGGAGAATCGCTCGTCGGTTTAAAGTGGAGAGAGACGCGAAAGATGTTTGGTAAAGAAGCGGTAGAAATCATGTGGATTACGGATAGTGAAGAGAATTCGTATTATCAGACGCGGGCTGAGAGTCATGGGGCTATTTATATATCTCGCTTATCCATTACCGAAGAGAGTGATGATGTAATCCTTGAGATGTCATTTGAGGGGCAAAGTGTAGGTTTAATGTCTAAAGTAATGAGTAAAGTTTTTGGTGGATTAATGAAGAAATCAATGATAAAAGCTCTTGAAGTGGATCTTCAGGATATTAAGAGAGCCAGTGAATTATAAGTACTAAAATTCAGAGTAAATTGTATGAAATATGTATTGATCTCATAAATCTGTTAATAAGCACTCGTTTTAAAGTGTAATGATACGTAGGAGTATTATTTTTTATCTTAATTCGAATGAATTGGGGAGGGGATCTAAATGATTGCAGCGATCGTAAACATGATACTCCTTATTCCGTTTTTACTACTTGCCTTTGTCTTTTCACAAGGAAAAGGTGCGTTTCTCATTGCAGGTTACAATACGATGTCGGAAGACAAAAAGGCGCAATATGACGAAGTGGCTATGTGTAAATTTATGGGGAAAATCATGTACGGGATTTCTTTTAGTATCTTTTTATGGGGACTAAGTGCAATGGTGGACAGTCCAATTTTATTTGGAATTGGAATGGGCTTATTTTTCGCTTTCCTTATCTTTGCAATCGTACGGATGAACTCTGGAGATCGATTTAAAAAAGCAACGGATACTACAAAAGAGTGAGAGAGAGAGTGGATTTATGTCACTTAATAAACAGGCACTACACTTATTCGAAAGTAATCAGAATAACGAAGCGCTTGCTCTATTTCAAGAGGTTGTAAATAAGGAACGAACTGTGCAGGCGCTAAGTAATTTAGCTTGGATGTACTTATATGAAGAAGAGGACCAAGAACGGGCCAAACCCTTACTCGATGAAGTTCTCCTTCACAATCCAACATCCTATTTTCCTTACAATATGCTCGGTGAAATTGCGATGCAAGAAAAAAACTGGATGGAAGCTAAGAAGTACTTAGAACAATCACTGAAAATAGACCGTTCATCTGAAGCGGTACATAATTTAGCTGTCGTTCATTACAATACGGGAGAATTTGAGAAAGCAGCAGCGGGTTTTCAAGAAATTGCGAAGGATTCGGATTTAACACGCTGGTTTGAGGTGCTTGCTCGTATTCAAAACAAAGATGTGAGCACAGCAAAAGAACTCCTCAACGCGTGGAATGAGCATGCGGACGATTATACAGGAGCGATTGAAGTAGCGGATGCTTTTGTTGAACTGGGTTGTTTCGAAGAAGCGAGGATTATGTTTGAAAAGGAATGGGAGGAGTACTTTGTCTCTCCTTATATCATTCATAGATATGCGTATGCATTATATCAATTGAATGAATTGCCGAAGTGTCAAATGGTCATTCAAGAAGCTATCAAGAAAAAAGAAATTGAAGTTGAAGAAGAAAAAGTGGAGCCTTGTGATGAACAGTGGTCAGAAGAAGACAAATTGGATCGTATTGCAGAGCTTCAATTGGAACTCGATGGTCTTCGTGAACTGTTTTCGAAGTTAGAAAAAGGCTATCGTCCTCAGATGGAAGTCGAACTCCATACGGAAAGTAACTGTTACTTATTTGGCTGTACGCTTCATGGACATGCAGAATACACAGGAAATTAATTTATAGCAGGGGGATTGTTTCGATTGAAGAAAAATAAAGTTGCCAATATCTTGTTTATTATTGGACTTCTTATCATTGCGATAAGCTTCATTTACGGACTCGTTATTGGCCAAGAGTTATATGGCGATGGAATGCATATCATTTGGTCCATTGTGTTTACGTATTGGTTTTCAGGAATTGTTTCAGGAATGTTGTTTATTGGATTGGCGGAAATCATAGAAATACTAGATACAAAGCTTAGCTGGATTCAAAGAAGAATGACGGACGAGGATATGGATAAAGTACTTCCGGTTAACGACATAAAAGAAGGAGTAATTGATTCTACTCCTGCGGATGAACAATCTCTAACGAAAAGTGAAGAACAATTTGTTCGCGAGTATTTCGAGAGAAAAGAAATCGCGATTACGAAAGTTGTGAAGTCACCAATTGAAGGGATTTGCCTTGTTGAGTTTCCAAATGGCAAAGATAGAGTTTATGAGATTGATGGGTTCAATCCAGAAGAAATCCCTTTCGAAAAATGGGATATGAAATTGAAGGCGTGGTATGGAATTTATACTCAAAATAAGAATGTGTGATTGTACAATCTACAACGAAAAGCAGATACTTGTATGCTTTTCGTTGTAGATTTTTTTGATTAAGGATCAAGCTTGAAATGTAAACTGATTTTCACTTGCGAATACACCTTTTTCATACGTTCTTTCTGCAAAAGTGAAGACATTGTTATGATCTACGAGTAAAACAGAGGACGAACGCGTACCGTATTCAGGCGATTTAATAAATAGGGGGGAAAGGGTTCGTTCGAGTTCTATGCCGACTCCGGTAGTTGGTAATATCGAATCTTCCGCAATTCGTTCATCTGTCAAAATTGAAAATAACGCATCCATTTCAACCTTCTCTCGGCTTTCCACATATTCTTTCAAGGCATCTTTTCCTTTATTCACTTTTGGCCACGGGGTATCGAGCAAATGATTGCTTAAGCCGTGGGTACCTGGAGTTACCTCCGTAATTTCTCCTTGAATATTGCTGTAATAATACAACTCGTCCGCGTTACCAACGAGTAAATTGAATCCAGTGTAGTCCTCTTTCGACATGTGAATGGAAGTTAGAAAGTCCACTGTATTTTCATCGTCCTCTAAATATTTCCGAACGATGTCTCCGCGAGAAACTTTTCCAACACCCATATGAGCAGGATCTCGGTAATTTGTAAGAGCGGCAAAACGACCTTGTTTCGTCACGCCAAGCCATGTCCCCATTTGACGTAAATCCCTACCAGCTAATAAATTCGGTTCGTCTTCCCAAAAGTGAGCAGGTTCTGTCGGACGCTCATAAAACTCATCGCGATTTGCAGCAACAATTAATTTATACGTAGGATGTTCTTGAAAATGAAAGTTGATTAAACACATGGATATGACCTCATCTCTTCTGTAAATTGAATGAAAACTTATCTTTAGTATACAGCATTCGCTAGAAAGATAGCATGAGATGGAAAGAGAAAGACCCGATTTCGACCTTTGTGAATACCTGCATTCGGCTTTAAGGATGATCATAACTCAATTAATGGTATGTTGACAAAATTCCTTTATAAGTAGATGATTGTAGAAAATTGCCTTTTTTCCAATTAATGAAACTTATCGCTCATTAAGAACGTAACAATATGAGAGCTGGTTTAACTCAAGAGTTGCGCGATTTTCGGGAACTATTAATGGGATATTGATAAATTGTGTGCCTTGTACAAAGGGGTGTTTGGGTGAATGGAATTGCGTGGTTGATTGTTGCATGTGAAATAGGGTTTTGGCTTGTT
Source organism: Sporosarcina sp. CAU 1771 (assembly GCF_054482775.1). Lineage (NCBI taxonomy): Bacteria > Bacillati > Bacillota > Bacilli > Caryophanales > Caryophanaceae > Sporosarcina > Sporosarcina sp. CAU 1771. The sequence goes on along the minus strand of NZ_JBTLRN010000036.1, from coordinate 18,116 downwards.
ATCATTTTAGGCCTATTCACACGATATATCCTTAAAAGGAATAAACTGGGGTTGTTTTTCCTGGCCTTAACACCCGTCATTGATTTAATTTTATTAATTGCTACGGGTGTGGATTTGTATCGTGGTGCGAGTGCTACGAAAGTGCATGCAATTGCTGCTGTGTATATAGGGATATCTATTGCATTCGGTAGAAGTATGATTGAATGGGCGGATCTACGCTTTCAATATTATGTGATGAAAGAAGGATTGAAACCGGTTAAAAAATTGGGTGTTGATTATGCGAAACACTATTTTAAGAGCTGGGGACAACATGTGATTGCATTTCTAATAGGGGCTGGAATTTTATTCATCTTAATCTATTTAATTAACGATTCTTCTCGAACTGAAGTGTTGGCTGGGTTTCTAAAATTATGGACACTTGTGTTGGGGATTGATTTTTTAATTGCCATAAGTAACTTTATTTGGCCGAAAAGGGCAAAGCGGTAGCAATTCGATAGTCCCTCAATCGGGGGCTAATCTTGAAGAAGCATAGTGACTTTTCGGTAATAGTGCGATTTTGCAGAACAATTTAAATTGTAATGAACATGAAATATTTAAGGAAGGGGTGTATGAGGTGAATAAATATCAAAAACGTACTGTTTACATTTCGATAGTAACACTTGCTTTCTTCTTAATATTATCACTTATAACGCAACAATGGGGATTCTTCTTATGGAGTTTAATGCCTATTTTTATGGTTTTGATGAGTACATTCTTCACTAAGCTTGACAGGAAAAGTAGTAGGGAGTGATAGGGTGTAAACGCTAAACTAGAGTTAACAGTTTTCCACAAATAAGATTAAACAGCTCCCCAAAAAGCTATTAATTAAAGAATCGGGTGCAGTTATTGAATACGGACTAGGTTTCATTTGGGCTAATTAAAGGAGATGCAATCGTGATTTATAATGCAAAAACACAACGGGGATCACTTTTAACTATATTTCTGATTTTGGTAGTTGTTTTGATCTTAAGTATTGGTAATGGAGGAGGTTCTTGGATATGGTATTTTCATATTCCATTCACAATACTTGTGCTTACAGCAATTTTTATAAACTTTAGATTTAAAATATCAAACGGTGTATTGAAATTCCAAATACGAATATTCACATTAGCAATATACAATAAAGAGGTTAATCACGAACAAATTGATGGTATAAAGTTAACGCGTGTTGGATGGAAGCAAAAGTGTGCCGTGGTTCAAAATCAAAAAGGCCTTAATTTTAGAATCCTAGCGTTTAATCCAGAGTCTATTTATAATGATCTAATTGTATTTGCTAATGATTATGAAATACCTATTTCTAAAACAAAGGACTATGTAATCTTAGAAAATATGCACTGATAATTTTAGTACAGTAATCGGGTGAAGTTGTTGAATAGGGGCTGTGCTTCAAACGGGCCAAAACCTAACTTAGATAAACTGTTGCTTTCCGTTCCGGCGCACGCTTTCCGCGGGCACGGCTTCAGCCTCCTCGTCGCTAAGGGCTGCTCCTGTGGGGTCTTCAGCTCGCGCTGTTCCCGCTGGAGTCGGCGCCTGCACTTCAAGCAACGGAAAGTATTATGCATATATGACCATTCAACAATGGGCCAGTTTATTGGGTAAGGAGGTTTTAAGATGAGCAAAAAAACTATCTTGATTTTAGGGATTGTTTATGCGGTTGCGACTCTTATCTTGAACAATGTCCTGCAAACTACTATCGGGGGATTTATGATGACATTAAGTTACTTAGCATTTGTAGTGGCAATTGTAGGTGCTATCTATTACTTAATTAATTTTTCTATCAAACAATTTATTTATAATCGAAAAAATTGGAACAATATTGAATAACTCAAAGTGCTTTAAATTACTACAATCGGGTGCAGTTGTTGTATAAGAACATCTCTTAAGATGAATGAACGTAAGTCCTTTTATCTTGGGATTTATTTGGGGAATGAGGGTTGAAAATGGCAAACGTTATACGAGTAATTATCTTTTCTTTAATCGTGTACTTAGTTTTCTGGTCAGTAGGTTTCACTAGTGAGTTAACCTCACTTACAGTCCTTGTTAGCTGTTTAGCTTTTGGGTATGGACTTAATATGTTTTGGGTTGTATATCGAAAGTTCCAAGTAACTAATAAGTGAGTTTTTCCTAGTCGGGTGCTGATTCTAAAACAAGGATCTGCACCTACTCAGTAATAGGACCAGAATATAAAAGCACATAATTTAATGGTTTAGTCATCATTAACGAGATTTAACGAACGTTGAACTGTTTGTGCTTCTGTAACAGGAAGGGTGAAAATATGTTAAAGAAATACCTAACCGAAAATTTAGCAAAGATAATCGGTAACGACATCTTAATTAATGTCTTTATTTTTTCTTGCTTATTCGTACTTAATAATATGTTCAATACCAGCATTGAATATATATCTTTCCTTTTTGGGGCAAATGCAATGTTGGTAATATTTCATGTAGTTGACTACAGGAAGTGGTTGCGGTCGAACTAGTTTTGCATAAGATTTGTGCGTAAATCATGCTAGATTCAGCAATAAGAATTCTTACTCATTCTCAAAATGACCTTTATTTGATTTAAAGTCATTTTGATATAAGGGGGGGCTTTTATGAAAAGGTTCTATACTTATTTTGGTTGGACGATTGGTTTAGGTTTTATTATTTATTTAGGAGCCAATATCCAGTTTATGATGAAGCAAAAATTTGTTAGGGGAACCTTTGATTCAACACCATTTATTTTTATATTTCCATTTATATTTCCTATTGTTGTTGGTGCATTGCTTAGGTTGCCAAAGTTGCTAGTTGAAATCAAGCAGAATAAACAATGGGACTTTGATTGGGTTAAATTCATTGGAATCGGATTGCCGTCATTTTGTATTATACTATTGTGCTACTCACCTTTTATACCGATATCAAATAGATTCACCTTGTTTTTACCAAATCTTATTTTTCAGGGGGATTCAACGATCCTTACAATAGCAGGTGTGGTGTTTGGTTATATTTTGTTAGATAGTTTAAAGAAATAAAAATGCTTTTTAAAAATAAAGGGTACGATCGAAGTATAAACCATTGCATCTAGATCACGTCAACGGGCCTATTTATATAGTTAAATTCATTGGTAGAAGGAGTAGAGTTTTAGATTGGAGTGGATAAGAAATGGGGCACTTTGAAATGCCGCCTGGGTTTTGGGGAGAACTTTTAATAATACTAGTAGTTGTTATTTTACTGGTTGGTATTATTCCAGCTATTTTTCGTTATAGAATGGGTGCAAGAAAAAAGAAATGGTTTTCATACAATCATGTAAACAAATTACATAAAAAAGTCGATTGGACTTTGCGAATCGTTTTTATGATTTCTTTCATAACTTTTGCAATCCTTTTTAATATCCACCCCTTTTCAACATATATAATGATTGGATTGTTTGTACTAACTCAAATTGGTGTTCAAGCATATATCGAATGGCGATTTTCGGATAACCGAAAAGACTTTCAAGTAACACTCATCCAGCTTACTCTAACTTTTGTTACCTTATTTGGATTCGTTTTCTGGTTAGAATATTTATCATGAAAACAATTATTTTAAAGTAGATTTAATAAAGCTATCGGGTGCAATTTTCGGAAAATGGATGGTTTATCATCTGGCCAAAGGGTTTAGGAAACAGTAATAAAAAGCATATAAATTATCTTTACGTCGAAAAATTCTAGGAGACGATTGTTTGAAAAAAATAGCATTCATATGTATAGCACTGTTATTTTTATTAGCGGGTTGCCAAGCAAATGATCCCATTGCAATTCAACTGGACGAGGTGCTATCTTCATTTGAAGAACAGCAATTGTCACTAAAAGAAAGCTAGGTTACTAAGAACGACAGTATTTTTGGAATGAAACTTAATGGGGTCAGACTTTCTTTTTATGAATTAGATGGGAAGAAGATTTTAATTTATATCTACAATTCAATTCCAAATCGAGAAAAAGGTTTGGAAGATTGGCGTGTAAAAACAGAAAGTATGGATACGGTCTCATATAAAGTGTATGAGGTTAATAATGTGTTGCTGTTTTATGTTTATGTAGAAGAAAACCTTGAAAGTGAAATAGACAGTGGAATACAAACTGTTGTGAATGGATTAAGTGGCAGTTAATTGTGAGAGAAGGGGAATAAATGAAAAATGTGTTTGTAAAAATAACATTATTGTTTATTGCAGCTACAATGTTAATGATTCCTATAATGGGAAATGGAGTTGTAAAGGCACAAGAAATAAATGAATTAACTGAGACGGAAGAAAAGCAAATTGAAAAAATTATAACGGAAAATATGAGTAAGGGAAAAATCCCAGGATTATCGATAACGATTGTGAAAGAAGATCAAACCGTTTATCAAAAAGGGTTTGGCTATTCAAATTTAAAAGAAAAAGAACCAGTCACTTCCCAGTCTATATTTGAATTAGCATCGAATAGTAAAGCTTTTACTGCATTAGCTATTTTGAGTTTAGTAGAAAGCGGACAAATCGAGCTTAACGAGGATGTAACTGCATACATCCCTTGGCTAAAAGTAAAGTATGAAGGAAAAGAAATCCCAATAACGATTGAGCAAGCGTTACATCATACTACTGGAATCCCGGCCTATACGATAAATTTAATTCCTATTTCGAATGAAGATAATGCGCTAGAAGAAACAGTAAGAACTTTAATTGGAATCGAGCTAGATAGTAAACCAGGTAAGGTCTTTCAATATGCGACAATAAATTATGATGTCCTAGGATTAATTATTGAACAAGTAACGGGTGATAGTTACGAATACTTTATGGAAGAAACTATTTTAAAACCAATGGAATTAAATAATACATACCTTTTTCGAAATGAAGAAAGAAACATTCAAATGACGAATGGATATAAAATCGGATTTTTAAAACCACGACAATATGAAGCACCGATTTATAGAGGGAACAAACCAGCGGGCTATATTTTATCTAGCGGAGAGGATATGGCAAAGTGGCTTAAAATTCAAATGGATACAATGAATGAAGTTGATTTTCATACAGAACTTATTAAAAATTCTCATAAGGCGGATCGTGCTGTTGATGCAGCAGGTGACGAAGTGTTCTATGCTGGTGGCTGGTTCCTTGAACCAAATGAACAGATCACTCATGACGGCATGAATCCAAACTATTCAACGTATGTATCATTCAGTAACATAGAAAAAATTGGAGTTGCTGTATTAGGGAATTTAAGTTCAAATCAAGTTCAAAATATAGGAGAAGAAATTTATGGAATAATGCATGGAGATGGTGTTCGTAATCACGTAGAAGATTCAAACCAAACCATTGATAAGGTGGCATTTGTAATCGTATTTATTTTAAGCATCTTCATGCTAGTTGTTTTCATTTTTATCTCAAGGATTTTAATGAAGATAGCTAGAAACCAATTCTATATTCAGTTGAATGGGATAAAAAGCATTTTTAAACTAAGTTTGTCTTTAGTAGTTATGATGGGGTTAAGTTATTTTCTCTGTTTACTACCAAGCCTTATACTAAGTGGTTATTCATGGGAAGCTGTGTTTGTTTGGAGTCCTAATAGTGTTCAGGTGGCATTGTATTCAGTGTATTTTGTTGTTTGGCTTATTTATATATTTTTTGTTCTGAAGATCTACTTTAAGAAGGAATAAACTGGTGAAGGAAATAAGTCACTTTAAACTAGCTTCAATTAACGGATGCAGTTGATGGATGTACTGTTCCAAAACTGGCCAGTGAATTTGATCAATAGGAGCGTGAATAATAAAAAGAATAACTAATTTGGTAATGCTCTTTATCATATTTTTGTTCATATTGAGTGGGTGCAGCAAGGATACAACAGTAGAAGAAGCAATTGAAAAAAATGAGGAATGGAAAGATGTTTTTTACATTACTCAAACAAATGATGATATTGCTTTAGCATTCCTGGAAGAAACAGAAGGAATGATTGAAGCTGGGTTAGTCGTCAATCGTAAAAACGGGTGGGAAACTAGTGATAAAACAGGTGACTTAGGTGTAAATGACCACTCAATAGGCTTTGGCGGTATGTCTGGACCTTTGTATAGTAATGACGATGAATTTTTAGTTTTAACTTGGGGTTTGATTGTTGATGAAGAAATAGAAAAAATAGAAGTGTTGGATAACTAAGATAAGGGAGTCAATATTATTACTTCAAACTATGGAACAAGACTATATTACATTGTTGATACGAATAGGAAAGATGTTTCAGCAGAATACAATCTTGTTGCTCGTTCGAAAGATGGTGAGATTTTGTATGAGCATCCTTAGGTTTATTTAAGTACCGGTTTTATTATTCTTTTTAATTAAATACTTTATTCGATATTATGTAACTGAGAAAAATAGGAATTTTTAAAAAGATGAACATTGTAGATTAATAAACATTGATTACTTCGCAATGGGGTACTTTAGTGAAGATAGGTGAGTAAATATTAATCGCAAAACGCTCATTTTTTTGGGCGTTTTTATTAACATGTTTTATCAACAACGTTACAAAACCGAGCTTATTCTTAATGAACAAAAAATAGAAAAAAGAAAGATAAGTGGAACTATGATAGAATGAATGTATCTTCTGACAACTTAATGGGTCAGTTTACAACGTGAGAAAAGCATTTTAGAACTCTTAGGAAGCCTGAAAACGAATTTGGAAAGGTGAAGGGAATGGAGAAAAGCATTCGCACATTTTTACTTAATCTAAAAAAGAAAACAGTCACGCTACATGAACTTGAACAAATTGCCTCTACTCGAACTTATCCTGAGTTTGCTAAACTCATTTTATCGTTGGAATCAGATGGGGTCCTTTCGCCGATTCAATCCCACGGTACAAATGGAAAACAACCTGCGCTTCGATTGAGTTATCGAATCCACATACAGTCACTTCAAAATGAGTTCCACAAAGAACTTGTGGCAGCAAGGGTCAAGTTGCATTCGCTTATTCGGATCGAGCATTATTTTGAGTTGCCATTTGCACGTTGGCAATCGGATTACCCCTATCTCCTTGCTATTCATACATACTTAAACGACCAACCTTTGCCAACGACTTATGCAGCTGCACCAGAACGATCTTTTGAACTCGTGGCAAATGAAAAGTGGATAACGGAGCTAGGTGGCAAAGAACTACTGGAGCGCATCGAACTATGGGACAAGTTGTTAATCATTCCGGTTGCTGATCCTCTTATGTTCGCCATCAATCCAAGAAAAGTACTCGCGGCCAATCAAAGGCATTTAATTGTTGAAAATAAAACAACGTACCAAGCTTTATTACCTAAATTACAAGAGACAGATTTCTCGACGCTTATTTACGGAGTAGGCAATAAAATTGTGAAAAGCATTGAGAACTTTGCACATCAATATCCTGTACATGATTGTGAACATACCTTTTATTATTTTGGCGATATAGACTATGCAGGGCTAACAATTTGGCATAGATTGTCTGAGAAAGTGAGTGTTCTCCCTGCTTTGCCTTTCTATAAGGCGGCACTTTTAAAAACCTCTCCCAGCGGCAAGCAAAATCAAGCTCGGCTTGATGCAGCAGTTCAAGCTTTCAACACCTTTTTTCCGATTGATTTGCAACAACAAATTGAACAAAAGTTAGCGGATGGGTATTATTATCCACAGGAAATATTGCAGACGAGCGAATTGCAAGCGATTTGGAGGGATAGCGATTGGACGCTTATGAACTAACAACTGGATATGCGGAGCGGTACACACGCATCGCTCTATTTGAACCATTCCAAGATTTAAGACGCAAAACGATCCGTGACGAGAATGATAAGAGAATAGACGTTGCAGGAATGGGGCTTCTTTGCTTACTTTTCTTTTTTGAACAGAAATTAATTCGAAATACAAAAGCTGGCTTAAGAGAATTTGCTGCCTATTTAGAAATGAAAACAGGTCCAGTGTACACGCTTTCCTCCGCTAGATGGGAGAATTTGAGTCGGGATGTGCTTCAAGTATTTCGTCCACCAACAGGTAAGCGCTACAGCGTAACGTATATGGATTGGGAAAAAGGACAAGAGGAAACCGTGAGCTTTTCATTTTTTAAAGCAAATACATTTGATGTGAAAACGAATGCACAGTATTACACACTTGATGAGGACGGTCTTGAACTTGTGTTTGCAACGAAAGAATTTTATAGCGAATTTCAACTTTCAATCAACCAGTTGTTGTTAAGGAAGCAACTTGAAAAAGGTGAATTTAAAGGGGCGTTACGTCAAATCAATGAAATGCGAATCGATGTGGAATCTCTTGAAGAGCGCATCCTTCATTTAACGCATGAATTAAAACGCAACATAACGTCTGAAGAAACCTTTCAGCGGTATGCCCGCTTGATTGAGGATATTTTACTTCGTCTATCTATGGAACACGAGGAATTTGGGGCATTGCAGGAATTTGTGAATGACACGAAAGAACGATTGTATTATAAGGACCTTACGAAAAAAGAGAAAGAAGCGTATGTACTTATACTCCAAATTTCAACACGGTTGGAAGAAGTACATCACCAGCATTCCGATTTACTGCATGCCTGTACAGATTTGAAAACGAGTGCGCTTCAAGCGGCTCAAGAAGCCTTGTATTTTGTCGGTATCGATTCGTTCAATCTGGATCAGGATATTACTTCGCGAATAATTAGTACTCCTTTAGCTTTGGAATCAATGAAAGGAATTTTGTCCCCGTTTCTAAAGCTCGAACAGGTGGAATTATGGTCGCCATTAACGTTGTTTGCAAAGCAGCAGGTACGTGACATTCGAGAGGAAATGAAAAGTTCGGATTTCCCAGAAGTCGAATCGAAAGAAGAGCAAGAATATGTCATGCTCATCCGCAACCAATATACGGTTCTGTTTTCGTTACTCTTAGAATGCATGGATGAGGAAGGTCAAACGACTTTGGATGCCTTCATCTCGTATTTACAAAAAACTTCTTACATAGAAATGCTTCATTCACGAGTTTTTTATGATTTTTTTCTCCTCCTTCATCAGCGATCTCCGGTTTTACCTGAAGAAGAGAAAGATAACGAGGAGACACATGTACTCGACGGGGTTCGAAGACTTTTAGAAAATCGAGTATTACGCGTAGTTGAACGAAAAGAGTCCTTGAATCCCGATGAAAGATATGCAATACAAAATATGGATATCGATCTAAAGGAGGACACGGATGATGTTGTATGAAGCAGAAACGGTGCGAAGGGCTTTTGATATATTTCAACTGTTAACACGCACGGGAAAAGCGGGGAAAACTCATTATCACCTTTATCTAGCTGACGATACCATTCGTGGCCTCATTAATGAGTTTGTAAAAGGTGTAGATTGTGATTTAGTGACCGTTGGACAGGAATTACTCCTCATTCCTACTGTAGGCGATTCGCCGTTCCACGTAAGTAATGAGTATTTGCGAAAAACGTATTTAAAATCGGGTGCGACAAATGCCGATTTGTATCTTCTTTATTTCACAACGATTGTACTTTTTGGCGAATTTTACAACAGCTATTTATCGCAAGAACCGACACGGGAATTCATTCAACTAAGCGATTGGGTTGTTGCGGTTCAGCAGCGAATCGATACATTGAAAGAACATGATTCGGAAGAATTAAAATCGCTTTCCGCAGAGTTTTCATACAACTGGCAAATGATCCTTGATAAATGGGACAGCATGGACGATTTAAATGAACAAGCTAAAAGACAAGCGGGCAATACAAATAGTCGGTTAAGTTTTCTTGATACGGTCCGTCGATTTTTAGTTGATCAGGAACTCGTTCAGGATATCGGAAATAACGAAATAACACTAACGGAAAAAGCTAAGACAATTATTCAACGCTATTTTATGGATTTGGACTTTAACCGCGGGATATTGGAATTTCTTTACCGAATGGAAGCTGTTAAAAAGGAGGATACAGTCGATGCCAGCGATTTCGAAGATTCGGTTCACAAACGTAGTCTATGAAAATGGAGACAAACGTTACAACGATGAACTATTTTTATTTGACGGACATAACGGGGCCATCGTATTGGAAAATGGCGGCGGCAAAACGGTATTTATTCAAACGGCTTTGCAAGCAATCATTCCTCACGTTGAAGTAGCGAATCGAAAGATGAAAGATACGCTGAGGCTAGATGAGGGGCCGGCCCATATCGCCATTGAATGGATACTAAGCGAGCGTCCACGACGATATGGTCTAACTTGTGTAACGCTTTTCATGACAAAGGACAGTTTAGATTCGTTGAAATATGTGTACGAGTATAGTTCAGACAATGCGCATTCAATCGAAAACCTGCCTTTTGTTCGAGGGAAACGACCTGCAGAAAAAGGGGAAATGCAGGACTATTACAGCCAAATGGATAAACAACATATGAATGCGCATACGTTTGATACAATAGGGCGCTACAGTGCTTATTTGGAGGAAAACTTCCACATTGTTACTTCTGAATGGGAAAGTATCGTGAAAATTAACAGTGGGGAAGGCGACGTGGAACGTTTCTTTGATGATTGTCGAACGACGGGTCAGTTGGTAGATCGTTTGCTCATTCCAAATATTGAAGATGGCATGGCAGGTTTTGAGTCGACCAAATTTGCAACGAGTTTTGAATCGAGGTTGACTTCCTTTCAGGAATACAAACACTTTCAAGACAAATTGGGTGAATACCGTAAAATCCAATCGCGGTTGGATGAGTTGACGAACCACTTTGAACGTATGGAACAGAAAAGAACGTCTTATATGAAAAGCAAAATGACTGCAAAAGCTTATGCTCTTCAAACGGATAAAGAACATGCAAAATATGTTGACAAACAAATCGAAGTTGATAAAGCACGCGAGGAATTTGAAGACGAGAAAAAAGCACTCTCACATCGTGAAAAGTCTCTATCAATCGCAGTCGAACGCGCCAAACTAAAGGACTTAGAAGAAGAGTTAAGTTCATTGCAAAAAGCAACAAGACAGGCTGAGGAAAAGTGGAGAACGAATCGGGAGCAACTTGCTGAATTGCGATTAGCAGATCAATTGCAGCAACAAGAAGTTTTATCGTCCCGTATTAAGCGCTTGCTGCAAGAATTGAACGACTGGAATGAGAGAGGCGAATCCGAGGACGCACTCGAACAGTTTCAAGAAGTAGGCCGTCAACTTGCAGGCGCTTTTGAAAAGCTACAGGCGGAACTTGAAAAAGAACGAACGAACAAGCAATTAGAACTGCGTCAAATTAAAAACATCGTCCAGCAAGAAAAGGAATCCATTGAAGTTTTACAAAAGAATATTGAAGTGGGCCGACTAGATGAACAGCGAGAAATCACAACTATTTCAATCTTAGAAAATGAAATGGAGCAGATTGAAAAAGATGTACTTTTGGACAAGTCTCATACGTCTATGGAAGAACAACAAAAACAGTGGGTCGAAGAACATGCGAAGCTGGATGGCCAAATCATTGAATTAAAAAACCGAAACACTCAATTGAGAACTCTCGTAGAAAAAGCGACAAAGGAACGGGAAGATCAGCAACAACCACTTGAAAATTTACGTACACGATGCACTGAAAAAAAGATGCATGTAAAAGAAATTGAAAACGAAGAACAACTGTTAATCGATCAGTTGCAAAAATCGTCAATAGTGTGGGCGAATCTTCATTCGATTTATGACAGACAAGAATCGATTGATCAGTCAATGCAAGAAGACATTGTTCGACTTACAGGGCAGTTTGAAATGTTGCTAGCAGACGAACGATCAGCGACACGTTTGTATGATGATTATAAAGAGCAACAACGTTTTTTTGCAGATGCTTTTTTGGATGTTCAATTGGCTCGTTGGCAAAATCAGTTTACTTATTTACAGACAGGCATTGAATTTGTAATGAGTTTAGATATTGAAAGTACGCTGGAAGAAGACTATCCATTTTGGGCAATGGCTGTCGTCACGACAGAAAAAGAAGCACCTCTTTTAATAGAGAAATTGCAAAACAGTCAAAAAGAGTTGCAATTCCCAGTGCATATTCTGACATTAGACGAAGCAACGAGCATTGTGAAGGAAGGACAAACAAAGATTGTTGATTGGATTACGCCCGAACATTGGACAACTGCCTTGGATAACGATGCTTTTGGACTGTGGAAAGAGGAAATCCAAAAGAAAGCAGAGGCGGCTTTAGAGACTCGAAAAAATTTCAGTTTGGAGCTTGAAGGTCGTAAAAGGCTATATGAAGCATTCCAGTACTTTATCAAACGCTATCCTCTTGTTTATAAGCAAGAGCTGGATCTTGAATTGAATGAATTGCAAAGGAAAGAATTTCAGTTGAGTCAGTGGATGTCGAAAACCAATGTGCAGATTGCTGATTACCAACAAGAAATGGAAAACAACAGGAATTTAATTGAAAAACTGAGTAGTGAAATGCAAGGTTTTACAATTTATTTAGAAAAAGCAAAAGATTACTTAGATAAAAACAGAAGAAAAGCTGAACATGAAAAAACAAAAATGCATTACGGAGAAGAAATCACTGCTTTCGTTAGACAGAAAAAAAGAGTGGAGAGGCATCTTTTAGAACGAGAAGAAGACGTAAGAGAAATGGAAGATTTGATTCGACAAACAGAGGCACAACTTGCAAAGGAAGTAATCGACCATCCTCTATTCTGGAAAGTAAAGAATCTTCAAGCACTACCTACAGAACAACCAATTAAAATAATTATTGAAGAATATGAAGAGTTAGAGCAGAAAGTAGCAGGTTTGTTAAGTGAGCGAAACGTGGTCGAAAGGGAATTGCAAAGCGCGAGAGATCAGCTTGATGGTATAGCGCTCCAAATTGAAAGTCTTACACAAGAGTATCCGACGATTTTAAAGGAAGGTATCGATTTCCCTTCAAATGGAAAAGAACAGATTCGTACATTTACTGCCCTGAGTCCGCAACTTGAAGTGGCGAAAAAAGAAGCGGAAGAAGTAGAAAAGGGACAGCAGAGAAAAGTGAATCGGCAAGAGGGTGTAGTTGAAGCGAAGGAATCAGAAGTTTTGAATCCGGTAGAATTTCACCAAGCACTTCCGATTGAAAAACAAGAATTACAAGATGCCTGGAAAGCATGGCGGCAGTCTTTCGATTCATTGGAAAAAGACAGGCAGTATACACTGAAGCAAGTTGAACATTGGCGCAGTGTAAAGGAAATGTTGCAAACGGATGCTGTGATTCATCAATTTTTATTAGAAGAAATTCAAGTGGAAGTTCTATCAGAAAAAGATTTGTTGGATTTCACGTACAATGCGAAAAAAAGAATTGAAGAAGTTCTATTGAAACTAAGAGAGTTAGGTCAAGCATTTGAAGTGGAATCGAAAAGAATCGAAAACGAGCGCTTAAATTATATTTCATTTTGTCGTTCTACGATTACCGATAGTCGACTCCAACAAACAGCGGTTCAAGGAATTGAAACGAAAAGCTCGTATGATGAAATGTTGCATTATAAAGAACTGCTTGAAAAACGTTTGCATACGGCCGAACAATATGCAGAGCAACATATTCACACACATGACAAAGAACTCGAATTGTTTTTGCGTCATATGAGCATGCATATTCGTGCGTTGCGAACCGAACTGTTAACCATTCCAAAGAAAACCGGAGTGAAAATAGAAGATAGCTGGCGTCAAATTTTTCACATCACCGTTCCCGAGTGGAATGAAAACGAAGGCAAGCAACTTTTGCGTTCACACGTCAATTGGATTTTAGCGCAGTTGGAATTGGAAGAATATCGGGCAGATGATGGCGAATTAGATGAAGCGAAAGTGAGAACACGCTTAGAAAGATGGTTGAATTCCCGTCAATTGCTTCAAGTCGTCCTTCAAAATAAAGCGATTCGAATTTCATGCCATAAAGTGACGAATGATAATAAGATTTCACGTGCTGCATTTACATGGGAAGAATCGAATAGTTGGTCAGGCGGAGAAAAATGGAGCAAAAACATGTCACTATTTTTAGGGCTTCTTAATTATGTAGCTGAGAAAAAACAGCATATTCAACCGAATATGAAGAGGCATCGATCCGTTATATTGGACAATCCATTTGGGAAAGCATCAAGTGGTCACGTTCTAACCCCAGTGTTTTTCATTGCGGAGCAACTCGGTTTTCAAATTATTACATTAACCGCACACGCAGAAGGGAAATTTTTGCGTGACTTCTTCCCGGTCGTTTATAGTTGCCGACTGCGCCAAGCGGTTGGAAGCGATCGCCAAGTTATGACGACCAACAAGACAATCCAATCTGCTTACTTACGCGATTTGGAACCAGACTCATTGGAACGATTGAACGAAGTTGAGCAAATTGAGTTGTTTGAATTGAGTTAAGAGTATTCAGTCTTATCAATTGACGGATGAGAACATTTGTTTTATAATGGGTGTAAAGAAGTGAGGAGAGGCGTTGGAATTACTCGTATGTGAGGATAAACGTAGCTATGACTTTGGGTTGTTAGAACTTACAAATGATGTGGTTTTTAAAGCTTTTTTCGGTGATAAGCGAAATAATAAATTATTGTTGGCTTTTTTGGAATCGATTTTAAATGAGGAACTTTTTTCATTGGAACTTCTTACCCCTTATGTTGAGCCAAACCACGTGAATGACAAATCATCATAAATGGATTTAAGAGTTTTAACGGAAAAAGGAGAGCAAATTAATATCGAAATGCAATTGAAAGGGCACCGGGCATTTAAAGAACGAATGCTTATTTACTGGGCAAAAATGTATGGTAGCCAGGATGAAGCTGGTAAATCTTATGTAGAATTAAACCGCGCCATTCAAATTGTTATTACGAATTTCAATTTATTATCCAAAATTAATTACCACAGTAAGTTTCAATTAATGGATCCAGAAGATGGAGCAATTTTTTCATCACATGCGGAAATTCACGTCTTGGAATTGCCTAAACTAAAAAATAAGAAGCCAACAGGGAGTTCGAAACTGGAGCAATGGTTATTATTCATGAATAGCAATAAGGAAACAAAGGAGGCGCTAGCGATGGAAAGTTCAACGATGAAGGAAGCTTTTGATGAACTTCAGCGTTTAAGCGAAGACCCAGCGACACGGGCAGCTGCACTCTCACGTGAAGTACATCTGAAAGATCAGTTGCAACGGGAGTTGGATGCAAGAGAAGATGGTAGAAGTGAAGCGAACATCGAGATTGTTCTTACGATGTATACGAAGCAATTTCCGATTGAAACGATTGCTGAAGTGACGAACTTAACTCAAGAAGAAGTTATGCAAATTGTTCAGTCACGTATAAAGTAGTTCCAATCTCACCAATGCAAAAAAAATGCGAACCTCTCAAACGGATATGTTTGAGAGGTTCGCATTTATCGTTAAAAGGCGTTTTGTTCCATTCGTTTCATCATATGGTGAATCGAATACATTTGTACACCCGCTGCACTGTCTTCGGACAATTGAGCTTCTTTTTTGAACGCTTCGAGATTATTTTGATGGATTGCGATGGATGCTTTCAACGAGTGAATCATCCATGCGGTTGAAAGTTGGTCTAAATAAGTCGTTGCCTGGTATACGTCTTCTTTCATCAAATAAGCGGTACCTAAATAATATTCTTTGTAATCTTTCCGTTTCATTTGATTGGCGAAGTTAAGTACTGCATCTGCATCCTTCTGATGTAAGGCAAGGTTTGCGCCGTAGATGATTTGGATTTCAGCCTGTTTATGCTTTTCAAGTATTCTATGTAACGCATTTTCTATGTCTTCATCGTCACCATAAGCTTGTGCGTAGGCATAGCCGAATAATGGTTTTTTCTTATTTTTAATTACATATCGATCGATGGCTGGGAGTGATTTTGATCTGTAAATTACGTACATCGGGCGAACAGTGAAAATAAGAAGGGAAAGCCCTATGATTATAAGATAGACAAGCCACATCTGGAACTCTAAGAAAAGTAGAATGACGGTTAGAGTGATTCCGGCAAAGATGTATACTAGGTATTGAAGCGTGTTCGACATACGCGTTGATTTTGAATCCAATAGAGAGCACCACCTGTTTTCTTTAAGTATATACAAATTTACATAGTATTACTATATTCAAATAAATATGCAGGCTTAATTTGAAAGGATGAAATATAGGATGAAATTTGAGTGGCGAAAAGAATCGAAGGTAGCGGAAATCCAAATACGAGTGAGCAATTTAAAGAGAACATTGAAATCCTTTATTCATTGTCGTATGCAATTCGGATGATGCATAAAAAAGTGGAGCCGCCTGAAGGGTATTTCGAGTATACTGTATTTCCTTTAGAAGGGCATTGGGATTTAGATGAAGAAGGTAGGAAGCTCGATTACTTGGACAAGGACCATTTTGTGTACAAGTTAATGATCCGACAGCCTGACTTTGTGACGGAAGAACTGTTTCAATATGCGCTTAGTGTTGTGCGGGGGAAAAATCAAGAACTTAATTTAGATGGAGTTCAATTTGAAGAAATAACGGAAGGTTTATGTGTGCAGGCAATACATGTAGGGAGTTTTGATACAGAACCAGAAACGTTCGAAAAGAGGGAGCGATTTTGTACGGAAAACAACTTGGTCAGAATTGAGAAGACGCATAAAGAAATCTATATTACAGATGCAAGAAGAACAGTACCTGAAAGGGTGAAAACGGTTTTGAGATTTAAAGTGGCCAAAAGATAATTTCGTGTACCGCACAATTTAAGGAGGTTGGTGTATGAAACGTTATTTGTTGATAGTGTTCTTATTTTTTACTTCTGGTTGCACAAAAGAATCGCCAGTTTCGAATACTCCTATTTATAACGACGTAGAAAAAATCGCAATCAATCTGGAATCCCCTTGGTCAATCGCAAATGATAACGGTACATTTTATATTTCTGAGCGCGGTGGAACGATTGTCAATGTTTCACCGGAAGGTACGTTAACGAGAGAGGAAGTCCGCCTATCTGAACCGCTCTCAACAGTTGCTGAAGCGGGGCTCACGGGACTTGTTCTAGCTGAGAATTTCTCCGAATCACAGGAAGCGTACGCCTATTACACATACGATAATGACGGGATTCCAATAAATCGTATTGTGCTCCTGCAAGTTGAAGGCGATTTATGGATAGAAAAAGAGTTACTTTTAGATGGAATCGAATCAGGAGCTGTTCACCATGGTGGACGTCTTGCGCTATCTCCAGATGGTCGGCTTTTTGCGACAATTGGAGACGGGGCAAACCCTGATGCAGCACAAGACCTTAATTTATTGAACGGGAAAATTATTGAATTTAAAGAGGGCAATACTTTTCAGATTTTTAGTAGTGGTCATCGCAATCCGCAGGGGCTTGCATGGGATGAAAATGGAGACATGTATGCATCGGAACACGGACAATCTGCAAATGATGAGGTAAATCTTATTGAAGAAGGGAAGAACTATGGGTGGCCAATTATCCAAGGCTTGGATACGAAGGAACATATGGAGACGCCACTTGTGACATCCGGCTCCAAGGATACGTGGGCACCGTCTGGTATGGCGTTTCATAAAGGGCTTTTGTATGTAGGCGCACTTCGGGGAGAAGCTATTCTGGTGATTGATCCAGTTGCAGGAAAGCTTGTCTATAAAATTGAAGGTTACGGACGTATCCGGGATGTATTTTCCGATGGAGATTCGCTTTATTTCATTTCAAATAATACCGATGGACGAGGTAGCCCATCGAAAGATGATGATGTATTGTATCGGCTAAAATTTTAGGTTTGCCTGTGCACCACGTGTCTTTAGTGTGCCTGTGCACCACGCAATTTGGAAACGATTCGGAATTGTGTTGAAGTTGTGTGGTGCACAGTCATTTTCATATCGTGTTTTAGAACAAGGTAGTTGGGTAAATTAATAAAGTAGAGAGTCAATTATTACAATTACCTAGTACAAAGAGGAGGGGTTGAAGATGAATGAAAGAAGGACACAAGTAACTAGAACTTGGGCAATAATAAACAGCTTATTTTTACTAGCTGAATCAATTTCATAATTGACGATTTTAAAAATAAACAGAATAGCCCCTTGAAGATTTGTTGGTTTTTTAAAAATAAATAAACAATTTTATTAAGCAGTTTGTAACGATTCTTGCTCGATAGCGACCTTAATTCGATCCGTGGC
>NZ_JBTLRN010000035.1:0-24157 GCF_054482775.1 Sporosarcina sp. CAU 1771 | reverse complement strand
GTGTTCCTCAGACCGGAGGTTTGCCGCTCGCTTCCTTCAGATTCCACGTCACCATGGACACCCTTGCGTTAAGCTAACTGTTACTTCTACCTTCACAGTTCGGGACTTGCACCCTATAGATTACGCCCATGCTGGGCGCACAAAAGAGCCAATCGAATTGAATCGATTGGCTCTAAATTATTTATTGATTTCCTTTTTTAACCCACTCTGCAACAGTCGCTGTACGTTTTGCTTGATATTTAACTGCAGCTTCAACGTCCTCAATCATTTTTCCATCTTGACCGACTGTTACACTTGTTCCGTAAGGGTTTCCGCCTGCACCGAATACAACCGGATCACTGTATCCAGGAGTCGCTATAATCGCACCCCAGTGCATCATAACTGTATATAGAGATTGCAGTGTAGCTTCCTGTCCACCATGTGGATTTTGTGCGGACGTCATACCACTCACAACTTTATTGATTGTCTTACCGCTTGCCCATAGCCCACCTTGAAGATCGATAAACTGTTTCATTTGTGATGCCATCATACCGAATCGAGTTGGCGTACTGAAGATGATTGCATCTGCCCATTCAAGATCTTCTGAAGTAGCTACTGGAACGTCTTTTGTTGCATTTACAGTTGCTTTCCATCCTTCATTTCCTTCAATAGCCGAATCTGGAGCTAATTCCTGCACTTTTAATACTCTAACTTCTGCCCCAGCTTCTTGTGCACCTTCTGCTGCCCACTTTGCTAATTGATAATTTGTTCCACCCATACTATAAAAAACAACCGCTAATTTTACATTTGACAACGTGTCCATCTCCTTTGATTTTTTAAATAATTTATTTAGAAATCCCATATTTACACCTTCTCTTTGTTTTTATCGATCCTTATACACATCACCTCTTCAAGATACACTTTCCAATACAGTACTGCTCTTCTTATTCCCTTCCAAGAGAAGCTTTATTCGAATACTGAATTTATATTTCTTTGAGGGTCAGCAGTGATACGACGAGCGTCCACTGTTTTTTGTTTTCATAAATTCGCAAAGTCAGTCTAACACTCTGACTTCAAAGGGTAGTACAGTTTGTTCGATTTTCTCTCTTTCAGCTTCATATTGTTCGGGTAACATCAACTTCTCTCCCATTGTTTCTTGAGATTCATCATGTGCAAATCCTGGAGGATCCGTTGCAATTTCAAATAGTATTTTCCCGTGTTCTCTAAAATAAATTGCATTAAAATAATTTCTGTCGCGAACCGACGTTACGTGGTATTCAAATCCCTCAACATGCTTTTTCCAATTCAGTAAATCTTCATCATCACTTGCCCGCCATGCAATATGGTGTACTGTACCTACACCCATTTCCCCACCGCCAACAGTTGTTGATTTCAGGTCAATTATATTACCTATATCACTCGAAGAACGGAAACGGATTATATCTCCCTCTTTTCCGATTCGCTCTAATCCCATTACTTTTTCTAATAGATTAGCTGTTTTTTCTGGTTGTTTTGATAAAAGTGTTGCGCCTCCAAAACCTTTAATGGCTACATCCGGCGTAACTCCTCCAAAACTTCTTGTATTCAGTTCGCCTTCTTCTCTTTCAACAATCTCTAAATGAAGTCCGTGTGGATCATCAAACTCCAAGTAGCGTTCACCAAAACGTTCTGCTTTCTTGAATGAAACACTGAACTTCTCTAATCTCTTCTCCCAAAATGCCATAGCGCCAACAGGAACAACATATGAGGTTACTCCTACTTGACCATCGCCAATTTTTCCTTGACGTGCATTCGCCCATGGAAAAAACGTAATAATTGTTCCGGGTTTTCCGCCTTCATCCCCGAAATATAAATGATACGTACTTGGATCATCAAAGTTTACAGTCTTTTTTACTAAACGTAAGCCTAATACACCTGCATAAAAATCTACGTTCTCTTGTGGATGACCGACAATTGCTGTGATGTGATGAATCCCCATCGTTTTCTTCGTCATTTGATTTTCACTCCTACTCTAATTATTGTGTGGTTTATATCCGTGTTGAGCCTAAACTAATTTCTATATTTGATTTTGTCCTTGTTATTTCCTTCAACCGCTTTTTTCAAACAAATTCTTTTTTCATCTATCGTTTCGGATTACAAATATTCTTTTTCAATTGTAAGCGTGCTACGTACAGTATCAATTGGTCGGACAACTGATTCAATGTGTGTTCGTTGTCCTTCTAGGAATGGTGGTAATGAAAGAATTTCTCCGACCGTTTCATACGGTTCGTCTCCCATGAATCCTGGACCATCCGTTGCCCACTCAAACAGGACGCCTGGTGCAACGCGTGCATATAAAGATTCAAAGAAGAAACGATCTACATAACCGGAAGTGTTGAAACCAATCGCTTCCATATGTTCGATCCACTCACGTAAAACTTTTTCATCTTCTACGCGGAAAGCCGCGTGATGCACTGTACCATATCCTTGGCGACCAGCTGGTAAAAGAATATTGTGTTCTACAATTACTTGCGCACCGTTTCCGCCTTCACCCATTTCAAATAAGTGGAATGAACCTTCAGCCGTAATTTCACGCATTAACATTGCTTGTTCCAACACTTTCTTGAAATTATCAAAATCCGCTACGCGAATATGAACCGGTCCGAGTCCTGTGATGGCAAACTCCAGTGGCACTGGGCCATTCTGCCAAGGAGTTCCTGATTCAATCCCTTTGTTATGCTCATCTGAAATCAACATATACTGTTGATCGTCAAAATCTACAAAAGAAATGGTTTTCTTACCAAAGACCTCTTTAATTCCTTCATTCTTCACTTCATATTTATCAAATCGCTTCAACCAGTATTCCAATGCCGCATCTGTCGGAACTCGGAAAGCTGTTTTGTAAACTTCATTTGTGCCATGTGTTCCTTTTGGAATGCCTGGGAAATCGAAAAACGTCATATCCGTACCGGCAGATCCTTTATCGTCCGCGAAAAATAAGTGATACGTTTGAATATCATCCTGGTTCACTGTTTTCTTTACAAGACGCATACCCAATACATATGTGAAAAACTCATAGTTCTTTTCTGCACTGCTCGTTATCGCTGTTACATGGTGAATTCCTTTTAAATGATTCATTATAGTTCCTCCTAATGATTATAATTAATTAATATATAACTAATTCGAGATAAATTGAAACAAAAAAATATATTATCTTGAATTGATTTGAAAGTGAAGTAGATTGTACATTTTTCTTTTTGGTATGTTTAATTGGTATGGCTTCTTAATTTACCACCAATTAATTTATCTCTAAATCGAGATAAATATAACATAGATCTCTTTCACTTGTCAACACCCCGGATTCCAACAAATATGATTGAAGAAGAAAGATTACTAACTAAAAGTGTTCTTCCTGCTTCAATCCCTAAAATTTCCTCGTAAGATATGAAGATTTAAAAACATGCTACCGATATTTTTTAGCTACAACGTATTCTGTAATAGGAAGCGTTATCACTGCTAAACTAATGACAAGTACGAGAGGAATATTTTTTATATCATTGAGTGCAAAAACTTTTTCTGAAACGACTAACACGATGAACATAAGGAAGAGCAACACAAAGTAACTAACTTTGGAACTCAATAATGTAATATGCTTCTCCATTTCATCTTTATCTCCCTCATGCTTGCCCTCCATCTCACCCCATGTAATGGATTGAAAGAAAAATGAAATACCCAAAGCTACAAAGAATAACGTTGAAGCATTAACTACACCTTTTGCAAACCACTCGTATAGTCCAAAACCGCCGATTGCAATTATTAACACCAAAGAACAAAAGATACTTACCTTTTTTACAACGGTCATTCTTCACTACTCCTTTCATCTAAAAACAATTCATCTACCCGGACGCCCAGGGTTCTCGCTAAATCAAAAGCCAATTGTAAGCTTGGATCGTACTTGTCGTTTTCAATTGCATTAATTGTCTGCCGACTAACTCCACATAAATCAGCTAGCTTTCCTTGTGAAATTCCTTCATTTTCCCGATATTGTTTAATCGTATTGCGCATTCAATCGCCGCCTTTATCGCAATTCATGTGTAAAACATCTTTTACACCTTAAGTATAGATATTATTATTTCGATTGTCAAACATGTTTGACACAAGACTACAAAATAATTGATCTCGTGAACCTTTAGGATTTATAAGATAGCGTTGGATTGTTGACATGTGACATGTAACTTTATAATGTACATGCCATGGCATACACATTATAAAGGAGAAATGAAAACACATGAATGGATTCTATACAGTACTTCGCGCAGCCTTTATATTAGTTATTCTTTCCGTATTGCTAATTCCATCACCAGCTCTTGCTACTTCGGAAAACGTACCCTATGCCAGTGTTGATGCTAGCTTTTCAAAACAAATCAGTGTACCTGAAAAGACTACACGAATAGCCAATGCTTTCAGTGAAGGAGTAAATAGCAAAGAGGATTTAGAAAATAAAGGTGTTTGGTCATCCTTCTTTAAGGTATTAATAGGTCTCGCTGTATTAACAACAAGTATCGTTGCTGGTACCGTCTTTGCGTACGCCAATTCAGTCATGCCCGGTCTACGTAAATCAGATGATCGTACCTTCGTTCTTTCCATTAGACACTTGACCTCTTCAGTAGCCAATCCGATTTTTCTCATCATTTCAAATGGTGCTCTACTCACGCAAATCGGTTTTTTTGTATTGGCGGTTTTCTTACAGCAATTTGAAAAATTTGTTATTGGCTCCATCGCGTTGATCTTTTATGTAGCTACTTTACTTATCACTTTCTTAGGAAACCTTCCATTGAATAAGGAAATTATCTCTGCAGAACTACCTGAAAGCGATTCTGGATGGCATGAACTTAGAGTCCGGTTTGAATCCCGTTGGACGTTGCTGAACCACTTACGTACCTTAACGTGCATATTGAGTGCGTCCGCACTAGTAGTAGCGCTGCTCATTTAGTAACCGTATTGCGATAATCCTCTAATTTACAGACTATTAATTGGCAGATTAAACAGGGGTGATTACATGAATTTAAACAATTTGACAGGGTATCTTATTCATCGGACTGATGTGAAAATGACCAATTACTTTACCAAGAGATTGAAGCCTTATGGTGTTACCCCAGAGCAATGGAGTATTATTAGTATTCTTTGCCATCAAAACGGTACAACACAAAAAGAGTTAGCAGAAGCCATTGATAAAGATCAAACGACTGTCGTAAGAATGATACAGTCAATGGAGAGAAAAGGGCTTGTAAAGAAGACTTTTAATGCTCAAGATAAGCGTTCAAGTTACCTTAAGTTAACAGAAAAAGGTACTGAGATAAAAAAGATTGTCCTGCCCATAGTTAAAGACGCTCATCAATTCGTTACAAATAACTTAAGTGAAAAAGAGCTCCAACACCTACAAACCTTGTTAAATAAACTATACGATACAGATTACTAGTATCTTATCTGCTCCATAAGTTCATATCCTGCAAAAAAGTATTGCTTTCATAATTACTTTCAAGAATATTTTCGTAAACTCCTTCATTTTATGAGATACTAACAGAACTAGCGCTTCTATCAATGAAGCCAAAGAGGTGTTGTTATGAAAACAGTCATTTTTGCAGAAAAACCATCCCAAGCAAAAGCATACGCCGAAGCGTTTACTGTCAAAAGTCGCCACAAAACCCATATTGAATTGGCGAATAGTAAACTATTTCCTCAAGGGGCAACAATCACTTGGGGCATTGGACATCTCGTTGAATTAAAAGAACCAAAAGCGTACGATGCACGGTGGAATCGATGGTCACTCGGGAGTTTACCAATTCTTCCGGAACGCTATGAGTTTCAAGTTGCGAAAGGAAAGTATCCTCAGTTTCAAGTCGTAAAGAAGTTAATTCTTGAAGCAGATGTCGTCATTAATGCATGCGATATCGACCGAGAAGGATCCAATATTTTTTATAGTATTTTCAATCAAACTGGAGCACGAAACAAAACAATTAAACGACTTTGGATTAATTCCTTAGAAATCGATGAAATACGAAATGGATTTATGAACTTACAGGACAACGAAAAAGATCTGCTGCTCTATGAAGAAGCCAAGTCCCGCCAAATTAGTGATTGGCTTGTCGGTATGAACGGTTCCCGCCTGTACACGCTGTTACTTAAAGCAAAAGGCTACGAGCAAGTCTTTCCAATTGGAAGGGTTCAGTCACCTACCGTTTACCTTATTTATGAACGCCAAAAAGAGATCGAAGCGTTTGTTTCCGAACCTTTCTTTGAAGCCGATGCATTTTTCACGGCTGAAAATGGGGGTTATAAGGGAAAGGCGAAAGCACGGATGAAAACACGGGAAGAACTGGTTGCTTTACTTAAGAAACACGCGATTCAACCTAACTCACCTGGTATAGTGACGTCCGTTCAACAAAAGGATAAGCGAATTCCTCCGCCTCAACTGCACTCGTTATCCTCCTTACAAGCGACGGCAAACCGTAGATGGAAAATGAGTCCCGCAAATGTGTTAAAGACCATGCAAGCTCTGTATGAAAAAAAGCTCGTGTCCTATCCAAGAACTGATTCACGTCATATTACTACAAGCGAATTTGCCTATCTGGCCGATCAATTAGAAGGCTACCAGCAATTAATCAAACAGCCATTCGCTGTACCCTCTCGACAACCTAAAAAAAGGTATGTAGACAACGCAAAAGTTCAGGAACATTACGCGATTATTCCTACGAAAAAGATTCCAACAGAGGCTGCCCTTTCAAAATTAGCGCCTGATCAGCGTAAATTGTACGAAGAAGTTGTTCGAACGACGCTTTCGATGTTTCACACTGATTATTTGTACACTGAAACGAAAGTAACGACAGAGGTCAATCAGCTTCCTTTTTTCACAACCGGAAAAACAGAGAAAAGCATCGGGTGGAAGGAACTCTTTCCAAGCAATTCAAAAGAACAAGAGGAGCGTGTGCCCACACTTCGGCAAAATGAAGCGGTCGCAAGTAAAATAAGTATTCACGAAGGCAAAACAACGCCTCCAAAACCGTTCACAGAAGGTCAGCTCATTACATTAATGAAAACGTGTGGGAAATTTGTTGAGGATCTTGAGGAAACAGAAATCTTAAAGGAAATCGAGGGACTTGGAACCGAAGCAACTCGAAGCAATATTATCGAAACCGTTAAAAAGCATGGGTACATCCAAGTGACAAAAAACATTGTCGTTCTTACGGATAAAGGGCGTATTTTATGCGAAGCCATTGAAGGTAGTCTCCTTGCTAGTCCTTCCATGACTGCCAAATGGGAAACCTATTTACGAAAAATAGGAAATGGCGAAGGCGCAAGTGAGCATTTCCTAACCAATATCGCAAAGTTTATTGACTCGTTAATTCAAAGCGTTCCCCGTCAAATTGAAACCGCTACATTTCAAGTGAAGCACATTCCTTCTACTTCAAAAACGAAGTATAAAATTGAAGAAGTTGCCCCTTGTCCCACTTGCGGCAAAGGAAAGATTGTTGCCCGCAAAGGATTTTATGGGTGTTCCGCCTACAAAGAAGGGTGCAAGCAAACTTTTCCAGGTATCTTTCTTAAAAAGAAACTTACATCAAGCCAAGTGAAACTGCTGTGTACACAAGGCCATACAAACATTATCAAAGGCTTTACTGCAGCGAATGGCAGTAAGTTTGACGCAAAACTAAAGCTTGAAGGACAAAAACTTTCCTTAGACTTTGCGAATGCAAATGCGTAAAACCCCCTTCTACTTAAGTGTAGAACGGGGTTTTTTATTCAACAAAAAGTGCTTAGTCTCCCCTTAACCATATATGAGAGAATTCACCAGTATGCGTTACGTATACATAAACATCGTAAGGCCCTATCTTATAAAGTTGATAGTCTATATCTTCCATCTCGTCGTAGCCCTCTTCTGTTGGTGTACCAAGCATTTTCTGAACAGATGTAAGATCATTTAAAAAGTTTTGTCCGTTTAGACTAATGCTATTAATTTCCCCTATGGCCTCATCGAAGAAAATCGTCATTCCATTTGGATACATATAATAATAACCACCATTGAAATAATCGTCTCCGGTATGATCTGGGTACTCGTTTAGCATCTCATCAATCGGCTTACCTATATACACATTATTATCCAAAAGCATGCCTTTTTCAATTAATGCTTTCAAGTCGTCAGGCAAAGTTAGATGTGGAAACGAAACATAATCGTAATCCATCTCTTCCCAATTGTTCGCAACCATTTCACCCAATGTCCAGCCGTATTCTTCCGCATCTGTATGTCTGGTACTATCATATTCCGTAAACATAGAGGTTGAAGAATCCCATTTCCACGTTGTAAAATGCCAACCTGTTTCTTCACTCTTCACATAGAGATATGCTTGCATATAGTCTTCATCAATAAATTTCAACGTCTTTGTCGAAATCGCCACCGTTTTATTTTTATCAAACAGCACTTCTTTCATTTCACCGTTTGAATAATGCCATAGGGCAAGTACGTTATTATGTTCCGTTTGCGAACTAAATGCACCTACAAGTGACTGTTCATTGAATGAATAAAGTTGAAAAGGTTCTCGTTCCAGATTCAAGGCGTCTTCTACCTCAAACTGACCTTGTAAAACACCGGTATCTCCGTTTTCTTCTACTAAGTAAATAGCCACTTTACCGGCATACAATCTATCGCCTTCTTTACCTTCAAAAAAGTTGGAAGACAAAGTTGTTTCTACTCCATCTATCGGAAAAAGGTAAGCAACCGCATGATTCGTTCCATCCACCACATTTGTCGAATAAAGGGCATTGGCTTTCAACTCAGCGATTGGCTTTGTTTCTTTTTCATCTTCAACGGTTTCTAAACCATCTGTACGTTCGTCTTCTTCACTGTCAATCTCCGTATCTGGATTCACTTCTACTAGTGGTGCTGCAGACCTTTTGTTTAAAAAATATACACTCGTAGCAATCACCATAAGCACGAGTAATATTATCCACATAATTCCTACAGGCTTTTTCCAGCTCGATTGCGTTTTCCTTTTCATATCACTTTGGGGCGCTCCACACTTTTCACAAAATAAGTCCTGTTCTTGCAGTTCATTGCCACACTTCCTACAATAAGCCATGTACTTAATCCCCTTTATCACGTTAGTTCCTATCTTATGATACCAAAATAAAAGTAGTATAGATCATTTTCTGATCTATACTACTTTTATTTCTATTGTTATTTACTCTTCGCAGCTAACGAACTTTCAAACTCTTTTTTCACACGATGGAGCAATTCAGAATCTGTTAACAAACGATATCCTGTTGACGCAAGTGCTTTTGCTCCAGTAATCAGAGCTTCATTTCCTAGTTCTGATTTCGAAGCTTCTCTAAATTCATCGGTGTGTCCGATAAGATCGTCTGGGCCAATTTTAATCATAGGATGTGCGGTTGGTACTTCATAACTTATGTTTCCTGCATCTGTCGAACCTTTGCCTTTTCTTTTCTCTTTATGAACAACTTCACCAAGAGCCGTAAGTTCTTCTTCTAAGACGCTATCTAAAACAGAGTTGAGAACAAAGTCTTTCACTTCATTTTGGAAACGCTCAATTTTAACTGTTGCGCCCGTTGCGAGTGCTGCCCCTTCCGCAATCTTTCGGATCTTGTCGGAGACTTCAATCGTTTTCTTCCACGACTCTGCTCGGATGAAAAATCGAGCAGATGCATATTCAGGGATGATGTTTGGTGCATCGCCGCCATGCGTTATAATGCCGTGAACACGTACATCAGACTCTAATTGCTGACGTAATGCACTTATCCCATTGAATAATTGAATAACTGCATCCAAAGCATTAATGCCGTGATGTGGTGAGCCGGATGCATGAGCTGGCTTACCGTAGAATTTAAAGTCGAGTGGATCTACAGCTAATGTGTCCCCTGTTAGCGCAGTTTTCCCAGCCGGGTGAATCATAATTGCGGCATCGACGTCTTTTAAGTAACCGTGTCTAACGAAACTTCCCTTCGCACTTCCATTCGGGCCGCCTTCTTCAGCAGGTGTTCCAAGTACAACGACACGACCGCCTGTTTCTGAAAGAGTTTCAGCGAGAGCAATTCCTGCTGCAACACTTGTCGTTCCGATAATGTTATGTCCACAGGCATGACCGAGTCCAGGAAGGGCATCGTACTCAGCAAGATAGGCAATTGTCGGACCTTCTTTTCCACTGTCTTTCACTGCGTAAAATGAAGTTTCGTGTCCAGCAACTGCCGTTGTCACTTCAAATCCAGCATTTTCTAGAATTGCGACATGCTTCGCACATGCATATACTTCTTCATTACCAATCTCAGGGTTTGCATGAATCTCCTGACTTGTTTGAATGTACAACTCACGATTCTCTTCGATGGATTGGATGATTGTTTTTGTTGCCTCTTTAACTATGCTCATTCTAACTTCCCCCTAGTGGATTATTTTTTTAGATTTTCAAACACAGTATCGATTTCTTCTTGCGTTAGCTTAACTAAGTAAGATCCACCTTTTGTATCTTCGTCAATTGCTTTTGAAATATCTTCTTCTTGATACAATTCAACGATTCGTTTGAATGTTTCATTGTCTTTTTCCTTCGCACTTGCCGCAATTAAATTCACATATGGGTGAATGGTTTCATCGTCTCCGGTTTCTCTAAAGATTGGATCTTCACCAGGTGAGAATCCTGCTTGCCCTGCAATTCCGTTGTTAATAATTGCTGCCGTCACATCAGGAAGTACGCGTGGTGTTTGTTGTGCTACCATCGGAATGATATCTAGGTTTAATGGGTTTGCCGTAATTTTACTTGGGTCTCCGAATAATCCAAAGTCGTCAGATAGCGTAATTAGTTCAGCACTTTCAAGTAAACGTAACGCACGCGCTTGGTTGGAAGGGTCATCTGGAATCGCAATTTTATCGCCTTCTTTTATTTCATTAATGTCGGTAATTTTTTCAGAATAAACGCCGAGTGGAGCAAATACAGTCGAACCAAGTGGAACAAGCTCGTTGCCACTCTCTTTTACGTACTGAGATAAGAATGAAAAGTGTTGGAAAGCGTTTAAGTCAACATCCCCTTGTGCAAGCGCATTGTTAGGTAATGTGTAATCTGCAAATTCGATAAGCTCGATTTCAATGCCTTCTTTAGCTGCTTTTTCTTTCAGAATTGGCCACTGTGCACCGTCA
The DNA here is from genome assembly GCF_054482775.1 of Sporosarcina sp. CAU 1771. Taxonomy (NCBI): domain Bacteria; kingdom Bacillati; phylum Bacillota; class Bacilli; order Caryophanales; family Caryophanaceae; genus Sporosarcina; species Sporosarcina sp. CAU 1771. The sequence continues at coordinate 13,002 of NZ_JBTLRN010000035.1, read as the reverse complement.
GATCCATTGACACCTATTTTCACTTTAATTACCTCGGTGTCTCCACTAGCTTTTCCTCCACAAGCAGTTAATAAAGCCGCCGTTACAATCGTTAAACACAATATCAATAATTTTCTCATTTTCATTTCTCCCTTATCAGTCATTTTTTTGTTTGTTTATTAAATTAACGACGCATAACCTTTTTAGATAGTGTATTGCCAATCCACTGTGCAATTTGCACCATAACAATCAGGATGACAACTGTGACGAGCATGACGCTTCCATCGAATCGTTGATAACCATACGTCATTGCAATATGTCCAAGGCCGCCCCCACCAACTGTTCCTGCAACTGCCGAGAAGTCGATCAAACTTACCGATACAAACGTCAATCCTAAAATTAATGGCCCTAAAGCTTCGGGTATTAAAACAGTGAATATGATGCGTAACGGACTTGCACCCATTGCCTGCGCGGCTTCTATAACACCAGGATCGATGCTCACCAAGTTGTTCTCTACGACTCGAGCAATAACAAAGCTTGCTACAATCGTCATCGGAAAAATTGCTGCCGCCGTACCAATTGTTGTACCTACAACCAATCTCGTTAGTTGGGATACAGCAACTAGGAAAATTATGAATGGTATTGGGCGAATGATGTTTATAAATAAATTTAAAATCTGAGAAACACGCTTGTTTTCTAAAATGTGATTTTCTCTCGTTACGTATAGTAATAGACCTATTGCGATTCCAATGATTGAACCAAAAATAAGTGTAGCGATTACCATCGTAATTGTTTCGCCTGTGGCTTCTACAATCCGAGGCCAAAATGTGGACCAATCAACCTTCATCTTTAATGGCCTCCTTTATATCAACAATTGTTTCAAGTTCTGTTAATACGTTCTTTATCGCCTCCGGATCACCTTCAAATGAAACAAGCAGGTTCCCGAAGAAACGTTCTTGCAACTCACGAACCGAACCATATACGATATTAAAATCTACGCCGTGTTTCCGAGTCACTTGAGAAAGTACCGGGTCACTCGCTATTTCTCCTTTAAAAATAATTCGGTAAAGTCTTGTTCCGCCTTTCGATCGCCACTCGTTTAACAGTTTTTCAGATGGTAAGTCTTGCTGAATCGATTGGATAAACCGTTGTGTAGTAGAATGCTGTGGATTTGTAAAGGTTTCGAACACTGCACCCGATTCAATCACTTCTCCTTCTTCCATAACTGCAACGTTATCGCAAATCGATTGAATCACATGCATTTCATGGGTAATTAAAAGTATCGTTATTCCCAAATCTTTATTTACTTTCTTTAGTAACCTTAAAATATCAGCTGTTGTATCTGGATCGAGAGCCGAAGTTGCCTCATCACAGATTAGAACTTCTGGAGAAGTAGCAAGTGCTCGAGCAATCCCTACTCGTTGTTTTTGTCCACCGGATAATTGATCGGGATAATCTTTAGCTTTATCTGACAACCCGACGAATGCCAGTAGTTCTGTTACACGCTCTTGGATTTCTTTTTTGGGTAAACCGGCTAACTTTAAAGGATAAGCAATGTTTCCAGAAACGGTTCTAGAATTAAACAAGTTAAAGTTTTGAAAGATCATACCAATATTTTGTCGCTGCTTCCGCAAGTCCTTTGCAGACAGCGTACTCACGTCAATGTCTTTAATGTGTACCGTTCCAGCTGTCGGTCTTTCTAACATGTTTACTAGACGGAGTAACGTACTTTTACCTGCCCCACTAAATCCAATGATTCCGTAAATTTCACCTTCCTTTATTGATAATGAAACATCCTTTACTGCGTGTACCTCACGCTTTCCAAGGCTGAATGTCTTTGTGACATTTTTAAATTCAATCATTTCAAGTGACCTCCTCATGAAACACTCATTCTGCGCGAACAATGATTCAGCCATCAACTTTTCTTAAAAGAACGAAAAAGCCCTCTTTTTTTACTTATCAATACAAAGATAAGAAAAAAAGAGGGCTTCTATAAAGTAAGAAACCATCTCGTTCTCATCTTCCAAATGCCGAAGCATTTGTAGGAATTGGCACAGTGTTTTAAAAAAACCTGTTGCCGAGACGTCATAGGGCCTATCCCTCGATCTCTCTTGATAAGAAAGTGATGCTTTACTATTTAATTGTCGCAAGAATTAATATTTACTATAGTCAGAGTTTAGCAATAAGTCAACCCGCTTCTAGAAGTAAAATTATTCAGTCTATTTAAGGGCATACTAATTTGAAGAAGAAACCCTTTGTACAAGCATTTAAAGAGGCTGGGATAGAACTAGCCTTTTCGTCAAACCCTTGCTCTATTAATTTTTTCGAACTGAAACTCTACTTCTCACCGAGTCGAGAATTCCTTCTATTTTTTGAAACGAATCAATTAATCAAATGGCACCAATTACTTTCCATTCAATATCGAAGTAACAATGTGTCGTGTATCCCATTCTCCTTCTGACATTTCCATAATAGGGTATTTATCTGGAAATAGCTTATTGCATATTGATTCGATTGAATCCCCTTCCTTTTGCAAATTTAGCACATCCTGTTGCATAGTTAATAAATTATCTAACTTTCGTTCAAGCGCAAGGCGACCCTCTTTTACAAGTCCCCTATGGTTGCAAAATACATCTTCAAAGCCATACGTTAGTACTTTTTCTAATGATTGAATAATTGCCGGGATACTTTCCTCGGTTAAGATTACTTTTGTCTGTTCGTTGACAAATAAATCCCCCGTAAACAATTGACCTGTTTCCCGATTTAATAAAGCTTTGTGATCATAAGAATGACCAGGGGTATCAATAACATCCCATTGTGCATTTCTAGAGATAAACGTTTCTGGCATCTCCTGTGCTTGAAATGGTCTTCTTTTCCCCCAAAAAAGTTGACGGTACAAAGGATAATCTGCCTCTTGCGCACAATGTTCAATTGTTTTTCCACTTAAATATATCGGGACTTTCTTTGTTTTCTTGATGTAAGCCGCGCAGCCTGTATGATCTTCATGATAATGAGTTAGCATAACTTGATCAAAATCTGCCTCGTCAATGAATTGTTCAAAGTGTTCGCGTAATGACTCCGCCCCAGTATCAATTAGTACACCATCGACTACAAAACTATAAACATTTAATGCGACGCCATGGAATTTAATTTTCCCATTTAAATAAGAAACCCCATTCTTCTCTCCAGTACTTGACCTTGTTTCCATAAGCACAGATTTCATCCCCTTTGGTCAAATGAATTGAACCAGTTCTATTAGAATATTACCATACCATTATAGTCAGTTAATTGAAAATAGTCTGGTGGTAAGGAAATGCAAAAATGCAGCCAAATTAGCGTATGATAAGCAGCCATATTTACAGTAGAAAAAGAAAGAATCTGTTAAATAATAGTGTTGATAAAAGACTAATAAAGAAAAAAAGACCCATAAGGTCCATTTACGTTATTAACTATTCAACAATCTCACCTGAGCGGAGAACATCTAAAACGTTGACTTCCGTTCCAGACCCTAAGTGCCGAAAGATGAGGGTCAATCTTTCCCTAACACGTTCTGGAGGGCGGGCGGTGGACCAACCCGCTGTTGTTTCACTTGTTCCGCTTGATCCTCCCAGAGTCGCCGTCTTGTACTCCGATTAACTAGGTGTCCGCATAAAATACTTGTGACACAATCGCACCCAAAATCTGGAGTAGGGTTAAGCTCGTTAATCTGCGTTGCAGCCGGACGCGTTCTGGAGGGCAAGCGGTGGACCAACCCGCTGTTGTTTCACCTGTCTTGCTGATCCTCCCAGAGTCGCCGGCTTCCACTCCGATTAACTAGGTGTCCGCATAAAATACTTGTGACACATTCGCACCCATTAGTTGCAAATAAAAATAAACACAATAATTATTTTTTGTTTTTCAACTCTAAAAGTATAGGAGTTATATTTAATAAAATCGAAATAATCGTCAAAACCCATAAGGCCCTTTCCATACCAGGCACTACATCTAATAAAGCACCCCAATCATCCACCTTTACCCATTTGGACACCATACTGTATTGGGCAACAAGTGTTAGTGCTGTAAATGACAATCCCATTGCCATTGCCAATTGATAATCTTTGCCTGTCTCATACATATAAAGATTTATACAAGTTGCTATTATCGCGATAATTCCTAATATTAACCACATATTTATACCCCCATTCACACAGAAAATTCATATTAATTAAGACGGAGTGGGATGGTAAATGGTTCCGTAATTGCAACTAATTGGACCAGATTGTTGAATTGACACTTTATATTTAATACACTCCGTTGCTTGGAGTTTAGGCGTCGACTGCAACGGGAACAGCGCCCGCGGAAAGCGTGCGCCGGAACGGAAAGCAACAATTTATCTATGTTCGGTTGGACCGTTTGTCGAATAACTCAATGCACTAATACTGATACGTTCTTAATAACAGATAAGTTTCATTAATTCGAAACAAACAAATTTTCACTATCATTTTGTTATAGGGCCATTATCACTTATGTACCGTTGGAAATTCGTTTACAAATTGTAATGCAATTTCCTATCGGTATTTGCCATAATCATAGAAATACCCAAAAAAATAGGGACATCAATTCAAGTGTGAATTGCGTCCCTATTTACTATGCTTTTTAACGTTTTCTCCCCGTGTACCGATTAAGCTAGCCAACTAATTAATACGTAAATTAGAACTCCTGGCGAAGGAAAACCAGTAATGCATGCGCCATTTTCTGTAAAGAGGGAAGAATTCATGTGCATTTACGAAAAGTCGATTGCTTCATCTTTTTAGGCCAGAAACTCCATTTTCCTAACAGAATTAATATCGCAGGAATTAGAAGCGGCCGAACGAGGCGGATAATCCAATCACTCGGTCAACTACCGCATAGGCAATCGCCGCCCCTACTAACGGAATAAGTGTGAGTAAAGAGGATCTATAAATAATAAGTAGCAATACAAACAGTAATCCAATCGTCGTTAACAATAATACTACGTCGGCTTGGCTAAAGAGCTCGGTTGCATCAGAATCTATAGCGGCCGGACCCTTCCAATGTTTCCGCGAAACTCATTATCTCTTCATCTGTTAATTTATCCTCTTTATAAAGCACTGAAAGTAAAGGTAATCCACGTCTTGTGGAAAATATTGCTCTAGCTTACGATCTGCGATAACGGATTCCGCATCCGCTGGCAAACCACCGTCTTTATTTGCCTGAACAAATTCTTTTGCCACTGGAGCAAGTCCAGATAAAAGAATTGCACCTGCAATCCAAAGGCTTAGAGAAATAATCCATACTTTTTTTCTTGCAATTTGGCTTTACGCATTATCGTTTCCCGTCTTTTTCAACAAGAAACGTCACGATGACAAACAACGCAAAACTGACGAGTAAAACTGTACCTCCTACGATATAAAAGATAAGTGAAAATGTTTCATTCACACCAAATGGTTGAATAAACTGCAACCACATACCTGCAGTAAGTCCAATCGATCCAATGATTGCTGTCCACCCTTGAGCGGAAATCAACTTACTTGCACGAACTTTATACGTTTTGTAAAAAATCCCCCATGCGAAAACAGATAGCCAACCAACTAACAAAATATGAGCGTGAATTGGTCGAAGTGCGTAAGACCCCGAACCCGCCATATGTGAACCTAATACCGTTCCTATTAAACCAAATAGTGCTGCTACACGAATAAGTCGTAAACTCCATTTCTCTTGCATCTAAAATTCCTCCTATGTTTTTCATATTATACCCTTATCTTAATGTACCAACATGAACGGAAGGTGAACAGTACATTACAATTTTGGCAATTTGACCGTGAAAGTCGTTCCAATCTCTTTCTCACTAACAACTTCTATTGTACCTTTATGCAATTTTACAACTTGCTGAACGATAGATAATCCGAGTCCGGTTCCTCCTATTTCACCCGTTCTAGATTCGTCAGCCCTGTAAAAACGATCGAATATACGGCTTATTTCACCTTGGTGGATACCGATTCCGTTATCTTGAAATATAATCTCTACATCATTAGGCCGGTCAGTTAACTCGATATCAATGACCCCGCCGGCTTCCGTATACTTCAACGCGTTGGACAAAAGGTTTTCCCACACTTTTTCTAAAAACGCTGGATCACCAGTCAGCTCAGCATCATCTAAATCCATTGATAATGACATTTCCTTTTCTTCAAGCAACCATCTATATTTCCGAACGACTTCTTTTAATTGTTCGTCTAGCTGAAAGGTTTTTATTTCAAGCGGAGAAGAAAGTTGGTCAAGTGACGTTAAGAACAAGAGCTGTTTGGTTAAGGAAGATAGGCGCTCTGTTTCAGACTGAATCACTTTCGCATAACTTTTTCGGTCTTCATGTGACAATTCGCTATCTAGTAGCAGTTCCGAGTAACCTTTTATATTGAGCAAAGGAGATTGAAAATCATGAGAGACATCACTTATGAATTCTTTTCTTATGCGATCATTCTCACCCAACTTTTCCGTCATCTGTTGGAAACTCTTTGCAAGTTGTCCGATTTCATCTCTTCGATTAATGTCTAATATTCCCGTAAATCGCTCTTCCCCAACTTTTTTCGTTGCAGCAGTCAATTTCGTAATTGGCTCAACGACCTTTTTGGCAACAACAAGCATGGAAAGCAAACTAATAATGGCCATGACAAACACCATTCCACCGAGAATAACATGAACTTCTGTAAACAGCATTTTTATATCTGGTCTAAGAAAGAGTGCATAGGTTTTTCCTTCATAAGTAAACGGTACACCAACGGTATTTGCCACCTCATCTGAGAAAAAACCTGTAACAAATGTTTCACCCGGAAGATCTCTCATTCCATGATACGTATCCCCTTGAAATACTTGAGTAACTGCATCGGGTGTTAGATTATTTACACGAAACGGTATCCCATAATACTTTTCTTCTAACTGATCATCCACCACAACTAATTTGTAACCAACGGCCGCTTGCGTTGCTAAATAAGCGTCTAGATCCAAATCTTCCGCTGAATTAATAAACAATGCGATGCTTTTTGCGATTGAAACGTTCTTTTCATCGTTCTGCCCTTTCAACTTCTGATGATAATATGTATTTACAGATAGAAAGGCAATGAGTGCACTCACTGTCATGATTGCAATGGTAATCGCAATGAATTTTCCATAAAGCGACCTCATGTCACTGACACCTCAAGTTTGTAGCCTACACCTCTCACAGTCATTATTGTTACCTCTTCCGTCAGCTTCTCTAACTTGTCCCGCACCCTTTTAATGTGGACGTTTAACGTTTGTTCATCCCCTTCATAGTCATATCCCCAAACTCGCTCTATTAAATGCTCTCGAGTGAATACCGTGCCGACCCTTGAAGCCAAAACAGAGAGCAATTCAAATTCCTTCAATGGAAGCAACAGTACTTTTTTGCCCACAGACACCTCATAGCTTTGTCGGTTAATTTTAAGCGGCCCCGCTTGAATAAACACATCTACCGCTTTGTCATATCTTCGTAAAATAGCGTTAATGCGGAATAATAATTCTTTCGGTTCAAAAGGTTTCACGACATAATCATCAGATCCTGCAAGAAATCCCTTCTCTTTATCCTCAAGCTCGCCTTTTGCCGTTAACAGTAAAACCGGAATCTCTGCGCTCGCTCTAATTTTCCTCGTAAGTGTATATCCATCCATACCTGGCATCATGACATCTACGACAGCCAAATCAGGAAAATCCTCGTCTAGTTTCTCTAATGCTTCGAATCCATCGGAAGCTGTAAGTACCTTGTATCCTGCAGCACTTAATTGAATGCGAACAAGTTCTAAAATATTAGGATCGTCATCGACAACGAGTATCTTCATTCGGCATCTCCCCTTTCCTTTCATTTTACATGGCGGACTTACTTTGTAAAACATATAGAGGTATTAAAAATTGATTTATCCTTTTAACGAACAAAGATTTCTAAAGGTTCACAATATATTGACTAATAGAGAATATCTAATTTTAATTGAGAATATGAGATTGTTTATTTTCAAATTCTATGAAGATAATTTGAGGGAATAATAGCTTCTGCTCCAGTAAATACGGTATTTTTGTTCATATGAGTGTATTCGTTGACAAACAATTTTAGTTATATGATAATAGTTATAGGATTAGAATCATTATAGTTAAGGAGCAGTAATTAAACAAAAGTTCATACTGCCGTTTAGGATTTGTTATTACTACCTAAACTAACTATAAATATTATCTAGGAGGAATTTATTCATGTCACAAATCGGTAAAACAATCGAATCATTTAAAGCTTCAGCCTACAATGCAGGGAACGGACAATTCATTGAGGTTACTGATGAGAACTTAAAAGGGAAGTGGAGCGTTGTATGTTTCTACCCAGCAGACTTTACTTTCGTTTGCCCTACAGAACTAGAAGACCTTCAGAACCAATATGAAACGTTAAAAGAGCTTGATGTTGAAGTGTACTCTGTTTCAACGGACACGCACTTTACACATAAAGCATGGCACGACCATTCAGATGCAATCAGCTCAATCAGATACATCATGGTTGGCGACCCTTCTCAAAGAATCTCACGTAACTTTGACGTGTTAGATGAAGAAGCTGGTCTTGCACAACGCGGTACGTTCATTATTGATCCAGACGGTGTTGTACAAGCTGCAGAAATCAATGCAGACGGCATCGGTCGTGACGCAAGCACACTTGTAGGTAAAGTGAAAGCTGCTCAATATGTTCGTAACAATCCAGGTGAAGTTTGCCCAGCTAAATGGGAAGAAGGCTCAGCAACACTTAAGCCAAGCCTCGACCTAGTCGGTAAAATCTAATTTGAAATAGCGGGGGCATCCCCGCTATTTTTTTAAATCTATATCGAATCCAGAAAATGGTAAGGAGAATGATGAACTTTGTTAGAACCAGAGATAAAAGCACAATTAGCCCAATACCTTGAAATGATGGAAAATGACATCCTTTTAAAAGTTAGTACAGGAAATGATGCTGTGTCTAACGTCATGAACGGTTTAATGAAAGAATTAGAATCCATGTCTTCTCATATTAAAGTAGAAGAAGCTGAATTAGAAAGAACACCAAGCTTCAGTGTGAACCGAATCGGCGAAGATACCGGCATCACTTTTGCAGGTATTCCACTTGGACATGAATTCACTTCATTAGTTCTTGCTTTATTACAAGTAAGTGGACGTGCTCCAAAAATCGATCAAAAGATTATTGACCAAATAAAACAACTAGATGGCGAATACAACTTTGAATCATACATTAGTTTAAGCTGTCAAAACTGTCCAGACGTCGTACAAGCACTTAACATTATGAGTGTGCTTAACCCAAACATTACGCATACAATGGTGGACGGCGCGGCGTTTAAAGAAGAAGTTGAAAGTAAAAAGGTTATGGCTGTTCCAACGGTATTTTTAAATGGAGAAGAGTTCTCAGGCGGTCGTATTTCACTAGAAGAAATTATTGCGAAAATTGGCGGTTCTCAGGACCCTTCTGAATTCGAAAATAAAGACCCATTTGACGTTCTTATAATTGGTGGAGGTCCTGCAGGTGCAAGTGCAGCAATTTATGCCGCACGTAAGGGAATCCGTACTGGGATTGTAGCAGATCGCTTTGGTGGCCAGATTTTGGACACAGCTACGATTGAAAACTTTATCAGTGTAAGTCGAACAGAAGGTCCTAAGCTTGCAGCTAGCCTTGAGGAACACGTAAAGGAATACGACATCGACGTCATGAATTTACAACGTGCTACAAGTTTGGAAAAGAAAGATCTGATTGAAATCGGCCTTGAAAATGGTGCGGTTCTCAAGAGTAAATCCGTAATCCTTTCAACGGGAGCTCGTTGGCGTAACGTCGGTGTTCCCGGCGAAGCTGAATTTAGAAATAAAGGCGTGGCGTACTGCCCACACTGTGATGGTCCTTTGTTTGAAGGGAAAAAAGTTGCAGTTATCGGTGGCGGTAACTCGGGTATCGAAGCAGCGATTGACCTCGCTGGCATTGTAAATCATGTTACAGTTCTTGAATTTGCTTCAGAGCTGAAAGCTGACGCTGTATTACAAGATCGTCTTCATAGCCTTCCTAACGTAACTGTCCTGAAGAACGTTCAAACAAAAGAAATTACTGGTACAGACAGCGTGAATGGAATTACGTATACAGACCGTGAAACGAATGAGGATCATCATGTTGAACTTGATGGTGTATTCGTTCAAATCGGGCTTGTACCGAATACAGACTGGTTAGGTGATTCAGTCGAGCGTAACAAATTCGGGGAAATCGTTGTTGATAAACGTGGTGCTACAAACGTACCGGGTGTTTTTGCTGCAGGTGACTGCTCAGACACGGCACATAAACAAATCATTATTTCAATGGGAACAGGTGCAACTGCTTCACTAAGTGCATTTGACTATCTCGTTCGAAATTAATAAATGAACATGAAAAAGGAACAGGCGAGTTTTTTATGGCCTGTTCCTTTTTGCACTTCATTTTAATTGTATTGTATTTATCAGTTCATTTTTTTCTTTAACACGCTCAAGTTTTCTTAACTGATCAATCGCCTTTTGAAGGATTTCTACGCCCTGTACGAGTGCAATACGGACATAACCAATACCTTCCGTACCAAAGACGCTTCCCGGCACCATGACTACGCCACACTCGTCAATTGCTTTGAAGACAAACTGCTTGTCATCCATATCAAAAGGATATTTTGCCCACACAAACATGCCTGCTTTAGAAGGTGTCGCAGTCCATCCTATTTCCGCCAGCCCATCCATTAAAACCTTATGTCGCTGTGAGAACTCTTTACGCAGTCGATCTGTAATTTCTTCCGCGTGATCTAGCGCTGTTGCTGCAGCTTCCTGTATCGGAGCAAATGTACCGTAATCTAAGTTTGATTTAAATTCTTTAAAAATCTGAATAATCTCAGCATTTCCGACGACATATGCAATCCGTGCACCTGCAAGACTAAAGCTTTTAGATAATGAGTTGATTTCCACTCCAACATCTTTTGCTCCAGGTGTCGATAGAAAGCTGGCCGGTGAATCTCCCTCAAAATAATATTCAGAATAGGCAGCGTCGTGAAGCACAATGATGTTATACTTCTTCGCAAACGCTACAACTTTGTCAAAGAAACCTGCATCCGGAAGAGCTGGAACAGGGTTTCCAGGTAAATTCAAAATGAGCAATTTAGCTTTTTCTGCGACCTCTTCAGGAATGATATCCAAATCTGGTAAGAAACCGTTTTCTGCTCGTAATGGCATTTCGTAGGGTACTGCGCCCGCTAACTTAATTCCTGCTTCGTAGGCAACATAAGCGGGGTTCGTCGTTAATACAATATCATTCTCGTTGCAAAATGCTAACGGAAAGTGAACAAGCCCCTCTTGGGAACCCATTGTTTGAATAATTTCTGTTTCTGGATTTAGTAGGACACCTGTACGTCTTTCATAATAGTTTGCAACTGATTCATGAAATCGTTTTGTACCACCAAGTGTATATCCGTATGTACTTGCCTGTATGCTTTGTTCTGATAGAACACGCCTCACTCTTTCATCGGGTGGGAGGTCTGGACTTCCAAGACTTAAATTAATTAATTCAGCACCTGTTGCTAATTTAGCTTCCGTTGCTGCTTTCAGTTCTCCAAATATGGACGGTTCAAATATCGACATTCTTAACGATGGTTCTATCTTCAATACTAAGCACTCCTTTATTTATGTAATAGTTTATCACATACTGTGAGACTATCGCAAAAAGGATATTGACGTCATTTCCTCTTTGCAAGCTTGAACATACCAATTCCTACTTTAGTAATAGTCAACTTTGATTCTACAGGGAACCTCACACATTTTCTATTTATATTGAACTTACCTTACTAAAACTTGATATTTAGAATAAAAAATAACTCCCATTAATAATAATAATAATACATTTTTCTCGCTGTAGGTTACTACTGGAATACCGAACCTTCGGTTCATACAATTTCAATTCTTTTAGTACAAACAAAAAAAGCTATCTCCATTGAAGGTAATAACTTCTTTAGTGCCTAGCAACGTCCTACTCTGTCAGGGGGAAACCCCCAACTACCATCGGCGCGTGAGCTTAACTTCCGTGTTCGGGCGTCGAAAGACGATGGACTTCGGATTTCTTCGTCAGCTTCGTCTGTTCAGATCCTCGCGTATGGCATACGCTCCGGTCCTCACTTCCTTGCTTTCTCGAACTCCTCGTCCCTCCTCTTTCTCGCTGTAGGTTACTCATTGGAATGCCTAATCTTCGGTTCATTCATTTTCAATTTCTTTAGAACAAACAAAAAAAGCTATCTCCATTGAAGGAAATAACTTCTTTAGTGCCTAGCAACGTCCTACTCTTGCAGGGGGAAACCCCCAACTACCATCGGCGTGTGAGCTTAACTTCCGTGTTCGGGCTTCGAAAGACGATGGACTTCGGATTTCTTCGTCAGCTTCGTCCGTTCAGATCCTCGCGTATGGCATACGCTCCGGTCCTCACTTCCTTGCTTTCTCGAACTCCTCGTCCCTCCTCTTTCTCGCTGTAGGTTACTCATTGGAATACCTAACCTTCGGTTCATACATTTTCAATTCCTTTAGAACAAACAAAAAAAGCTATCTCCATTTAAGGAAATAACTTCTTTAGTGCCTAGCAACGTCCTACTCTTGCAGGGGGAAACCCCCAACTACCATCGGCGCTGAAGAGCTTAACTTCCGTGTTCGGTATGGGAACGGGTGTGACCTCTTCGCCATCATCACTAGACCTGTAAGGTCTTTTTTGAAAGACATTATTCATTATATCAAGTATATAGAATTATACAAGCATTATTTTCAAAAAAATAATATTTGCTCATTCAAAACTGGATAAAACAGACATTAGGGTTCTTCGAAACGGTTTGTGAATCAAGCAAACCTGATTACTTTAGGTTAAGTCCTCGATCAATTAGTATCCGTCAGCTGCACGCGTCGCCGCGCTTCCACCCCGGACCTATCAACCTCATCATCTTTGAGGGATCTTACTTACTT
>NZ_JBTLRN010000034.1:0-24401 GCF_054482775.1 Sporosarcina sp. CAU 1771 | reverse complement strand
CAGGAGTATCGATGAGATAGTTTCAGAAAACATGGTTTCTTCATTCCTATCTTCAATTGTAAAGTTGAAATTTATTTCATAAACTTCCTGTGTTTTCATGCCAAAGGCATTTATCACAGAACTTGTCGAACTGGCCCGATTGTTGAATGGACACTTTATACTTAATACAATCCGTTGCTTGGAGTGCAGGCGTCGACTCCAGCGGGAACAGCGCGAGCTGAAAGCCCCGCAGGTAGCGAAGCGGACGAGGAGATTGAAGCCGTGCCCGCGGAAAGCGTACGCCGGAACGCAAAGCAACAGTTTTCTACATTCGATTTTGGCCTGTTTGTTGAATACTAAATATATATTTTACCTACTCTTATCATACCATAATTTCCACATAAATCCTTTTTTAATATAGAAAAGCACCGCTATTTGCGATGCTGATAATTGTTTTAATTCAATGTTATTTCGCTTGTCAATTCAAATTTTGTACCAGTGAACTGAACGGGTTCTCATTTGAGTTTACTAACTTTTTTTATATGTTAATCAATGAAATACAATGGTTTTATTTCCCTCTACAATAATTCGGTTTTCAAGATGCCACTTTACTGCTTTTACGAGTACACGTCGTTCAATTCGGCTACCAATCTTTTTTAAATCGGCCACAGTATCGCGGTGATCTACCCTCTCGATATCCTGTTCAATAATCGGGCCTTCATCAAGGTCATTGGTAACATAGTGCGAAGTCGCACCGATTAGCTTTACACCACGAGCATATGCGCGTTCATAAGGTCCTGCTCCAATAAATGCTGGTAAAAATGAATGGTGAATGTTAATAATTCGGTTTTTAAAGTGGGTAACAAACTCAGGAGTAAGAATTTGCATATATCGAGCCAATATTAGTAAATCTACATCATACTCATCCATGAGGCGAATCTGCTCTTCTTCAACTTGCTTTCGAATGTCTTTGTTTGCAGGAATATAATGGAATGGAATCCCCATTGATTCTACCATTTCTCTTGCATCTTCATGATTACTAATAACGACAACGATATCTGTATCCAAGTCCCCATTTTGCCATTCCCATAACACTTCCATTAAACAATGCGTTTCTTTAGATACAAAAACGGCAGAACGAACTTGTTCATTTCCATAAGAGAATTTAAAATCCATAGAATGATTAGCGGCAAGTGTAGCAAAATCCATTTCCAACTGATGCGCCTTATCAATTAATCCAGGGCAGTGAAACTCAATGCGAATAAAAAATGTCCCGCTTTCAGGATCACTAGTGTATTGACTAGATTCAATAATATTTGCATCATGCTTATGTAAAAATGTCGAAACTGCGGAAACAATACCAGGTTTATCCGGACATTTCACTAATAATCGACCCTGGTCATGCAGATTTGCCTTTTTCTTTATATTAATTTTCATTGTATGTAGTTCTCCCCTTAATAAAAGTTGTAACTATTTATTATGGGCTAATAAATAGACCATTGCAATGTTTATGCTAAGACTTAAAAGAGGCTACCTTTTGGATAGCCCCTGACCACTATTTATTGTATGTTTCACTTCACATATTTAAGCATTCACATCTATTCGTGCGCTGTTTAATTTTAAGTTTATCAATTCAAAACTTTAATTCTAACTTGTTTTCTTCCCCACTTCATTGCGCTTTCATAAGAGGGAATAAACACATCAATTTTATTGCCTTTTATGGCTCCGCCTGTATCCCCTGCAATCGCTTCTCCATAGCCTTCTACCCAAACTTTCGTACCTAATGGAATCACTCTTGGATCTACAGCCACTACTTTTTGATTTGGATTGGATCGTAAATCAATACCATATGCTGTGGTTCCTGAGCACCCTTTGCAATAGGCTGTATATGCAGTGGCCGTAACCGTCATTTCTTTTCCAACGCTTGCGGTTGATTCTGGAATGGCGGCTTTTGGCTTTACCGTTGTTTCTGCTGCTTTTGGTTTTGATGAATTTACGTTTCCTTGTTTGGTACTCGTCTTTTTGTTATTAACTGCTAACGTTCTATTTTCTTTTAAATGTACTATTTCTATTGTATCTTCATTGCCACTGACAATTAGTTCGTCACCAGGATGAATTAAATCCGTTGTTAATTCATTCCAATATACGAGTGCATTTAAAGATATTTCATGCGCTCGTGCAATTCGAGATAGATTGTCACCTTTTATGACAGTATAGATATCAGGTTTTATTTCCTTATGTGGATAGACCACTGTGGTTGCAACATCCAACGCTTCTTGAAATGGTACTTCAAGTTCCATAGATTCTTCCATGATGATTTTTGCTTCCTGTGAGAGATAGGTTTCGTCACCCGCTGTAAAAGGCGATGCATATGTTACTGAATAAGCTGAAAAGACTAAGATTGTTGCTACCAATATAATTTTTAAGTTAAACAATGTACTTCCTCCTTCTGTTATTCTTAAAGTTTGTCCAACAAGTATTGCCCCGAAACTCTGAAAAACAAACATTAGAAATAAAGAAAAAGAAACCCCGTTCCAAAACAATGACAATTCGTTTTGAAACAGAGCTTATTTATCTCATATCAAGTACAGTAGTACTTAATATGATATTTTAAGTTTACATTGACTTTAACACTACGAATAAATGGATTATTTCTTTTGAAAGCTTCTATAAACTCTTCCATTCCAATAGAAAAATGCACTTACTAATCCGCCTTTTTTTATCACTCTTTTTGCAATTCGTTTCACATTTTGTTGTTTATTCACTTTCCGATCAGAAAGATAGATACCTAACAAACCCTTAGTGATTAATTGATGGAATTTCTTATCGGGCAACTCTTTTATGTGTGTAATTGCTTCTCGAAAAAAATAAATGAGTCTATCGGCTAGTTCATTTTCATCCAAATAATAAAAGCAGAAGTTTAAATCTCCGCCTTCGCGATCTTCCTCTTGATCAATAAAATAATCTAATAAAATATGAAGGCCTTGAATATATGGAAAATAACCATCATGAATCATATCCGCATGCTTCGGTTCAAAGTCTTCACGTAGCGCATAAGAAACAAAACAAAAAATCCCTAAAGTAGAACCAGAGCAGGCGGCAAATTCATGCCATCCCATTGTTGGCAACTTAGTCTTATGCTCGGTAAACCAATTGATTAATCGATCCTCACGCTCTTCTTTTCGTACATGCTTATGGATTTGTAAATCACAATAATACTTACATAGTTCAAGTAAATATGGCTTTATCGTTTTGTAGTTCGGTACTTTACGTAAGGCCGACTGACAGGTTTGAATTAGTTCGACGAGATAACCACCATCCTCTCTGTCATCACGATTCCGGTAGTATGCTCTTATAGGTGCATCAATCGTTAATGCGTCCTCCATCGCCTCATGTAGGGCTGAGAAGTCGGCCGGGTCTAGTGATGTGCTTCTATCACACAAGTTATCCAAATAATCACTGATTGTCTGATAAGCAACAATAAATTGAATTGCTATGTCTTTTTGCTCTAAAGCAGCTAATCCCATTATTGAACCGCCTTCACAATGGAAGGTTTTATTTTCAATGCTTGATAGTGCTTGTTCTCTAAGTTCTGTGTTTGGAATTTTATTTGCAAGTTGTTTCCAATATTGAAGCTCCTTGTGAGCAATAGGTATAACCCTTCGATATACTTGGCTCATTAATGAAATCGGATGTACAGATAAAGCCATCTTCACAACACCTCATTTTCTAGTCGAAAGCATACTCTATATGTACTATCTTATCATCTATTTCATACAAAAAAGATGATTATGAAGGATATCACCTCTTTAATCACCTCTTCTGAAAGTTCATTTAAAACTCGTTAAGTAAATAGCTCCCTTTTCTTTCATTACATCAAAAGTATCATGATCTTTTGAAAATAATCTTACTGCATTACCTATTGAATCTGAGCCATCAAAAAAAATACCAAACTGATTGCTTTCCGGATATCCATAAATATAGCAGATCACTTTTTCATCTTTCATGAAAACGATTTGATTCATTCCTTCGCTAACCGTTTCACTAATTCGATCCCATTTGTATCCGATCGTTTCATAGATCTCATCTTTTGAAACGTAGGGATCAAAGCAATATACTACATCCCACTCAAAAGGAGTAAATTCTGATAGGTCCAACTGATTTCCTTCCACTACTTCAGCTAAGATTTTACCTTTAAGTAATTTGAAGTTTACGTCCCAGACATCTTTCTTGAGTAGATTAAATGCTAGAAGACAGATAATGACAAAAATGAATACCATAATATACTTCTTACTTTTCATAGGTTCGCCCCTCCCAACTTATTTAATTTAAGAAAGGTTCTTGCTTAGAAGATAGATTATTAGTAATTAAATTCAACAATTTATAAACGCCGTAACCGATTAGAACCCCAAAAGCATTTAAAATAATATCGTCAATATCCGAACTACGACCTATAAATAATTGCACAAACTCAATGAAACAAGGTACGATTATCCCCACACACAATATCTTTATAAATGACCGCCATCTTCTCCATAAATAAGGTAGAAAATAACCAATTGGAGAAAATAAAAAGACGTTCCCCGCAAGATTGAGTATAGAAATACTATTCCAATCATTGACACTTTCATTAGTTGGAGAAAAGTAATTGTTAATTGTATCAAAAGGCACCCAGTTTCTCCCTGCCATTTCATTTACTATATAAACATCAAAATAAAACTTTCCGGTTTCTGTAAGAATACCAGCACTCCATCTAGGTATAATTGTTTGAGATGCTAATCCAATACTATATAAAGTAAATATGGTTAAAATAAGTTCTCGTTTAAAATCTAAATTAGCTTTCTTTTTTTTTAGATAGAAAACCCTTCCCACACCATAAAAAGGAA
Organism: Sporosarcina sp. CAU 1771; assembly: GCF_054482775.1. Classification (NCBI taxonomy): domain Bacteria; kingdom Bacillati; phylum Bacillota; class Bacilli; order Caryophanales; family Caryophanaceae; genus Sporosarcina; species Sporosarcina sp. CAU 1771. The sequence goes on along the minus strand of NZ_JBTLRN010000034.1, from coordinate 19,536 downwards.
CTGCAACTAACATATAAAAAATCATGTTTTCTATGTAATGTCTGATTAACTCCATTATTTCCTCCTAATCGGATTGTAATTGAAAGAAAAGCACCCACATATATAACGTATAAAAATTAGGAATGTTTCTCAAATTAACAATTAATAAACCCCTTACGCTATTTCAGCATAAGGGGTTTGGGAACTAAGTTGTTTTAGTCTCTTGGAACAAATGTTTTGCAATCTGTTTCTTCACTGCTTGCAGCTCTTTTGCCTTTTTGACTAACGATATAAATCGATTTCGCATTACATTTGTCACCATGACCCCAAAACTTACAGTTATTCACTTCACATAAAATAACTTGGGACATTGCGTCACACCTCCTTATGTTAGGATGAACAAAAAGAGGTAAATGATACGCTTACTCTTTTGTAACCATTTCACCTTCACGTCTAAAGAATCCAAATATCCCAACTGTTTGTACAATGTTTGTAAATGCATTAGGATCTGTTTCAGTAATAATTGTTTCTAAATCATATAGTTCATAGCGTGTAATAACTAAATAAAGCATGTTTTTATTTTCCTGTGAATATCCACCTTTTGCAGGCAATATTGTGATTCCACGCACCATTTTTTGATGAATCGCTTTTATTAATTCTTCGGGTTTATTTGTCACAATCATTGCAGTTACTTTTTCATGACGCGTATGAATCGTATCGATTACAATTGTCGTTACATATAATGTTAACATTGTATACAACGCGTTTTCAGGTTCATATAAAATACCTGCTAAAACAATAATAACTCCATTTAGCATCAAAAAATATGTTCCTATTGGTTTGTCTTGTAATCGAGATAAGAACATCGCAACAATATCCATACCACCTGTCGAAGCGCCCAATTTCAATGAAATCCCAACACCAATTCCCGCAATAACCCCACCAAATACAGCGTTTAATATAATATCTTCCGAAACGGATAATACGGGGAGAATTTCTAGGAAAAAGGTTGCGAAAATAACTGAAACTATGCTGTAAATGGTAAATCCTTTACCTACTTTAAACCAACCTAAAACGAAAACAGGAATATTAAAAAGTAATAATAAAATACCGGTGCTTACGTTCAATCCTAAGTGATCTTCAAATACACTTGAAGCAATTTGCGCAGCACCTGCAAACCCACTGGCATAGACATTCGCATTAATTAAAAAGAAGTTAAGTGAAATCGCAACTAATAAAGAACCTAAAATAACAACAACAATTCGTTTCGCTTCTATAAAAAACATAAGTACCTCCTAAGTTTATCAGTTATGCCTCAGCATGGTTGGTTCCAATAAAACATGTTCCCTTTATTAACATCTATAGAGATAGATATTTCCAATTGGAAAAAGATATATAATATATAGAGATTTATTGTACTCAATTTCAAGTGAAATAGATACAAAAAAACTCAGTCAAATTTATCCGACTGAGTTAAGCACTTATTAGATCATTTTTAACAACGCTTCTTCACCTGTCATTCCTTCATGAATACCAAGTTTTTCTGCGGCAAGTGTGACAGATTCAAGTGGTGCTTTTAATAATTCATCAATTGTTTTGACGCCAACTGCGCGACCAGCAATGATATTTCGATCTCGTAACCGGGTATTCAATAACCCAACATCTAACGCTCCGCACATTATATACCCCAATTCGTTTGAAATAGTGAGCAATGTTGTTTTCGGTAATCGAACAGTGACAGTAGTAAAAGTGTGACCTTCAATAATAACTGATGTTAATGAAACCACCCAATCGTCCCCTCTCCACTCTATACATATGGAAAGGAATCTAAATCGGTTACACTCAAATTTGTAATAAACCCTGAATTGCTGAAATTAAAATAACACGCAAACTTATAATGAAAGTTGTGCGTGCCTTTAACCAAATTTGCTCCCTGAAGAAACCTTATATAACTTTTTCCAACTTACTGTTTCTTTCGTTTTTGACTTCATCAGTTGCCAAATCATATTTTTTTAATAAATGAAAGACTTCATTCAAAACGGATTGATCGCTTGCTTGTTCTAAAAACTGTTTGCATTTTTCATATAAACTTTTCGGAAGATGTGGCTGTTGATCTTCTAATTTTTGGCGTACATCTTCAACTTTATGATCAATTGGGCAGCTACTCATTAGATTCCCTCCATTTCAATTTAGCTTTTGTATAATCATCTGGTGTATCTATATCAAATAGTATACCAGAGTCTTCTACCTTAATTAGGATGCGATTGGGAATTCTATTCATGATTGATTTCCCTCCTGTATCCCCTTCTAACTCTGCAAAAAGATTTTGATTGATATTACCGAAAAAAACAGGATGTCCCGGAACGTTTTTATATGTTGGACGTATGACAAAAGGTGTTTCACTTTTATTCATTTGAATTTTTCCAGCTTTATAAATTAAATCAACTGTTTCCTCTGAGATAAAAGGTAAATCACTTAAAAACACCATTGCGTTTGAATGGTCTTCCTTTAAATATTCTACACCTTTTTTTAACGAAGAACTTTGTCCAGTGAGGTAATCCTTATTTTCTATCCACTTGAAACTAGTATTATCAATCTGGACTCTTGTTCTAATTTCTTCTGCCTGGTGTCCAATCACTGCAAGTACTTCAGCAAAGCGTTCATTTAGCAACCGATAAATTGTATGTTCTAAGAGCAAACTATCCCCTAGACGTAGAAGTTGTTTGGGCTCACCCATCCTACTAGAAGTCCCCGCCGCGAGAATAAGTGCAGAAATAGATTGATTCATCACGTGTCCTTTCATGATTCATAATATAAAGATTCGCTAATTTTTGTGGATGTACTCGGATCCTCGTAAAAAACCACCATTATGTCCGTTTCTAAGCGCGATTATTTCGGCTAGAATGCTGATTGCAATCTCTTCAGAAGAACTAGCGCCGATATCTAAACCAATTGGGCTATATACACGACTAAGTTGTTCCTCAGTAATAACAATACCTTCTTCTTCCAAAGCATCTATCATTCGGACTCTACGGGAGCGCGGACCAAGTACCCCAATATAAGGCGCCTGTGAATTAAGAACAAATTTTAAGGCTTCTTGATCACGTTCTAAATGGTGGTTCATCAAAATAACATATGAGCGAGTCCCAATATGAACCATCTCTTTATATGCAGTATCATTCGTTACGATTCTTGTTGTGTTTGGAAAACGCTCTTCACTATTGTAAAAAGCCCTTGAATCGACAACAGTTGTTCTCAGTCCTAGTGAAACACTGTAATTTGCAACTGGAATTGCATCATGGCCCGCCCCAAAAATTAGTATATTGATTGGAGGTATGTACACATCGATAAAAACACTTATTTCTTCTTGCTCTGAAAGTGCAAACGTTAGAGTTTCAGATTTCGGTGTTTTAGTATTCATTTTAATTAAAGCTAATTCTCTAATTTGCTGATTAATCGTTTCACTTCCAAGATGTCCGATCTGTGTACCCTTCTCAGAAATAAACATACGAAACCCGTCCTGAATTGTTACAGGTTTCTCCGTTTCCAATATCGTCGCAAGTACACAGGATTCCTCTTGATTGACACTCGTCAGCCAGGCTTCAAACGCGGATTCCTTAGCCATTTATCTCTCACCCTTTGATTCTGATTTTTATGAAATAGGTTCTATATATATTTCTACTTTACCAGGACAACCTAGTCCTAATCCCCATACGAGATCTTCGTCCATATCGTAAAATTTTAGTTCAGGTTTACCCGTTTCGATGACCTGCTTTGCAATCTCTGCAACGTCGGATTCTAAACAACCACCAGATATCATTCCAGTTCTGTTTTCATCTTCGTCGATAAGCATTTTCGCACCTTCGCGTCTATACGCTGATCCGTACACACGGACAACTGTTGCCAATGCAGATTTCTTCTGCATTTCTTTGTTTTTTGCTAACGCTTTATATACTAACGCATTCTCTAGCAAACGATTTACCTCCTAATTTTTATTTGATGACCAAGTTGATGAAACCCAGAGGCAGAAGTTGCTTCGGTAAATAAATCGATAAAAGGAAGTGCTGTTTGCATGCCTTTTGCAATAGGTTCATAACCCTTAAGATTAAGCAATGGATTTAGCCAAACAACAGCAGAAGTTCGTTGATAGATCTCTTTCATAGCGGTATGTAGGTGATCCATTTTACCAGCATCCAATCCATCGCTTGCAATGAGAATAACTGTGTTTTTCTTCACGTGGATTCCATATTGCTGTACGAAAGAGTATAGGGACTCACCAATACAAGTACCTCCACCCCATTCACTTCCGTTCATTGTAAGAATAGGATAGTCATCATGTTTTGTTCTGTTAAATTGATCTGTTACACGTCGTAACTTTGTTGAAAAGAGAAAAACCTCTACATTAGCTGCATTTTTGGTCATCGCATATGCAAACTGTAAAAATGGTTGTGCGTAAGTTGCCATCGACCGACTGCTATCACATAGTAAAATATAATTTGCCTTTTCCTTTGATCGACCTGTCCAAACTGGTTTGATTGGATAGCCACCCAATTGAATACTTTGGCGCATAGTTCTTCTGACATCAAATGTCGATCCCGTTGTCTTTACCTTATGTCTGCGTGATTGTTTTAAGTTGATTCGCTGAACAAACATTTTCGCTGCTTTCATCATCTCATCGAATTGATGCGAGGTTACACGGACTTGGATTTCTTGGTCCTCTTTCTTACCAAAATTTGTAGGTACCCAAACCGTCATTTTCTTTTGTTCTACATCCGAATGTTCGCTAGATGATTCATTTTGCTCTCTGCTGCTTACCATTGGATTCTTTGAACTTTGTTCATTTGATTCTACGGTACGATCTACTTTATTTTCAATTTCATTTGTTTTTCTTTCTTCAGATAGAAAATGCAGAAGATCATCTGTTTTTGTATCCTCATTGTTATTCAAAAAGAATCGGATGAAAGCATGATCGAATAGTTCTTGTTCTGCCCTACTCGAACATAGTACGATTTGAAGTGCTAACCTAAATTGCTGGCGGTCCGATATGTCAACAAATTCAAGCGATTTTAGTGCATCGCTCATTTCTTTTGTGCCGATTAAAAAGCCTTTGTCTCGCAAATAGCGAAAGAATGACAATAGGTATGTAGATAGGTTTTCAGTTTGTTCCATTCAGGTTCCTCCTTCGATGCAAAGTTTTGCATATTAACGTAAGAGTGTACCTTGTTGCAACTCTTTTTCGACAGTTTGCCAATCATCTTGGTTCTTCAAAAAACAACCAAGCGTTTCTAAAACCGTTTCTTTGCTTAACTCACTTCGATGCATCGAGATAAGCGCTTGTGCCCAGTCCAAACTTTCAGCGACTCCTGGGAGTTTCTGTAGGGGCATTTCACGTATTCTTTCCATTAATTTTGCAATCTGTACCGCTAAATTATTATCGATGTCTGGCAGGCGGGTTTGAAGAATTTCCGCTTCTTTCTTAAAGTCCGGATAGGTTACCCATTGATATAGACAACGTCTACGTAGTGCATCACTAAGTTCTCGCGTTCGATTCGATGTTAAAATAACATAAGGACGATGCTTGGCTTTAATTGTTCCTAATTCAGGTATAGTTATTTGAAACTCCGCAAGCGCTTCTAGAAGAAATGCTTCAAACGCCTCGTCTGCACGATCCACTTCATCAATTAATAAAACAGGTGGTGCATCTTCCTCCATAAATGCCTCTAAAATAGGACGCGTTAAAAGGAAGTCCTTCCCAAATATATCAGCCTCTCGTTTTGTCAGCGATGCTTCTGTGTTTTCAGTCATACGAATATGCAACATTTGTTTTGCATAATTCCATTCGTACAATGCATTATTAACATCCAAACCTTCATAACATTGAAGTCTAATTAGCTTTGTATTTAAGGATTTAGCTAAAACTTTAGCGATTTCAGTCTTTCCAACTCCAGCTGGTCCTTCTACTAACAAAGGTTTTTGAAGAGACTTAACAAGATGTAATGCGGTTAAAATGGGTTGGTCTGTAATATATCCATGTTCTTTAAAAGTTGCTTCTATTGAATTGTTTTGTTCCTTCATTTCGACCACCCCCGTAGATACGTAAGTTAAAATTGAAAAACACTGGGAGTTACATGCTAACAACTCATGTAACTTCCAGCTCTATTTAATTAAAGTAAAACTGACTTCAGTGCACGAGCCGTATAGACTTTACTTAAGTTTTCACGGTATTGTTCAGAAGCGAATTGATCGCTCCCCATTTCTCCGTCTTCAATAGCTAATTCTGAAGCAGATTCAATCACTTCTTCCGACGCTTTTTGACCGATTAATGCATCCTCAACTGCTACAGCACGATAAGATACTTCTCCTACCCCTGTAATTCCAACTCTTGCATAATCAATTACTCCGTTCGCATCTACACCAACAACTGCGGCGACTCCTACAACTGGATAACCAGTTGCATGATGAAAGAACTTCAAATACGTTGACTTTGCATGAATTGGCGGAATTTCAAAGCTGACTCCAGTTACAATGCTGTTTTCAGGGAGCAGCGTAATAAGTGGACCGAGTGTAAAGCCGTCAACACTCATTACGTCCGAACCGTCTTCCCCTTCAATAATCAGCTCAGCATTTAAAGCAAGTGCTGGAGCTGGTAAATCTGCTACGGGGTCACCATGTGCGATATTTCCGCCAATTGTACCTCGGTTGCGAATTTGTATGTCCCCAATTTGAGCGGCAGCTTCTGAAAGCACCGGAATTTTCTCATTAACGATAGGATCATTTGCTACTTCAAAATGAGTTGTCATTGCACCAACAACAACACGGTCTCCTTTTATCTTTACCCCTTTTAATTCAGAGATTCGACTAATGTCAACCAATTGTCCAGGTTCTGTAAGTCTGAACTTCATTAATGGAAGTAAACTATGACCCCCTGCGATAATTTTCGCTTCGCCATCACTCTTCGATAAAAGTTCAATAGCTTGTTTCACTGATTCTGCACGAACGTAATCGAATTTAGTAGGTATCAATTCGTTCCCCTCCCATTTTGAATAACTTGCCAAACCTTTTCAGGAGTTAACGGCATTTCAATATCTGTGACTCCATAAGGTTCAAGGGCATCTACAACTGCGTTCATAACGGCAGGTATCGATGCTGTTGTCCCAGTTTCACCGATTCCTTTTGCACCAAGTGGATTTACTGGTGACAAAGTTTCCGTGAAAGCGGTTTCGATATGTGGGAAGAATCGTGCTTTCGGCATTGCGTAATCCATAAATGAACCCGTTTGTAACTGTCCCGTGTCACTATAGGTAATACCTTCCCAAAGTGCTTGACCCACTCCTTGAGCAATTCCTCCGTGTACCTGTCCTTCAGACGTAAGTGGGTTGATTACACGACCAACATCGTCGACAGCTAAATAACGCTGAAGATCAATTTCACCCGTGTCTTTATCTACTTCTACTACGACAATATGCGTTCCAAACGGATACACAAAGTTAGAAGGATCAAAGAAAGCTTGTGTTTCAAGTGAAGGTTCCATATCTTCAGGTAAGTTCCAAGCGAAGTTTGCTGATTTTGCAATTTCTTGGAATGTACGTTGCTGACCTGGTACACCTTTCACTTGGAAAATACCGTCTGTTAAATCAATATCCTCAACAGATACTTCTAACTCGTGCGCCGCGATTTTCTTCGCTTTGTCAACAAGTCGATCTGCAGCTATAGATACTGCTCCTCCACCAACGGCGACAGAACGTGAACCGTATGTTCCCCAGCCCATTGAAATTGCTCTTGTGTCATTAAACACAAAGTCAATGTCTTCCATCGGTACACCTAATTTATCGGAAACAATTTGAGAGAATGTTGTATCATGTCCTTGGCCATGAGGTGAAGTTCCTGTATAGACATTCACTTTACCTGATGGATGAACTCTCACTGTTGAGTTTTCCCAAACTCCACCCTGGAAACCAATTGCCCCGGCTACAGCTGAAGGACCAAATCCACACAGTTCAACATAGGTTGACATTCCTATGCCTACTAGTCTACCTTCTTTACGTTTAGCTTCTTGATCTGCTAATAACTTTTTATAATCAATCATCTCAAGTGCCTTGTCTAACGGTTTCTCATAGTCACCGCTATCGTAAACTAACCCCTGAGCGTTTGTATATGGGAATGCTTCTTTTTTGGCAAAGTTCTTTCTTCTAATTTCAATTGGATCCATACCAATCTTCTTCGCAAATAAACTAATCGCACGTTCAATTTGGTAAGTAGATTCTGGTTTCCCAGCTCCACGATATGCATCTGTAGGTGTTGTATTCGTATAGACACCAAATGTTTCACAGGATGCTTTAGGAATATCGTATGCACCCGTAATCATTAATCCGAAGTCAATCGTTGAAACACCAGGTCCCATTGTCGATAAGTAAGCGCCCATATTTGCAGTGTTCTTAACGCGGAGAGCCGTTAACTTACCATCTTTAGTTCCTGCCAATTCGACATCAATTATTTCATCACGGCCATGGTTGGACGCCGAAAAATGTTCGTTTCTTTCTTCAATCCATTTTACTGGTCTGTGAAGATCTCGTGCAGCGTATCCGACTAATGCCTCATCTGGATATACACCTATTTTCCCACCAAATCCGCCACCCATATCTGCAACGACGACTTGAAGTTTTGATTCAGAAATACTTAGTACTTCAGATAAAACCATTCTGTGAATATGAGGATTTTGCGAACTACACCAAAGCTTTAATTCCCCACTACCAGGGTTGTAGTCACCTATTGCGGAGCGCGTCTCCATAGGATTGGCTGCAACTCGTTGAACGTTAAAGCTAGCACGAAGTACAACTTCTGCATCATCGATATCTTTATCTTCAACTTCCCCTGCTTTCCAATGAAAAGCAATATTATCCTCAATGTCATCATGAACTAATGGTGCATTTTCAGACATTGCATTTTTTTGCTTTACAGACACTGGAAGAGTTTCGTATTCTACTTCAATTAAATCAAGGACATCCCGAACTGCATAACGACCTTCTCCAATTACAAGTACAACTCCATCCCCCACATATCTTACACGATCAATTGCAAGAGGGTATTGTGCTGCTTCTTTTAAGTTTGCACCAGGAACGAGCCAAGAGGATGGAATACGACCAATTTTTCCTTCCAAGTCTTTTCCAGTATAAATTTTGACAACCCCAGGTGCTTCCAATGCTTTTTCGATATTTATACTTTTAATTTTTGCATGAGCATGAGGACTTCGTAAAATAGCTGCATAGAGCATTCCTGTTAATTCGATATCATCAGCGAAATAACCGTTACCAGTTAGTAACTTAGGGTCTTCTTTTCTTTTTATACGTGCACCGACTTTTTTAGTCATCGTTTTACTCGTAATTTTTGTCATTGTGAAACCCCCTCTCCTGCTAGAGTTTTCCCTTCTGCTATCAATTTTGCTGCATGCTTTACTGCGCTAACAATAAACTGATAGCCTGTACAACGGCAAATAACACCTTCAAGTCCCATTCGAATTTCTTCATCTGTTGGATCAGGGTTTTCTTCGAGTAAGGCCATCATTGCAATCATTACTCCAGGTGTACAGTATCCACATTGCAAACCATGTTCTTCCCAAAATCCTGTTTGCATCGGACTTAAGTTCTCAACTGTCCCAAGTCCTTCTACAGTTGTAATCTCCATTCCATCTGCCTGTACGGCTAAGATCGTACAAGACTTTACAGCTTTACCGTTAACCATAATTGAACATGCTCCGCATTGGCTTGTATCACAACCAATATGTGTACCTGTTAATTTGAGATGATCACGAATAAAATGAACAAGTAGTGTCCTTGGTTCTACATCTGCACTTCTTTTTATTCCATTAATTGTTACACTAACATTTACGGCTTCAATCTCCATAAATTACACCCCCATAATGGTTTTTTATTCAAGTACAACTTACATTTGTTTCTAAGTTTTATAGTAAAATAGACTAGTAATTTTTTAGTCTACAAAACTTTTGGTTTCTTTTTCTATATCTTTAAAGAATTGGCCTATAACTACTTTTGCGACCCCACCGACGATACGCTGTCCAATAGATGCAAGTAACCCAGTCACTTCAACATCCGCGTTACAAGTAAGTAGGACACCGCCTTCTACTTCTTCTAAATTCATTTCTGCGTCCGCTTCAATTTCACCAGGTTTTCCTTTTGCATGAACGAGCAAACGATAAAAAGTAGGTTCTTTCATATCTACTTGTTTCACGTCGGCTGTGAATTCCCCTTTTATGGGACCAATATTAATACCAAGAACAGAATAAAATACATTTTCCTCGATTTCATCAAATACTTTACATCCAGGTAAAGCTTTTTGTAGCACTTCTTTGCTTTGAATAGTGTTCCAAAGCACTTCTTTTGTGACACCCTTAAATGTATACGTATGAACCATTTTCAAAATAACCAATCCCTTCATTTTTCCAAATAGTGTGACTATTATTTACGCATCACCCCCACGATTAGAATAGTTGAAATGAATATTCTATCAAACTGGAAAGTCACTAGTAGACTCTCCAGATTGCATAAGAGACAAACACTCAATAACAAACTAATTTGCTATACGTATTATAGAAAACACTTATTAAATAATAGTCTTTATAGGTACAATCTGAATATCATTTTTGTTTAATGCAGAAACTATAGCTTCAGCTAATTGTGGTGCACCTGGTGTATCACCGTGAATACAAATGGTTTCTGCTTCTATAGATGCATCTTTTCCGTCATGCGTAATTACCTTTTTCTCTTTAATCATTCTAACGACACGGTCTGCCATTTGATTATAGTCGGTTATAACAGAGCCTGTTCGTGTTAATACGATAGAGCCTTCTTCCGTATGCTCACGATCGGAATAGGCTTCTTTCGCAACAGGTATTCCCATTTTAATCGCTTCATCCATAAACACTGAGTTATTTAAAGCGAAAACGATCATTTCCGATTCAACATCATGAATGGATTCCAGAATAGCTCGGGCTATCTCTTTATCTACCATTGCACGCATAAATAATGCCCCGTGTGGCTTACAATGTTGAAGTTTCACATCATATATGGTTGCAAACTCTCTAAGTGCACCCATCTGATACGTAACGTAATCCCTTACCTCAGCGGGGGTACAAGCTAAATCACGTCGGCCGAAACCCAATAAATCAGGAAAACCAGGATGAACGCCAATACCTACGTCATACTTTTTGGCTAACTCAATCGTTTTACGCATAACATGAGGATCCCCTGCGTGAAATCCACATGCAATATTTGCGGAAGTGATGTACTTCATCATTTCCTCGTCATTTCCTTGTTCGAAGAGTCCAAAACTTTCTCCCATATCACAATTTAAATCAACTTTATACATATGAAAACCTCACTTCGCCTTAAGTGTTGTGCTAATTTCAGTTAAGAAATTCGTTGTATAGTTTCCACTTGTAAACTGTTCTGCATCCATGATTCTCTCAAGGAGTGGAAGGTTGGTTTTTATTCCTACCACTTCCATTTGCTCCAATGCATGTTTCATTTTAGTAATTGCAGCTTTTCGATCATCTCCATAAACAATAACCTTACCAATCATTGGATCATAAAAAGGAGATACAACGCTTCCCTCAACGACACCAAATTCCAGACGTGTTTCATCCGAAGGCAATGCTAATCGTTCGATTGTTCCAGGCGAAGGGAAATAAGTATCAGGATCTTCAGCATAAAGTCTACACTCTATTGAATGCCCACTTTTCTTAATTTCTTTTTGTTGTGCTGGAAGTGGTTCTCCTGCAGCAATTCTCAGTTGCCACTCAACCAAATCGGTTCCGGTAACCTCTTCAGTTATCGGATGTTCAACTTGCAATCTAGTATTCATTTCAAGGAAATAGAAGTTCTTCTCCCCATCAAAAATGAATTCCATTGTTCCAAGATTCGTATAACCAATTTTCTTTACGCCTAACAATGCTGTTGAAACCAACTTTTCTCTTAGTTCTTCGTCAAGAAAAGGTGAAGGGCTTTCTTCGACCACTTTTTGGTGTCTTCTTTGAACCGAGCATTCTCGTTCAAACAGATGTACTGCATTCCCATGAGTATCTGCAGCTATTTGTACTTCAATATGTCGAGGTTCTGTAATCCATTTTTCTAGAAATACAGCACCGTCACCGAAAAACGAAATCGCTTGTTGTTTCGTGCTTTTAAAAGTATTTTTTAGTTCATCACTATTTTGAACCAATTTCATTCCTATACCGCCGCCACCTGCACTCGCTTTCAGCATAAGTGGATACCCTAAATTTTCAGCAACTTCAAGCGCTTCTTCTATAGAATCTATCCCTTTTTCAGAACCTGGGACAACTGGAATTCCCGCCGCATGCATTTGAATGCGCGACTCCAGTTTACTTCCCATTAATTTCATTACTTCTGCTGTAGGTCCGATGAAAACAATGCCTTCTTCTTCACAACGGTTAACAAATGCCGGGTTTTCTGATAAAAAACCATATCCCGGGTGAATTGCATTTGCATTTGTTTCTTTTGCTACTTTGATTACTTTTTCGATGTCTAAGTAACTCTTCTTAGCTTGGCTTTCTCCGATACAAACTGCCTCTGTCGCCTCTTTCACAAATGGAGCATTTGAATCTGCATCGGAATAGATAGCAACAGTTTGAATGCCTAATCGGTTACATGTGCGAATAATTCTTCGAGCAATTTCTCCTCTGTTTGCAATTAATATTTTATCAAAAAGACCCATCTATTATTTCACCTCCTATATCATTCACTTTGTTCAATAAGCACTGCAAGTTCTTGCCCTGCATCTACCATTGCTTCGTGCTCTGTTAAAAACTTTTCAAGAATACCCGCCTTTTCAGCCTTTACTTCGTAAAACGTTTTCATAACTTCAATTAGCCCGATTGTATCGCCAACTGCAACCGAATCACCTTCATTAAAATACAAATCCTCATCTGGAGACGGTCTACGATAAAAAACTCCTGGAATTGCTGCCAATACCTTTGTTGATTCACTCATTACGAATTCCTCCTAATATCTTAGTTAAGCTGTTGTTTAATTTCTTCAAGTTGATCTTTTACCTCTTTACGTGCGGCAAGTGCTTCGTCAATCGTTACTGAAATGAATCGAACGGATTCATTCGTTTTGATTTGTCCCATTTTATTTAAATCTGTACTAATTATTGTTGCGATTGTAGCATAACCGCCACCCGTAACTGCATCATTTAATAATGCAATAGGCTCTACTCCATCAGGTACTTGAATTGACCCGATTGGGTAACCTAAATCCACAACGTTTGAAGGATTACTTCCTGCCCCGAATGGTTGTTCCCGGTCCACAAAATTTAAACGCTCTCCACTAAAACGATAACCTACACGGTTAGCTTCTGGTGTTACCTTCCAATCAATGGAGAAAAAACGGTTTTTACTTTCTTCCGTTAGACGATAGCTACATAGACCAAGGATGACCCGTATTTCATGGTTCTTAGAAAATGTAGGAATGTTCTTCTCGTCGATTCGAGTTCCAAATTTTACCGATCGCTCGTTATCTGTACCTACTTCAAGCTTGTCGTTTACCTGAAGTTGTCGCCCTTCAAATCCACCTATCCCACATAAAGTATAAGTAGACCTTGAACCCATAATTTTCGGAACATTTATACCGCCTGCAACAGCAAGATAAACTCTTGCCCCTTGTTTTACAAAATCAAATGACAACTGGTCGCCTGCTTTTACCTCCAACGTTTCCCACATTGGAACAAGTTCGCCATTAATTTTAGGTGGAATTTCTCCACCAGTTAAAGCAATCACAGCATCTTCTTTAAATTCAAGAGTTGGTCCGAGATAAGTGATTTCCAAAGTGGCAGCGTTTTCATGATTCCCTACAAGTAAATTACTTACTGTGTATGAGTACTTATCCATCGCACCTGAAGGAGGCATTCCAACTTCATAATATCCAATTCTTCCACCATCTTGAACTGTTGTTTGTAACCCAGGATTAATTACGTGAATCATGCATATAACCTCCTTAACACATCTTCAGAAAACCCTTTTGGATCTTCAAGTACTTTTTGTGGTGTAAACGTGATGTCTTTCGTTAAGTATCTGAATGTTCCATCTTCTACTTGCTTACGAATTTCTTCGTATTCTTCCATAGTTATACTCCGGTATCTAAATATATCGCCTTGTCTTGGAAAAGTAATGTCATCTTGAAAATCATATGATCGTTGCTCTTTTTCAAAAATTGGAGTTGCAGATGTTCCGAATAACTGGTATCCACCAGCACCTTGAACAGGATAAATTACCGCAAATGCTCCACCGTATCCAAATGCTCTTTCTGGTGTAAATGTACGTGGACGCACGTATTTCGGTACTTCAATTTGTTGTTCTCTTGGTACCATTTGATAACACCAAGGCAACCCAGGTACAAAACCTATCATCGTAACTAAGTACGGCGAATCAGTAATTGCTTTTATCAAATCTTCTTTCGAATCAAATCCATTTATTCGTGCAGAGTATTCTAAATCCGTTGATGTAGGATCCTGATGTCGATCTCTAAATCTCATAAGCGCTTCATTTGTCCATGGGTCATCAAATAAAATCGGTACATCAACAATCCGCGCAGAAATTTCAAAATCATTTACTGACACTGTTTTTTCAAGATCTTTTAATTTAGCAATGAGCTCGTCTGGATGAATAACATCTGGGTCAAAGCGAATCATGTAAGACGCGTTTGATGGACAAATATCAACGATTCCTGGAAGATTCTCCTCTCTTAACTTCTCAGTTATTGCCATTGCTTGAAAGTTAATTTCCATACTCATTTCTTCTGATAATTCTACAAAGATAAACTCATCTCCACCATACTCATAACGGGTCATTTATACTCCACCTCTCACTTTTAGTAAACGTGTAACTTTCTGTTTGCTTCATTATTTAGAGCTAGTATTTTAATTCGCCTTTTAAGTAACCAGAATTTTCATAACCTTCCAATCTTGTAATCCTATTTTACTATGACCTTTAATACTAGTCAAAGTAAGTGTAGAAGAATCAGTTATTTACCTTCAAAGGTTTCCAATTGACAAGTACTTCGTCTCTAAATATGGCTCAATACCTTCAGTTCCACCTTCGCGACCAAGTCCACTTTCTTTCATCCCACCAAAAGGCGCATGAGCAGCAGATGGTGCACCATCGTTCCAACCAATTATTCCGAAATCCAAATTATCATGTAAGAAAGTTCCAGTTTTATAGTCATTCGTGAAGAAGTAGGCGGCCAATCCGTATGGCGTACTATTCGCAATTTCCACAGCTTCTTCAAGTGTCTTAAAACTTGTTATCGGTGCAACTGGCCCAAATGTTTCCTCTTGCATGATATTCATAGTCGAATCAACGTTTTTTAATACAGTTGGATAAACGAAGAAGAATCCTTGTTCTTTGTCTGCATTATATTCATTTCCAACAAGTACTTCTGCACCTTTTGCTATTGCATCGTTCACTTGTTCTATAATTTTGTCGTATCCCTTTTCATTGATAATTGGTCCGACATCCGTTGACTCCTCTAATCCGTTTCCTACTTTAAGTTGTCTTGCAGCTTCAGCAAACTTTTCAGCAAAGACATCTACAATGTTTTCATGTACTAAAATCCGGTTCGCACAAACACAAGTTTGTCCAGCATTTCTAAATTTTGTCATGATGGTTTGAGCTACTGCAAAATCTATATCCGCATCTTCTGCAACGATAAGTGGTGCATGACCGCCTAACTCCATAGTTACGTGTTTAACTGTTTCCGCGCTTCCTTTAATTAAAGACTTCCCTACTGGTGTTGAACCAGTAAATGTAATTTTACGAACATAAGGACTTTCTGTAAATAGTTTACCTACAACGGATCCTCTTCCGTTTACGCACTGGATTACATCTTCTGGTATTCCAGCCTCGTGTGCCAGTTCAACAAGTCGAATTGTCGTTAATGGAGTTTCTTCAGCTGGTTTAACTATGAATGAACATCCCGCTGCTAAAGCAGGTGCAGCCTTTCGGGTCATCATCGCTGCCGGAAAATTCCATGGTGTAATTGCTGCTACTTGGCCTATCGGTTGTCTACTTACTACTATCCTTTTTGATTCAGCAGAAGCTGGAATTGTCCTACCGTACACTCGTGTCGCTTCTTCTGCGTACCAGTCAATATAGCTAGTTGCATAATTTACTTCTCCAATTGACTCAGACAAAGGTTTTCCATTTTCCATCGTCATTACTTTAGCGATTTCATCTTTATTATCTTGAACAAGTTGCGACCACTTTTTTAATAACCTTGAACGTTCATGGGCATTAATTTTCGACCATTTCTTAAACCCTTTTTGTCCATTTTCAAGCGCCTGATTAATTTCCTCTTCTGTATGTCTTGTCACCTCTTGAATTAATTGACCAGTGGCTGGGTTTTTTACATTGATTTTCGAAACCATTCGTTAACACTCCTTTTTTGATTCTATTAGGAAGTTCTAATTTTATTGATTAAATGCAGCTTCTAAAATAGTTATTCCTTTAGCTAGTTCTTCGTCGGTAATTACTAATGGTGCTAAGAAACGGATAACGTTGCTCTTTAAACCCGCAGAGAGAAGTAATAATCCATTTGCATTCGCATATTGAACAATTTGAGCCGTTTTTTCTTTGTTCGGAAGTCGATTCGATCTATTTTCTACAATTTCAACAGCAACCATTGATCCTAGACGGCGAACTTCACCAACAAAGTTATGTTTCTCACTAAACTCATTTAACTTATCTTCTAATTTTTGACCCAATGCTTCTGATTTATTTAGTAAATCTTCTTCTTCAATAATATCGATCACTGCAAGCGCTGCTGCACATGCAACTGGGCTTCCCGCATAGGTTCCACCTAATTCTCCAGGAGCAGCAGAATTTAAAATCTCTGTTCGCCCAACAACGCCACTCAAAGGCAAACCTGCTGCAAGTGACTTAGATACAGTAGTCAAATCCGCTACAACATCAAATTGTTCCATTGCGAACATTGTTCCTGTTCGACCAAACCCAGTTTGAATTTCGTCTGCAACGAAAACAATTCCATGCTCTTTACAAAATTCGCTTACTGCTTGAACAAACTTCTTAGGAGGGATAACAAATCCACCTTCCCCTTGAACTGGTTCCATAACTACACATGCAACAGTTTCTGGTGCAACAGTAGAGATAAAGAAATCTTTGAATTCTTCAATTACGCGATCTACATATGCTTCTTCAGACATTTCACTTGGTTTTTGATAAACATAAGGATAAGGAGCTTGATAGATTTCCGGTGTGAAAGGACCGAAACCAAACTTATATGGCTTTACTTTACTTGTCATTCCCATTGTAAGATTTGTTCGACCGTGAAAGCCACGAACAAATGAAACTACCGCTTGTCTTCCAGTATATTTACGTGAAACTTTGATAGCGTTTTCAACAGCTTCCGCACCTGAGTTAAATAGGATTGCTTGTTTTTCAAATGTTCCTGGTGTAATTTCACATAATTTCTCAGCAAGTTCGATATATCCTTCGTACATCATTACATTAAACCCAGGATGAAGGAACTTCTCAACTTGGTTATTTACTGCTTTCGTTACTTTAGGATGGCTATGACCTACGTTAAGGGTACCAATTGCAGCTGCAAAATCAATCCATTCTTTTTGATTGATATCTGTGATCGTGGCACCAACCGCAGAATGAGCAATATTTAAATTCCCATTACTTACACCTTGTGGAACGAACTTCTTTCTTTTGTTTTGTAGCTCTTCAGTTGATAGTTTAGTAGTAACCATTACACTCTCTCCCTTGCTTCGATTTAATTCAAGTATCGCAATCATCTGATATAATGAAAAGTACCAGAGTTCATATTTTTTAGGTACCAGATTAGGGGGATTATTTTGATTTTTTCGAAGCTTATACTTAATTCAGATCACCAGGCTTTTATTTATCAACAAATATACAAAGATATTAAAGATAAAATACTAGATGGAAAGCTTCCGTCTCATGAAAAATTGCCATCTAAAAGAAAGCTAGCAAATCAGATGCAAGTGAGTGTGAACTCCGTTACCAACGCCTATGAACAATTACTTGCTGAAGGTTACATCTATTCTCTAGAAAGAAGAGGGTATTATGTTGAGCACATTACACAGTTCATAGCTAAGGATAATACGTTGCAAAGCAAATTACCTAAGGAATTAAAAGAAGAACCTATAAGTAAAGTAGGATGGCTATCTCTTTCCCATATGACTTCAGACATTTCGCTGTTCCCTTTTAAAGAGTGGATAAAAAGCCAAGAGAAAGCGATTACTAATCACAAAATCGAACTGACGGAAATAACACACCCACAAGGTCCTTATTTAGTTCGAAAGTCGATTGCACAACTCATAGCGTTAACAAGAGGTGTCATATGTAAGCCGGAACAAATTGTGATTGGCGCAGGCACTCAGTCTTTACTTCGCAACTTAATGAGCATGCAACATCCAAAAACATCCGTAGCTATTGAAAATCCTGGATATTCACGTTTTTATACGATGCTAAAGAAATTAGATCTAGATGTTTTACCGATTGAATTGGATGAGGAAGGGATAGATATTAACGAAATCGAAAATTCGGAGGCACGTTTTGTTTTTGTAACGCCATCGCATCAGTTTCCAACAGGGACAATTATGTCTATTTCAAGACGGATCGAATTATTGAATTGGTCAATCGCATCCAACAAACGCTATATTATTGAAGATGATTATGATAGCGAATTCAAATACAAAACGGATAATATTCCATCTCTCCAAAGTTTAGATCGGAACCAACGAGTTATTTACACGGGTTCATTTTCCAAAACGATGCTTCCAGGTTTTCGTATCAGTTACATGGTTTTACCCCCAGAAGTGTTAAAGGAATACCGTCACCATTTTTCTGACTTCATTCAAGACAGTAATTCACTCGGCTTATTTTCGATGCATTACTTCATTGAAGACGGTGAATATGCAAAACACGTACGCAGAATGAATCATCATTATGAAATGAAACGAAAACTATTAATAAAACAACTTCAACTTCAATTTGGCGATTCTATCCATATAGAAGATATCCCTGCAGGTTTGCATTTTTTAGCTTATTTTGAAACTTCCAAAAGCTATGATGAAGTGGAAAAAAGAGCTCAATTTGAAAAACTTGAAATCTATTCAATGAAGCGTTTCATGTTAAATGAAAATGAACTAGTGAAAGATAGAGTAGATTTAGTTATTGGATTTGCTAATATTAATGAGGAAAACATTACTGAGGCAGTAACGCGTTTATACACTATAATTCATAATTAGACAAAAGCCCTTTGGCGTTCATAATATTCCAATCGTTTGAAAGTAATTAAACACACAAAGAGAGCCCGAATTCGCATTGAATTGGACTCTTGTAAACGCTATACTAGAATGGACAGTTATCGCCAAACAAGATTGAACACTTTTCGACACTAAATAACCCTACTAATCTATACTTATAGTTAAGATTAGGGGGATCGAAAGGTGAAAAAATTAATGTTATATCTAGAAATT
>NZ_JBTLRN010000033.1:0-28466 GCF_054482775.1 Sporosarcina sp. CAU 1771 | reverse complement strand
GCGGTACGTTCTTTGTATAGTTCATCCCATTTTTTCGAACCCCTTGCGGGGAAAGTATACTTTCGCATGTCTGTTGATTGTCTTATTTTATAGGTTTTTTGACAAAGCGAATCGTGTTGTAATGGACAGTTTCCACATTCTCTCGGATGTGTATATTTGAGTGACTTATACTTCAAATCGAAGCTATCGTAACGATAGGAATGTTCCAAGACACATGTTGGTGCGAAATGTTCGTCATAACCGATGGATTCACCTTCGTTACGCCGGTTGTATGGGATGACGGTTTGTAGATTCTGGTTGCTTAATTGTCGATAAATTGGTTCATAATCATAGCCGGCATCTAAAAGGCCGGCATTAAATTGTGCAGGCAAATCTCGTTCAATTTTTTTAAGTAATGGAATGGCAGCTTTTCCGTCGTTCAGATTACCTGAGGTCATCAATCCCGCAAGAATGTATTGGCTTTTCGTGCTGACAGCTAAATGAGCTTTAAAACCAAACCAGAAGGTGTTTTTTCCATCACTGTTTTTCTTGATTCCCCAATTAGGATGAATAGGGGCCTCATTATATAGTGTTTCTACGGATTCGGATAACTGATGAACAATTTCCTTTTCGTAAATTGGACGTGCATCTTCTTCGGTTTGTTTGTCTTTTAGCCATTGTTCACGTTCTGCTTTTGGCTTGCGGCCACGCTTTTTAGGTGCTGGTTTTTCTTTCTTTTCGGCTGGCTTGGCACGATCCCGCGCCTCGAAATGAGTCGCATCAATGGCAATGTTTTCTTCAGTAATGTGCTCTTCATCAATCGCAAGTAAAATGAGTTCATCATGAACGCGTGCCATCGCATCCGATTCGCTGATAAGTGTAATCATTCTTGAGTAAGAAGCTTCTGATGGCAATGTATCTGAATGCAAAAAGCCGCAATCGAAACGGAAAATGGGATCATGTTTTAGACGCTGTACAAGGTCTTTCATTGTAGGAATTCGCTCCACCACACGAGCGATTAATGAGTAGACCATTGCGCCATAATTTAATTCCCTAGGGGCACCTACATTTGTCTGTTTTCTGAACAAAACCCAGATAGGCTCTAGGTTTATCGTTGAAAAAATGGCGTTAAAACGATGGGTAGGTTCCATCTTAAATAATTCATCCATGCCAAACAGACTTTGTTGTCGTATAATGGACATAAGAGCATCTTCCTCCTGTCTGTTGTATGTTGTGGTGACTACATTATACAGGATTTGGGGAGGTGCTCTATTTTTTGTGCCTGAAAAGCCTTGAGCCCCAAGGGCTCTGAATTATGAAATTGACTCAACTAGTTAAATAAAAAATGCACGTATTCACCCATTCATTTTATACTTAGATTCGTTAGATCGAAGTAACTGAATGGGAAATACGTACATATGATTATTCCACAAATAGAAGGTCTAGTAATTGAGCAAATGAATCTCTGTTTTAATCCCTTAACTTCGTCCTTAATGTAGTTGGAGAACTTTATCCAATCGTTTATAGTCATTCATTATCTTATTGTCTGTAAAAATTGGAATCACGTCTACTTTTTCGTGATTGTTAATGACAAATTCGATCGATTTAGTAAAATGTGTACTACTTAAGAATGTAGCTGTCTCACTTTCGTACAAATCTTTAAAGCCTAACGACTTGGATTTCAGATAACTTTCCTTTGCAACCACTGCAGAGTCAGAAACCAAATAATCACCTTTGCTCGATAAATGCGAAATAAGTTGCCCCGCACCAACAAAATCTTCCATAGAAAATCGATTGTCATTTCCTGAACAGATAATAACGATTGACGAATCATCGTTACTTTCGTGTAAACGTTGTGCAATCAAATGGCCATTCACTAGAGAAGAGACATACAAAACCTTTGAACCTTTAGCACTTTCAATGGCTCTTGTTCCATTCGTTGAACAAATGATGGCAGACGTTTGATGTTTAGAAGGAGTGATTAGAGTAGGATCTGGATATTCAAATCCTTCAACAGCATTTCCTTTTGACTCCCCTAGCAATATATACGGCTCCGTTTGAACTTCAGCAAAGTCCTTTGCACTCGATGCATCTTCCATCGCAAAAATTGGTTCATAATTATTTTTTAGTAAGACGGCGATCGTAGAAGTGGCTAAAAACACATCAATCACAACTACAGTACAGTCTTTTAATTGAACAGAATCTACCAATTCCTTTTGTGTGATTACTTGAATTCGTCTCATTCATATCAATCCTTATTCCTTCAATTTTAAAAACTCATACGATTCTAAGCTTTACGTTAAGGCTTAATAATTAGTTTCCCCCAGGTTTTTCGACTCGCCAACAAATCCATCGCGTCGATGACATCTTCAAATTCAAATTCTTTGTATATCAAAGGTTGTATAGTCTTTTGCTCAAATAATTCCATTAAATGCGCATGTGCTTTTATTACTTCCTCTGGCATTAGTCTACGGAATAATCCGAAGTTAACACCGACTACAGAGTAATTTTTGATTAAGGCGTGATTTGTTGGTGCATCCGCAATACGGCCTCCGGCGAATCCAATTATTAGAATTCTACCTTCAAAAGCAACACATCTTCTCGAAAGATCGAATGTATCCCCACCGACCGGATCGAATATCACATCTGCTCCTTTACCTGCCGTTATTTCTTTTACAATATCAACAAAATTTTCTTCCCTATAATTGATTACATAATCAGCACCTAGATTTTTACAAATTTCCGTTTTTTCATTACTTCCGGCTGTTGCGATTACCGTTGCTCCGGCTGCTTTCCCAAGTTGAATTGCGGCAGATCCTACTCCACCAGAACCCGCATGAACAAGGAGTGTTTCACCTTTTCGTAAATTCCCTCTCCGGTGCAATGCAAAATACGTCGTTTGATATGTAATAAACAAAGCTGCCGCTTCATTGTAAGTAAGGCTATCCGGTATAGGAAATACCTTTTCTTCACTTACAGCTACATAGTCTGACAAGCCTCCGTTTGCCTGGATAGGTACTGCTAGTACACGTTGTCCTACAGTAAAGTTAACACCCTTACCAACCTCTTCGACAATGCCAGAAACTTCGGCACCTGGAGTAAATGGTAGTGGGTGCTTTTCCTGATATTTTCCTTGGCATTGCAATATGTCAAAGAAGTTTAAAGCACTTGCCTTAATTTTGATTAGTACTTCCCCGTCTGAAATAGTCGGTTTAGGAGCGCTAACGATACTTAGTGCATCCTTAGGATCTCCGAGTTGCGTAACTACCCATGATTTCATAATACCCCTCCATCTATATAGTAAGTTCTCAATACGTTATCTGCCGTTTGTTAGAGTGCAAATTCAAATCAGCTATTTTTCTTTAATAAAAAGCGCTGAATTTTACCACTTTGTGTCTTTGGAAGTTCTTCTATAAATTCAACTTCTCTTGGATATTGATGTTTCGATAATTTATTTTTAACAAACAGACTCAATTCTTCTTCTAATTCTTTCGAGGAATTGTATGAAGGATTAAGCACTACATACGCCTTTACAATTTCACCTTTTGCTGCGTCTGGTTTCCCAACAACTGCTGCTTCATCTACTGCTGGATGTTCCAACAGACTACTCTCAACTTCAAATGGACCAATGCGATAGCCACCACTGCTTATGATATCGTCTGATCGCCCTTCGAACCAAAAATACCCATCTTCATCTTTACTGGCAAGGTCGCCGGTAAACAACCATTTTCCAAGACGCTTTTCTTTCGATTTTACTGGATCGTTCCAATATCCAAGAAAATAGGATCCAAATCCAGTTGTATCAACCGCAATTTGACCTACTACCCCCATATCAACTGGGTTTCCTTCTTCATCGAGTATATCTACTGTAAATCCAGGAGTTGGCTGCCCCATCGAGCCGGGCTTAATTTTCATATTAGTCATATTATAGTTGTTAACAATCATACCTGTCTCAGTCGCACCATAATGATCGTAGATTTCCCTACCAAAGTTTCGTTTGAAAAAGTGAACAACTTCCGCATTTAATGGTTCACCCGCACTGCTGAATTTCTTTACCTTTAAAGTGAATTCTTTTAAAATGTCTGAACCTTTCGCTGCCATCATTCGATAAGCTGTCGGTGCATGTGCGAAATTTGTAATTTCATAGCGCTCAAATAATTCATAATACTTTTCTACATTAAATGGACCTTTATAGACCAATATTGGGACACCATAACTTAATGGAACGATGGTGTTGGTAAATAGGCCGAATGCCCACCCCATATCTGCACCACCAAAGAACATATCATCATTTTCTACTCCAACTGCCAACCGGACATAGGGATGATGATTAATAAGAACCTTGTGTGACACTGTAGCCCCTTTTGGATTACCAGTTGAACCTGAAGTGAATTGAATTACACTTGGATCTGTAGCTTGTGTAGCAACAGTCTCGTGTTTCTCAGAAAAAGATTGGACAAATTCTTTGAAGGTTTGCCCCTCATTCGTTAATCCATCGATTAACAGAACCTGGGTTGAACCCTCTAAATCTTCTATTTTCTTATATTGCTCTTTATTTGTTAGCAACAACTTACATTCTGCGTCATTCAAACGATGCAAAATTGCATCCGGCCCGAACGCTGTAAATAAAGGAACATAAATTGCCCCTATTTTAAATGTTGCTAGAATTGTAATGATAAGTTCCATTTCTTTACCAAGAAGCCCGGCAACTCGATCACCTTTATCAATCCCTAGTGAACGAAGTCCGTTCGCCATACGATTAGAGTCAGCCTTCAATTGACCATATGTCCACGTTTCTTTATTTCCTGCTTCATCTTCCCAATAAATCGCAACCCGATCTGGTTCCTCATTTGCCCAACGATCACAAATTTCATGCGCCATATTAAATTTCTGATTTGCATCCCAATCAAAAGATTGAAGCACATCTTCCCAGGAAAACTTCTCTTTCAATTCTTCATAATTCATTCGAGCACCCCTATCTTTTAAAATATCTCCCATAGTACTTCTACTCATTCACCTAAAATGCAATGCCTTATTGCAATTTAAACTTAAAATTAATTATAAAAAAACACCTAATCTATGGTGTGTTGGAGTTGTTTAAAAACCAATACCATATAGAAAAGATGTCCACTACATGATAATACATAAACATGGAACTAATTATTAAAAGTATTTAGATACCCTGAAATACTAAAGCATATATAAATATGCTTTAGTATAGGGATCCTTTTTCAATCATTTGTTTTTAGTTTGAAACGATTAAAGAAGTCGATTTTGTCTAGCAAGATCAGCCATTTCAATTAGGTTTTTTACTCCCTGATCTAGTGTGCTAAAACGCTCATCATTCATTTCTCCAATTTTCCAACGGTAGAAAAGTTGCTGTAAAACTCCAGCTAATTTATAAAAACCGAATGCTAAATAATAGGAGACATCAGAAACGTCCCGACCACTTAAATTTGAATACTGTTCAACAAATTCTCGTCGATTTGGAAAGCCCGGTTGATCAGATAGTACCGTTACCCCTATATCTGGTTCTCCAGGCTGCCCCCAATAACTAATGGCTGAACCTAAATCAGTAAGTGGGTCACCTATCGTACAAAGTTCCCAATCAAGTACGCCCAAAACTTCACCCGTATTTGTAGGACTAAACAGCATATTGTTCAATTTAAAATCATTATGGACAATCGTTGCTTCTTGATTTTCCGGGAGATTTTTGATGAACCAATTTTCAAGTTCGGCGACCTGAGGAGTGCCGTCTGTCTTGGAATTTCCATAACGTTGAATCCAACCATTCACTTGACGTTCTAAGTACCCCTCAGGTTTTCCCATAGATGACATATCCGCTTGTTTATAATCAATCGAATGCAATTCAACTAGAGTCTGAATCAAATTTGTAGTAACAAGCATAGGTGCTGCTTCATTTCCTTTATATTCTTCAGGAAGTTTATCATCAATAACCAAACCTTGCTTTTTTTCCATAACATAAAAATGTTTATCCATAATTTTTTCATCTTCGCAATAAACATAAGGTTTTGGCGCTTTTGAAAAAACAGGATTTACTTTTTGAAGAATGTCATATTCTCTTTTCATATCGTGTGCTCGAGGAGGTGTAAAACCAAAAGGTGGTCGCCTTAAAACACCTTCCCATTCATTAATACTGAGTAAATAGGTTAAATTGCTATAACCTGCTGAGAATTGTTTAATCTTCAACTCACCGTTTGGGAAATCAGTAATCTCATTGCGCAAGTAATTTTCCACAATAGCCCAATCTATTGTTTCTTCTTTTATAAATTTATTCATATGATATCTCCCTACTTGAATCTACTTCATCAACTCGAAGTAGATTCAAGAATTATTTCCATTGTATAGTAGAGCTAGACTTCAATTTCGCATTGAAGTGCTTATATCACAACTTACTTATATTGTCTTAATTCAAGACGTGCTATGTCACGACGGTGAACTTCATCTGGACCATCTACTAAGCGAAGAGTTCTTGCATTTGCCCAGTGTGCAGCAAGTGGGAAGTCTTCACTGATTCCTCCAGCACCAAATGATTGAATTGCTTTGTCAATAACTTCTAGACACATTTCTGGAACAGCAACTTTAATCATCGCAATTTCTTTACGTGCATTTTTCGCACCTACTGTATCCATCATATAAGCTGTTTTTAATGTTAAAAGTCGAGCTTGTTCAATTTTAATGCGTGCATTCGCAATCCATTCTCCGATAACTCCTTGTTCAGCTAATGTCTTACCAAATGCAGTCCGCTCCAAAGTGCGTTTACACATTAACTCTAAAGCTCGTTCTGCAGCACCAATAGCTCTCATGCAATGGTGAACACGGCCAGGTCCAAGACGACCTTGTGCAATAGCAAACCCTTGTCCTTCTCCTACTAAGATATTCGACACAGGTACTCTTACGTCCGTCATTGAAATTTCAACGTGACCCGTTGGAGCATGGTCGTAACCGAATACAGGCAATGTCCTTACCACTTCGAATCCAGGCGTATCAAAAGGTACTAGTATCATAGATTGTTGCTCATGCCTTGGTGCATCAAAATCTGTTTTCCCCATAAAGATACCAATCTTTGTTCGCGCATCTCCACCACCGGTGATCCACCATTTACGTCCGTTAATCACATACTCGTCGCCATCCCTAACAATGCTGGATTGTACATTAGTAGCATCTGAAGAAGCTACATCAGGCTCTGTCATTAAGAAGCTTGAGCGAATTTCACCCGCAAGTAGTGGGATAAGCCATTTGTCCTTTTGCTCTTGCGTTCCGTAATGAAGAAAAACTTCCATGTTTCCAGTATCTGGTGCTGCACAGTTAAAGACTTCTGGACCAATCAATGAACGTCCCATAATTTCACAAAGCGAGGCATATTCTAGATTCGTTAGCCCATCCCCGAACTCACTATCCGGCATAAATAAATTCCAAAGACCTGCTTCTCTAGCTTTTACTTTCAACTCTTCCATGATTTTTGAAGGAGTAAAACGATCACCAGAGTTATTCAATTCTTCCTCATATTTCTTTTCGTTTGGATAAACATTTTCCTCCATAAAATCGATAACCCTTTGTTGTAAATCCTTTACTTTATCTGTCAAATCGAAATTCATTTAATAATCCTCCTATAAGTAATCTATTTGTGTTTCATTAGTTCCATGATTTACATTTCCATTGAATATTCCAACCAATTTAATGGGAGGGAGTAAATTAAATACCCCTTTAATTACTCCTCAATCCCAAGATACAACTGTCTAATTCTACTATTGTTTTTCAACTCATCTGATTTACCTTCCAGTGCGCAAACACCGTTTTCTAAAACATACGTATAATCTGAAATCTCCATCGCCATATGAGCATTTTGCTCAACTAGTAAGATTGACACACCATCTGCATTAATCTCTTTAATTATTTCGAATATTTCCTTCACAAGAATCGGCGCAATACCAAGAGACGGCTCATCAAGTAAAAGGTATTTGGGATCGCCCATTAGCGAACGCCCGATTGCTAGCATCTGCTGCTCTCCCCCACTTAAGGTACCAGCCTTTTGATGAAGTCTTTCTTTTAGTCGTGGAAAATACTCATAGACCTTCTCATAATCTTTGTCTAAATCTCTAGTTTTTCTAGTAAAAGCACCAATCTTTAAGTTTTCTTCTACAGAAAGATCTGGGAATACGCGACGCCCCTCGGGACAGTGAATGATTCCAGCCTTTACTATGTCATTCGAAAGTCTTTTCTTCATAGACTTTCCATCAAACTCAAACTCTCCCTTTGTCGTATTCATTATTCGAGAGATTACCTTCAATGTTGTTGACTTTCCTGCACCATTCGCTCCCAGAAGAGAAACAATCTTTCCTTCTGGTACCTCAATTGATACTCCTTGTAATGCTAAGACATTACCATAAGAAGCATGAACATCAGATAACTTCAGCATCCGATTCGACCTCCCCGAGATAAGCCTCAATAACTACTGGACTTACTTGCACTTCTTTTGCTGTTCCTTGAAAAATTTTCTTGCCGAAGTTCACGACTGTTACATAGTCAGAAACCTTCATAACAAGAGACATATCATGTTCAATAACAAGAACAGTATAATTCAATTCGTTTTTCAACCTCAGGATTAATTCGCTAATCCTTGCAGTCTCAACAGGGTTCATCCCTGCAACGGGCTCATCAAGTAAGATAAGTTTCGGATTTGCCATCATTGCTTTTCCAATGTCAACCATCTTTTGGTAGCCAAATGGTAAGTTATGAACTAATTCATCACGCAAATGACTTATTCCAATCATTTCCATAACCTCTTCTGCTTTTTGAATGCATTCCTTTTCCGATTTTCTTATGGAAGGAAGATTGAAAGCAGCAGCGAAAAGATTTTTCTTAATAACTGAATGAAGGCCTGTCAGTAAATTGTCTATAACTGACATCTTTGCGAATAATTCGACGTTCTGAAAACTCCTAGCTATACCTAAGTCTACGATTCTATGAGGCTTATAGTTGTTTAGGTTTGCACCTTCAAAAGAGATTTCCCCTGATGTTGGTTTGTAAAACCGGCTAATGCAGTTAAAAACAGTTGTTTTACCCGCGCCGTTCGGACCGATAATCGAATGAATTTGATTTTCTTTAACTTCAAAGGAAAGCTCATTAACAGCTGTTAGTCCACCAAATTGAACTGTTACTTTATCAAATACTAACATCTTAAACTTCGCCTACCTTTTTTACATTAATTTTTCCTGTTGATTTTTCTTCTGCAGAAGCCACAGCTTTATTCTTCCCTTTAAGGATAGTAATGAGGCCATTCGGTTTAAATAGAATGATCACAACTACAGCTCCGCCGATGACAATATTAGTAATACCCACATAGGCATCTGTGTAATGAGGTATAACTGTAAATATGATTGCGCCAATAATTGCACCCGGTATTGAAGCTAGTCCTCCAACTACAATCATAGCCAAAAGTAAGAACGATATCATAATTGGAAAGTCATTCGGGCTTACAAATCCAATCCAATATGCGTAAAGACCTCCTGCTAACCCAGTGAAAAATGCACTCACAACAAACATCAGTGTTTTGTAAAACGACACGTTCACTCCTGCAGCTTGAGCAGCTACTTCACTTTCACGAATCGCAATAAAAGCTCGACCAAATCTACTTTTAAGAATGTTATACATTAACCAAGTAATAAGAACTGTAACAAACACAACTACGTAAAACATTGAGAGATTCGAACTTAGATATTCAGGTCTAGAAACCATCAAACCTGAGTAACCACCTGTAACGTTATCCCAATTCAGTGCTATTTCAGGGATAGATAATCCAAAACCTAACGTTGCAACTGCCAAAAAGTGTCCTTTTAAGCGAACTGCCGGGAATCCAATAACAAGTCCGATTGCTGCGCTCACTAGACCAGCCATAAGAAGCCCGATGATAATAGGAAATCCTAACTTTGTAGAAAAAACTGCAGCACCATAAGCGCCAATTGTTAAAAAAGCTGCGTGTCCGACTGACAATTGCCCACCATAGCCAACTAAAAGATTAAGGCCCATTGATGCGACAGAGTAGATACAGATCATCACAAATAGTGTCATAAAGTAATTCGATAATCCCATTAAAAAAGGATAGACAACCATAAACAGAACAAGTAAGCTAAGAAGTAATTTTTTATTCTTCAACAAGTTTTTCAAATATCATCACACCTTTTTCACAGTTTGTGCTCCGCCAAAAATTCCTTGTGGGCGCATATAAAGAACGATAATAACTAGAAGGAATGTTAACACGATTCTCATCTCAGGAGCCCAATAATAGGCAACCATATTACCGAATACACCAATAATTAAGCCTCCAATTAGTGCTCCTGGTAAACTTACAAATCCTCCAAGTACTGCGGCTGCAAAAGCCATCATAATAACTTCGATCATCATATGCGTATCAAGAAACATTATAGGCGCAGTCATAATTCCAGCAACTCCACCAAGTATCGCTCCAACTGCCCATGTTGTAGTAAATACTCTAGTTACCTTAATTCCCATTAACTGTGCTGCTGTCATATCCTGAGCCGAAGCTCGCATCGCAAGTCCAATTTTCGTAAATCGAAACAAAACGAAAAATACTAGCATTAGTAGAACAGTTACACCTATAATAAAGATTTCATTTGGGGCTATGTACAAACTGCCTATTTTAAATGAATCTCCCTTTAGTGCTGGCGGAAATGAATTAGGTTGATGTCCCCAGATTAAACCTGCAAGACCATTTAAAAACATAAATATTCCCAAGGTAACAACAACTTGGTTCAACGGCGCGGCAGTCTGTACCCTTTTCATAATCACTTGATAGATTGTAATTCCGAATAGAACTGCAAATGCTAAGGCTAAGAAAATTGCAGTAAAGTAAGGTACCCCCATTGTTGTAAGAAACATAAAGCTAACAAACGTTGTAATCATTGCCATTTCACCTTGAGCAAAGTTTACTATATCCGTTGTTTTATAAATTAGAACCAAACCTAAAGCTGCCAAACCATATATACAACCAAATATTATACCGCTGAAAATAATTTGCATCGAATCCCTCGCTTCCTGTTACCTAGCAACTAGATATTTTAAACAGCTATTAAAGAAGAATGGTCCATAGAATCTATGAACCATTACCTTTAATAAGTTAGTTGGTTTTACTCATACGTAACTTCTTGTGTAAGTGGGTCGAAATGAATTGGACCCGTCAACGGAATAATTTCACCGTCTTTTGCCTCTGTTAATATAAGTGTCAACAGACCGTAATGATTATCCGGACCGAATGTTACTCCTTCGTAAAGTGAACCATCCCACTGATCGAATGATTCCATAACTTTGTAAAACTCTTCCCATTCTAAGTCATCGCCTGCACGCTCTAGTGCTTCATGCATAATTTGTCCAATAGCCCATCCTAGTGGAGCAAATCCTGCTGTAGGATCTGAAGGATAATCTGCAGTGAATCTTTCAAGGAATAATTTCATAGCTGGGTCATCACTTAATTCAGGCATCGGGAATGTTGCAGCACTAATTGTTCCTTCCCAAGCCTCTCCTGCTAATTCAAATTGGTTAAGATCATTTCCACCAACTGAAGAAACTATGAACGGAATGTCACCAAGGCCGATACGATGAAGATCGCGTTTGAAGTTCGCCGCTGGATTTGGTGTCGCTAACATAATTATTGCATCCGGTTTGTTTTCAGAAACTTTCTGCGCTTGTGAGCTTAAGTCTGCATCGCCTGCAACATAAGATAGCTCATCAATTAGTTCTGCACCTTCATAATTTCCAATATTGTCTTTAACCGCTTCATAACCTTCTTTACCATAATCATCGTTTTGATAGATTACTGTTATTTTCTTAGCTCCAAGTTGATTAATAGCATAGTCAAGGTAAACTCCTGTTTCTACACGGTAGTTAAGAATACTTGAACCAAAGTAATTTTTAATTGGAGGGTCAACAAACTGTTTTGCTCCAGAACTTAACATTACCATTGGAATTCCTGATTTTTCGAAAGTAGGCTGAGCAGCTGTATTACATGGTGAACAAACGTTTCCTAATGTCGCGAAAACTTTATCTTCTTCCACCAAACGCTGTGCTAATTGAACCGTTTTAGCTGGTTGGTATTGATCATCATATGCTACTAACTTCAACTGACGACCGTGAACTCCACCTTCTTCGTTCACGTACTTGAAGTAAGAATCAATTCCTTTACGGAAAACGTCATAAACAGCAATTGGTCCAGTTTGTGGTCCAAGATGGCCAATTAATATCTCATCATCTGTAACACCTTGAACTTTTACACTAGATTTACTATCGCCATCTTTAGAACCTGATCCTTCTTCTTTACCCCCTGCATCATCCCCAGAACATGCAGCTAAAACCAAAGTTAAGACAAACATAAGTAGTAAAAGTGATATCTTTTTCATTTTCCATCCCCCTTAAATTTTATAAAGTTCACGAGTAATAAGTCTGAGTAATTCTATTTGTTAATCACCCCCTTTAATGCATCAACAGAGTATATAAAAAATTATTAAGTATAGTAGAATCTAATTTTCTCTATCGATTTCAGGTAATTGTTCTTTAGAATTATGAAAGAACCCTTTCTGCCGAATATTCCATCAATTAGGAATCTAGCTATCCTTAACTCTGAAGACGATCATTCTCTTCCTGTAATTTTCTCCAAAGTATTTTCCCACTACTCGTAAGTGGTAATCTTTCCCTAAACTCTATGAAGCGCGGATATTTGTAAGCTGCCATTCTTTCTTTTGCCCATTGAATAACTTCTTCTTCAGTAATCTTACCTACAAAGCTTTCATTCAAAATAACAAAAGCTTTAACTGTTTCTCCCCTTCGTACATCTGGAATTCCAATTACACATGCCTGTTGAATAGCTGGATGCTTATAAAGTTGAGATTCAATTTCTGTAGGCCACACCTTAAAACCCGCTGCATTTATCATTCGCTTAACTCGATCAACTAGGAAAAAATAGCCCTCATTGTCTACTCTTACAATATCGCCTGTCCGAAAAAAACTTTTTCCATCTATTTCAATAAATGAACTTCGATTGTCTTCTTCCCTGTTGTAGTAACCTTTCATCACTTGTTTCCCATTAACGACTAATTCGCCTTCTTCTCCTGAAGCTACTTCAGTGCCTTCATTCGGATTAATCACTCGTGCATCTACGTCCATCGATGGGATTCCGAGACATTGTAGTTTCGGACGATCAGGCGGATTAAAATGCGTATGCGACATCGTTTCTGTTAACCCGTATCCTTCTACGTATTCTAAGCCCGTAACTTCGGTCAATCGTTCACCTACCGCAACTGGAAGTGATGCACCGCCTCCTCCAATCAACTTTAGTGATGATAGTTGATATTCGGAAAGCTTAGGATGTGATAAAAAGTCAATAACCATGGTAGTAATATTAATCCAATTCGTGCATCGGTATTTCTCAATTGCTTCCATAGCATAATTTCGATCCCACCGCGTCATCATAACAATCGTTCCGCCAACATATAGTGGTGCATGCATGCTGTGTGTCATTCCAGTTACATGAAAAAGCGGAAGAGATAATAAGTTTATCGTACTAGATGTCATATTAAACCATTGGTAGGCACCTATCGTGTTTGCTTGCACAGTACTATTTGTATGAATGCATCCTTTTGGAATTC
Source organism: Sporosarcina sp. CAU 1771 (assembly GCF_054482775.1). Lineage (NCBI taxonomy): Bacteria > Bacillati > Bacillota > Bacilli > Caryophanales > Caryophanaceae > Sporosarcina > Sporosarcina sp. CAU 1771. The sequence continues at coordinate 14,808 of NZ_JBTLRN010000033.1, read as the reverse complement.
CAGTAGTACCCGATGTATAAGGCAATGCAACAACATCCTCTGAATTTCCTTTGAACACAGATGGTTCAAGTTTCATCTCTAGTGCTTCTTTCCACAATACATCCTCGCTTACTTCCGAAGTTTTTCTTACTTCTGTATTGGGAAATTTCCCATATTCCTTTTCATCACCTGCATAATCCGAATAAGATGCGATAACAATCTTTTCGAGGCAAGTCGTTTTTTTCAATTCAGCAATCTTACTATGTTGTTCATCACCTATAAGACTAAAGCGAATCGAACCGTCATTAATAAAAAAAGATAAATCTTCACTCGTACTCATTGGATTGATCGGAACAACAACTGCCCTTACTCGTAAAATAGCATAATAGCTTATTAAAAATTGTGGTGAATTTTGCATTAAGAGAAGAACGTTATCCCCTTTTACAACTCCAAGTTTATTCTCTAAATACCCAGCAAGCGCTTCCACTTTTCTGAATATTTCTTCATATGTATATTTAGCGCCGTAATAATAAAGCGCGACTTTCTTTGGATACTTTTTTGCGGAAATGGCTAGATTCTCATACAGAGAGGTTTCGGGAACATCTAAAGTTTTAGGTAACCTCTTCGGCCAAAATTCATAATGTACTGTATTCATTTCAGATCCCCTTTTTCTTGTATATATTTCTTTTTATATAAATCTATAAGAAGCTTTTAAATTTAGTGCAGGATACTTACTTTTAGAAGGAATAGATTGGCCGAACTCTCTTATAATCAACTTATAGGGATTGCAGTAAAGACCGAGAGTTTTCACTCTAAAAGAAATTATATGAATGGGGTGATTTATTAAAATATTCAAAATAAATCTATTCTTAAATAATCTTACCATTAACTTTGAAAATATCAAGACCATATAATAAATTTATTATTTAAATATTTCAATATGGGTAATCCCCTATTTCGATTGACTGTCAATAAAAGCTTTAAACTCGAATAACTTCTCTGAAACAACTTTAGGTTGTTCAACCATTGGGAAATGACCACAATTTTCAATTAGAACTGTTGTTACATTCTTATTTGCTTCTTCCAGAGCTTCCTTTGTATTTTCAGGAAGTAACCGATCTTCATTTCCTAACAAGAGTAAGATTGGAACTTGAATTTCAGAGAAACGTTCATACCCACTCAAGTAGTTGTTACTTAAATCAAAATCACTAAAAGCTGCCTGTAGAGGAATTTCTTCAAGTTCTTGTTTCTCGGCATCTAACACTTTTTTATCGATTTCTTTAGAATACGATGCGTAGAAAAATCCATCCGGATAGATACCGTCTTTTAATTTCTCTAGAAATTTCTCGTTAACAGGAATTCGGTAATGAGACGATATAAGAACAATACCCGTAATGTTTTTATTCCTATTCGCTAGTTCGATTGCAACTAATCCACCCATAGAATGACCCACAAGAATAACGTTATTTTTTATTTGAGGGCTTAAGTACTCGGCGTGTTTTTCTATTGAGCTGACATCTTCATTCCCCTCTCCATCACGTCCTGCTAAATCTACGTACTTTGCTACAACTTCTTTTAAATCCCCTGACAAATACCTCCACTTGCTTTTCGTACCACCAGCACCGTGAAGAAATAGAAATTCGGACTTCTCTGAATAACGAATAGGAATGCACCACCTTCTGTAAATAAGTTAAGCTTTGCTTTATAAAGTTTTATATTTTAAAATAGTAACTATTCTGGAAACTCTAGAGTTCAGATTAAACCATCCGATTTTCTTTGTCAACGCAATTCTGAATATTACCTCAAATATCTTGGGTAGCGTACTACATATTTCATTTCATCATTATTGAGTAGGCGGTTACATTTTATGATCAACCTTTATAAATAAAGAGACTATCCTATACAGAAGGAGAGTCCCTTAATTCAACTATCAAATAATCTTCCAAAACACGTTTCAGATCCTCAGATACTGGAATGGTTTGTTGTGCTTCGTAATCGAAACAAACCATTACGGCGGTCCCTTTAGCAATTAATACATTGTTTTCGGTATCTTTTATTTCATGCCTCACTGTAAAACTTTTCTTCCCTATTTTCAAAACTTCGGTAGTAACTGTAAGTGTTTGAAGAGCAAATGCCTGCGCTAAAAAATCACAATCCGTCCTGCCCAAAATAAAGTTGATCCGTTCATTTCTATCTCTTTTAATAAAACCTAGCTCTGTTAAAAATTTAATGCGGGCTTCCTCAAAATACGAAAAGTAGCTTGTATTGCTTACATGCCCACTTGCATCGGTCTCACAAAATCGTATATAAACTTCAATTTCATTTAGCTTATTCAAAGTGTTTTCACCCCTCATAATTATAAAATTAAATGCGTGAATTAAGGTACAAGGACTAATTTCCCCATCGTATTTCTTGTTTGCAAGGACTGATGCACTTCCGCGGCATCTTCTAATTTGAATGTTCCACCGATTGTTAATTCAAGCTGTCCGTTCCCGACGAAGCTAAGCAATTCTTTAAAACTGTTTTGGTACAATTCTGAATCCTGACTAATTTCCGGCAAGAAGAAGCCTGAAACGGTTTGATTTCGTTTCATAAGCTGACGAGCATGGAATTGTGAAGATTGACCACTTGCTGCACCAAATATTACCAAACGACCAAATGAAGCTAAGCATTCGAGTGATTTATGAAAAATGTCTCCTCCAACCATCTCAAGAACAACATCAACACCTTTACCATCCGTTACTTCTAGTATTTTTTTCTCCCAACCATCTTCTGTATAGTTGACGGTGTGATCCGCACCAAGTCTTTTTGCATGGGCTAATTTTTCGTCCGTACTCGCTGTTGCAATAACTTTACCCGCGCCAAATAATTTAGCCAGTTGTACGGATAGCGCCCCGACTCCACCAGCTGCTGCATGGACAAGAACGGTTTCGCCCTCCTTCAATTGACCCATTGTTTTCAAAATGTGATAAGCAGTCTGACCTTGTAAAGGCAATGCAACTGCGCTTGTAAACTCCACATTATCCGGTACAGGAACTAATGCTTTTTCCTCAACTTTTGCATATTGAGCATAACCCGATGATTCAATCAACGCTACAACACGATTTCCAACCTTGGATTGCTCTACTTCTTTTCCTACACCCACAATAACTCCAGCCACTTCATATCCAGGTATGAAAGGTAATACTGTCGGTACAAGGTATTTCCCTTCGCGACGTGCAATATCCGCATAGTTAACCCCTATGGCTTTTACCTCTACCAAAACCTCTCGGTCACCAAGTTCTGGTTTATTTACCTCAATATACTTCAATACATCAGGTCCACCAAACTCATCTAATCGAATTGCTTTCATAGTATTCCCCATTTTTTCTTCCCCCTCAAATTGTCTATCCGTAAACGGTATCCAGATTCTCTGAAATGCACGGTTTCATTGGTACACCTTCTCGTGCATTTATTCATTCAATACCATTTTTCCATCCTCAAGCTCTGGGACAACCGATAGTATCCCTTTTTCGGTTGCATAAATAAGGTCCTCTGTTAAACCAGCCCTCACTAACATTTCACCGACCAAAGATGCCTCCAATAGTTCCAACGCCAGTTCTTCATTTCCTCGATACAAGAAAAGAGCTGCTTTAGCGGAATCAGTCAGTTCCCATGTATCGTTTTCTGCAACTAACTGGTGGATGAAATATCCTGCTCCATAAAAGTCCTCTAATGAGAAACCCCCGCTTGACCCTGCACAAACGACAATTATCGGATCATCCAAATGTTCCCTCACTACTTTTTGCACAACTGCATTTACATTGGGTAAGCATGCAGCATAGACCTTTTTTGCGCTCGAGACTTTTCGAATTGCTACGGTACCATTTGTAGTTGAAAGTACGAGTGACTTTCCCTTAACGATGTCTTTTAAACGGGTCACTAACGGGTCTGAGAAACCAGCAATCGTTCTTCCCTCTAGCTCTCCAGCAATAATTGTGGAACTCATATCAACTGTTTCTTTTATTTGTAAAGCCTCAGCTCCGTCCAAAACAGGAATTACCTCTTTAGCTCCGTAATGTAACACAGCCGCAATTGTTGTAGTTGCAAGCAAAACATCGAATACCACAGCTACTTTTGTTTCATCTATTTTAGCGCTGTCTATTTCTTCTTTCGAAAGTACTAAATGAAGTTTTGGATGTTTATTCTTTTTCGGAGTTGTTTGCATTATGATTCTTCCTTTATTGTTAAGGCATGTTGGATGAAACTATGTACGATTTTATTCAAATTTGCGAAACGTGAATCCGTTGTCTGACCTTTTTTATAGCGATAGAACATTTGCTGACAAACGACTGCAACTTTAAAATAGGCAAAGACAATGTAATAATTTATATGTTGTACATCCCTGCCACTTTTTTCTGCGTAACGTTCAATAAATTCTTTGCGCGTATAAAAACCTTCTTGTATCGTAATGGCTGGAGCTCCAAATGCATTATGTAACACTTCTGAGTCCCCCGCTTCGATCCAGTAGCCCATCGCAACTCCCAAATCTGCAAGTGGATCCCCCACAGTTGTCATTTCCCAATCAAATAAACCCGTCATTTCAGTAAAGTCAGGTGAAAACATTGCGTTGTTTAGCTTGAAATCATAGTGAATTATCGTAGGTGTTGGCGAGACTGGAATATTCTCTTGAAGCCATGCTATCAATTCCGTAAGTTCTGGAATTTCTGACGTTTTGGCTTTCCCATATCTTCCAATCCATCCAGACACTTGTCTTTCTAAAAAACCATCCGGATGTACCATGTTGACAAGTTCTGTTTTTTTGTAGTCAATTGAGTGTAACTCAACAATTTTATCTACCATAATTTCAGAAACTCTTTTTGCATGTTGAAACGTATCTTTTGTTCCTTCTGGGAATGATGTATTTAAAACGACGCCGTGACGCCTTTCCATGATCATAAATGGACTACCTACCACCGACAGATCATCCGAGAAAACAATTGGCTCTGGGACGGTATTAAAGATTGGATGAAGCGCAGATAAAACATTGAATTCTCGCTCCATATCATGAGCTCTCGCAGCAACCGGTCCAAGTGGTGGCCTCCTAAGTACCGCTTCCCAATCCCCAATTTGAAGGGCGTAAGTTAAATTCGAATACCCTTCCCCAAATTGACGAATCGTTAATTCTCCTTCAGGTAAATCTTTAATTGCACTCCTTAGAAATGTTACTAGTTTATCGTTATCTAGCTCTTCCCCACTGCGAACAGCGATTGTATTGCTCATTACATCCTCCAATTTATACACCTCTTTGCTATTGTCGTGCCTACCTTTTCATCACATAAATCGACTAGTTAACGACCGAATCTCGGCTTCAAAAACTACAAACAAGGTGGAATTACCCGCCTTGTTTGTTGGATTCTATTTATTTTTTTATTGAAAGGAGTTCACTTTTATCCTAAGACCTTTGCACTTGTTCCACCATCTACAACTAATACGTTACCCGTTACGTAATCAGATGCTCTGGACCCTAAAAACAGTGCTGCACCTTTCATATCTTCATCTGAACCGTAGCGTTTGAGTGGCGTCATCTCTAAAATAGCATCTCCGCCGCGCTCAAGAAGTACACTTGACATTTTCGTCGGGAAAAATCCTGGTGCAATCGCATTGACGTTTATGTTGTGCACTCCCCACTTAACTGCAAGATCTTTTGTAAATGTAATTACTGCACCTTTACTCGTGTTGTAGCCAATAGTGTCCATGTACTTATCATCAGTTCCACCAAGACCTGCTATTGAAGCGATGTTAATAATCTTTCCGCTTTTTTGCTTGATCATTGCTTTACCAACTTCTTGACTCATCAGAAAAATGCCATTTACGTTTACTTCCATCACTTTTACCCATGCTTCATACGGCATATCGATAGCCGGCGATGCCCAAGTTGCTCCACTGTTATTCACAAGAATGTCGATTGTACCAAATTCACTCAGTGTTTCTTCAACGACTCTTTTTACATCTTCTGGACTCGTAACATCACAGGCTAGTCCAATTGAGCGAACACCCAGCGCTTCTAATTCTTTACTCGTCTCAAGACACGCTTCAAGTTTTCTTGAACAAACAACAACATTTGCCCCTGCTTCCGCATAAGCTCTTGCAATTTGTGCACCTAGACCTCTTCCGCCTCCTGTTACGATTGCTGTTTTACCTTTTAAGCTAAATAAATCAAATACACTCATTTTCATATCCCCTTTTCTATTTGTTTTGCAACTGCTGTACCTAACCTCTGAATTTTTCTTTCGAATGAATATGTAAGTAGTAGTCTGTTATAGTTTCCGTATTCAGTTGTAACCTTAATTCACTCGAATCAATTAACATTCTACTAACCTATTTAATAATCGCAATTATCACAAGAGATTAACTAGAATCGTTATTCTGAATATTTAAGGCATAAGTATATGCTAACGCTTACAATTCTAATAATCAAGTAAATAAACCATTTAAATTCCAGTCTTCATTTACATTGACCATAAAAATAAATAGAGCGGAGCTGTCCCAAAAGTCAGTGAATACTGAAATTCTGTGACAGCCCCCTGCTTTCATTTGCCTTGATTCTACTTACATATTTCGTTAATTAATCGCTCTTCCCAACTTGCCCCAAAAAGGTTCACGCAATGCTTTTTTATCAATTTTTCCATAAGGAGTTAGTGGTAAACTATCGATAAAGAGTACCTTTTTTGGACACTTATACTTTGATAATTCTGCTTTACAGAGCGTAATAATCTCGGTTTCCGTTGGAGTAGTACCTGCCTTAGCTATAATGACGGCCATAACAGCTTCTCCCCAGTCTGAATCAGGTACGCCAATAACTGCGACTTGACTAACCATCGGATGGGTCTGAATTACGTTTTCGACCTCAGACGTATATACATTCATACCCCCACTGATAACTATGTCCTTTTTTCGGTCAAGCAAGTAAATGTAACCGTCCTCATCTTTCATCCCATAATCACCTGTATATAACCAACCATCTTTTAATGATTCCGCCGTTAGTTCTGGTTGTTGGTGGTATTCAATCATATTATAGGGTGTTTTAGTTGTAATCTCACCTTCAACTCTTGGAGGCACTTCATTGCCCATTTCATCTACTATTTTCACTTCGCTCATCATGACCGGCTGCCCACAACTACGTAATCTCTCCGTCTTATCTCCTGAAGCCGTATGATCTGATTTTTTCAAGCGTGTAATAAAGTTCGGTGCCTCGGTTTGGCCATATAGTTGAGTGAACACTGGTCCGAATAATTTCAGTCCTTGTTTCAGACGTTCTTCGGTAATTGGAGCAGCCCCATATAAAATGGTCCGCAAAGAAGACAAATCAAATTCTTTCCCAATCATTTCATCCATTATTCGGTAAATCATTGTTGGCACCATAAAGGTAAATGTAACTTTATCTTTTTCGATTCGGTCAATAACTACTTGTGGATTAAAGCTTTTTTCAATAAAATGAAAAGCCCCTTTGACTATTCCTGCTTGTATTACCATTCCTGCACTATGCGGGAGTGGGGTAGACAGTAGAATTCGTTCATCCCCTTGCAATTCTAATTCAATTATATGTGAGAATATATTTATGGCCATATTTTCTTGTGTGTGAACTACACCTTTAGGAAGTCCAGTTGTCCCTCCTGTATAAATAATCAAAGCCTTATCCTCTGGAAGGACTTCGATAGTTGGAAGTTCATTGGATTCATTTTCTTGAAATTGTGCCCAAGGTATCATGCCTTCTGGACATTCGCCATCATCTGCTACCGCGACGATAAGTTCAAGGTTAGGCAAGTCCTTTTTAATATTGCTCATAATATCGAAAAAGTTTTTTCCGACAATCGCTACTTTCGCCTCTGAATCTTGCAATATATATTTTATTTCATTTTCTCCAAGCATGTCGTTTAACGGTACTTTTGTTCCACCAACCAAGCTTAAACCCATATCACTAATTACGAATTCCATACAGTTAGACATAATCAAAGCTACAGGTATATTGGGTCCAACACCATGCTTACCCAATGCGTTTGCAACACGACTTGATGACTCTAATAATTCTTCATACGTTACCACTTCATCTTGATAGGCTAATGCTTTTTTATCTCCATGATGAGTTAACGCATTTTTAAATAAATGATGTAATGTTAATAAAGAACGATTCAACGAACTTCCTCCTCTTTCAGCACAATATGAATGAACTAGATTGTTTGTCATTATTCGGAGTGTTTATATCCCAAGTATAAATTTTCCTTCATTAAATAGGTTGTAATTCTTTCTCTTTACGTATGACTAGGTATCAAAACGTCTATACTTCTCAAACTCAACTAAAATTAAATTAAAACAACTTCCCCTACTTCCTAGAATGAAAGAAAGAGAGGGGAAGTTTCGTTCTATTAATTTACTTTTTTCGTTCCATCCCAGTACATTTGTCTTAATAGGAACTTTTGTAGTTTCCCAGTCGCTGTTTTTGGTAGTTCTTTAACGAATTCTACTGACTTAGGAGCTTTGAAGTGAGCTGTTGCAGCACGGCAAAAGTCAATAATTTCTTTTTCCGTCGCATGCTTACCAGGATGCAGTACAATTATCGCTTTAGGTACTTCCCCCCACTTTTCATCAGGAACGGCAATTACGGCTACTTCAAATACGGACGGATGCTTGTATAGAATCGACTCAAGTTCTGTGGAAGAAATATTTTCCCCACCTGAAATAATCATATCTTTATCTCTATCTTGGATTTCGATATATCCATCAGGATGAGTAACTGCCAAATCACCTGTATGAAACCACCCGTTTCGAATGGCAATTGATGTTTGTTCTGGATCTTTATAATAACCTTTCATGACAACGTTCCCTCGGGTTACGATTTCTCCAATTTCTTTACCGTCCCAGGCAACTTCCACATCTTCAGAATTAACGACTTTGGTTTCCCCACTAAACGCAAGTTCAATACCTTGTCTAGCTTTAATTACTGCTTGATCTTCAAGCGATTTCAAATCGAATTCAGTTCTCCATTCATTATGAAGAATAAAAGGTGAAGTTTCAGTTAGGCCATAGATATGAATCATATTTAACCCAAGAATGTCTTTGGCTTTTGCAATTAGTGAAGCAGAAGGTGGAGCACCGCCCGTAGCCATTCTCGGACTTGTTGTGATTTTCGTATCTTTCGCGTTTGGAACGTTAACCAACATATTCACAACTGTTGGCGCACCACATAAGAATGTGATTTTATGTTTTTCAAACAACTCAAGAATCAGTGGCGGATCAATCTTTCTCAAACATACATGCGTTGCTCCTACTGCAGTGATCGCCCAAACTCCGCCCCATCCATTTGCATGAAACATTGGCAATGTATGCAGATATACATCTTCAGTCTTAACATCAAAGTGATTTATGAAGTTAGCACCGTTCAAATAATTTCCACGGTGAGTCAACATCACACCTTTTGGCTTTGAAGTTGTACCACTCGTGTAATTTAATGTAAGAAGTTGATTCTCATCTAAATCGATTGGGGGTGGAAGCGCTTTCCCAGACGACTGTTGAATGAATTCCTCAAAATCAATTCCATCCAACGAATTGTTTTGCCCCTCAACAGATACTACGATAAATTTATCGAATGATAGATTTCCTTTAATTTCCTCAATTGGTCCTGTAAATTCTTCGTCTACAATGAGCATTTTTGCATCACTATGATTAATAATATATTCTAAATCATTCGATGCGAGTCGATAATTTAACGGCACCATGACTGCCCCTAGCTGACAAATCCCATAAAAACATTCCAACATATAATGGGTATTTGGCAACATTACTGCGACATGATCACCTTCTTTAATGCCTGAATTATGTAGGGAGATGGCAAGCTCATCTGTGCGTCGACAAAATTCCTTATACGTGAATTCCTTCTCTTCGTCAATCACAGCTACTTTTTCTGGATAATATTTCAAAGCCCTTCGTTTCCAATCAAGTGGTGATAGTGGTGTAAACAAGTAAACCAACTCCCATTCGTTATAATTGTTATAATAGTCAAACTTATTTGCATTATAGCATGAAGAATAAATAATATATACTAACAATTCTAAAATAATGTTTTTATCTGGTTTAAAGACTCTCAAATTATGAACCTTTTAGAACGATGCTCTTTTGCGACGCCCTCTTTTCACTAACAGCATACTAACAAACACTAGAATTCCTACAAATGCTAGAACAATTCCGAAAGCTGTCAATATGATTCCATTCGGATTTTTAAGTATGGCGAAAAGATTGGCGTCTTCCACAACGACTTTTCTGTTTTGAGTAGTTTCATAATATACAGGTACTTGTGGCACACCGTTTACTTTTTCAAACGACTTCATGTACGTAGCGATTGCGTACCATTCTTTTACTTCCTGATTCGTGTCCGTATAAATGATCTGCTCTTCAAAATTCGTAACGGGCGTCCCGTCTTTCATCTTCGGAACGACGGATAGAATTCCGAACGACTTTTCATTTACATATGGAAGCATTTGTGCCGAATAGAGCCCCGCGACGACTCTGTAAAGTTTGTCATCCTTGATTTCCTCTCTATTCCCCTCTATATCTTGCAAACTGACTTCTGTTACTTTATTAAACAAAAGGCGCTTTGTATTGAATGTATAACTGAGTCCAGCCACGTACAGTTGAACCTCGTTCATAATCGGCGTAATTGACGCATCAACTTCCGCGACGGTTTTCAGTTCTTTCCCTGTCAAATAGATTGATAGAAGTGGATAGCCTGAAATTTCATCGGGACCAACACCTAATGAATCGACATTGAATACATTTGAAACAGCTAAATCTCCCTTGGTAAATGAATTTCGAATATTACCGTATGGCATAACCGCAGCAGCGATCGGCTCATACGCATCGCCTTCGATTTCACGAACCGTGTGAATAAAGGAATCTCCGATTAAGTTTCCAAGTGGTTCTTCTTCCTGATAGACGCCAAAATCTACAAACGCTGTGAAATCAAACGGTGAGTATGCGAGTACTTCATCAAATTCCATTCCAAAACGATCGAGATAGTTTTCTTGAACAACTTGTCGGTAGTCTTCAATCAGTTTGGCGGTAGTCGGTTCTTCTTCGAACGACTCATCAATTGCGACCAATTTATATTCATCAAGTTCCCAGTTTTCCTTGTCGTCTTTTAAAAGGGTAAGGACACCGAGATTTTCACCGTACTCACCCGTTGAACCAATAATTGTTTTACCAACGAGTATCGGTTCTTCGAGCAATGTATGGCTGTGACCACTAACGATGACATCGATGTCTGGAACTTTTTTTGCAAGGAGTTCATCTTCAGATTTTGCCGGATCATCCGACGTCCCTGAGTGCGAAATTGCGATGATTAGATCAACGTTTTCATCGTTTTTCAGCATTGTGGCGGTTGATTTTGCGCTTTCAATCGCATCTTCAAACTTTACTCCCGCCATTGGAGCGTTCGAGTCGGCTTCTTCTCCCATTAAACCGATAATCCCAATCCGCACACCTTTTCGTTCAATGATTAGATGATCCAGCACTTCGTAGTCTTCCATCGCTTCTTTTAACGTACGTAAGTTACTGGCAAGTTTTCCGTTCTCTTCTTCTGGAAAAGATGTATTGGAAGCGACGATGTACGGAAGCTTATCCCCACTGGCTTTTGCCGATTGCAAACTGGCCGCCAATCCTTCTGCCCGGAAGTCAAATTCATGGTTTCCTAGCGTTGTCGCGTCATACCCCATATGCCCCATGAGGCGCAGTCCGGGTGAGTGCGATGCGTAAATGGTTTGAAACAATGTTCCCATTGCATAATCCCCGGCATCCACCAACAAAGCATCGGGGTCAATTTCACGTTGTTCTTTTATTGCACTGTGAAGCCTTGCATACCCCCCAACCGTCAATCTTTCCTGCCCTCTCCGTACTTCAAAAGGAAGATAATTATCATGTAAATCATGTGTAAAAAGGATTGTGATCGATTCATTCGAAGTAGCCGCGTTCACACTTGAACTCGGGTAAGCGATTGATAGGACCAAAATTGTAGTTAGTAAATAAAGTAGTCTCGTTAGTTTTGTAATTGGAATTCCCCCTTGGATTCGTTTAATTAATTTTATGTATTAATTAATAATACCATTTATAAGGCGAATATTCCCATATTTCAAAGTCCTTGGAATTAATGTACTCACTTTATTATCCAAATAAAAAAAGCTTCCAATCAACAGAATTCTTGTTGATTGGAAACCTATTAAAAACTTACTCTAATGCAGATGTGTCCACCGTTATACCCCGTTCATCAAACACGCGTTGTGCAGCTTTTAATGCATTCAATGCACGTGGAAAACCTGTATACGGAATGAGATGCACAATGCAACCGACAATTTCTTCCGGTGTTAAACCAACTGTCAAGCCTGTTTTGACATGCATTTCAATTTGAGGAGTTCCTTGTGCAACAAGCGCTGATATCGTTGTTAGTACTTTTTGTTTGTTATCCAGTCCAGGACGCGCATAAATATCTCCAAAAGCAAATTCAACAACATATTTTCTTAAATCCGGTGCAATGTCTGTAAATCCTTCACCAATATCCATATGCCCCGTTGGATTTTCACTGTCTGGTATAGTAAGTTCCTTTAATTTGTCCAATCCTTTTTGATAGCGATCTGTAGTCATTCTTAATTCCCCCTTATGTTTACTAGTTAACTAGATAAGATCGTACTCATTTTAACATAACATAAACTTTTCTGTCTTTTCCGTAGTTGGCGAATAAATAGTAAAACCAGTCGGCTTCTCACTTGGAGAATACCAACTGGCATCTACTTACTTATCTTTTTTAGGTGAGTCAACTTCACTAGCCTTTTTTGGAACTACTTTCCCCATTACGCTAGGATTGATTCCAAACTGAGCTTCATACATGATTTTCGCAGCCTTTGGACCAGCCCAAAACGTTGGGAATAAAAGTAAGGATACCGGAATCGCCGTTACGACGATAAATGATTGAATCGCGTCAATTCCGCCTCCACCTATCATTAAGAGCACGATTGCTACCGCACCCATAATAATCGCCCAAAACACACGCAACGTTTTTGGTGGGTGACCATCTCCCGCTATCGCAACAGAAATTGTATACGACATCGAATCCGCAGTTGTTACAACGAATAATATTGTCACTAACAAAAAGAGTGGTGCAATTATCGAACTGAGTGGCAATTGTTGTGTAATTGCAATCATTGCAGCTGGCATACCCGACGTATTCAGTGCGTCTGAAATAACGCCTGGCTGAGCGATTTCATAAAACATCCCTGAACCACCAACAACCGTAAACCAAAACGTCGTTACGATAGGTGCAGTAATGGAAACTGCCAAAATCAATTCACGGATCGTACGTCCACGCGTAATCGTTGAAATAAAAATGGCCATCATTGGTCCATATCCGAGGAACCATCCCCAGAAAAAGACCGTCCAAGAGCCTAACCAAACTGAATCGCCACGAAATGTACTCATCGCAAAAAATTCTTGAAGATGAATCCCTGCTGCAGCTAAATATGTATTCAGGATAAATCCACCTGGTCCTAAAACTAAAATCGCAACAATTAATACTAGTGTAATGATGATATTTAAATTACTCAAAAATTGGATCCCTTTACGCAAACCTGTCACCGCGGATACCGTAGCAATGACCACGACACCAAGAATGATCAACACTTGTGTAAGTAATGTATTCGGTACCCCAAACAACGCTTCTAATCCATACGCAGCTTGTAAACCAAGAAATCCAATAGGACCAATCGTCCCTGCCGCAACCGCAATAACAGCAGACGCGTCAATAACGGTTCCAAGTACACTTTTCCCCATGATTTTTTCCCCTAGCAATGGGTAAAGCATTGTACGTGGTTTCAGTGGCATTCCTTTCTCATAATGCGCATACATCAAAACAATCGTTCCCAGCGTACCGAGAATCGACCATGCGAGAAAACCCCAATGTAAATAGGTTTGAACAAAAGCGGGAATAATCGAACTTTCAGTGCCCGACACGACATCAGTACCTTCAAAAATCGGAGGCGTTGAGAGAAAATGGTACATTGGTTCAGCAGCTGCCCAAAAGACTCCGCCTCCCGCAAGTAACGTTGTCATAATCATGGCAATCCACTTAAAATAACCGACTTCTGGTTTATCAATTCCGCCTAAACGGACCTTCCCGTAGTTTGAAAAGCCTAGAAAAAGTGCGATGAAAAACGTACCTAATAACAACACTTGCCAAAATCCACCGAAATATCTTACCGCAAAAGCGAATGAATTATTCACCATAGCTGATACAAAATCCATATTGATAAATGATGCAATGACAAAGGCTACAAGTAGTCCACCACTAATGATAAGTACCTGCCAATCGATTTTTCTTTCATATTGATTCAAAAGTAAACATCCTTTATAAACTTATTTTACAAGTGCTCTCCACAACAGAAAAAAGAGAATTTACTCTATCTCCAATTTCAACAGCAAAACCAACGTTACCAAGTGTCAACGCCATACTGACCGAGCGCTGAATATTGCAGATGAATTGAGCCACTTGTGCGGAGTTTTGAGCCAGTCACTGCGGAAGATAGAGCCACCAAGTGCGGAACAGAGAGCCACTATATATAGTAAAACCTCTTGTATAATAAAGTAGCATGCAAATCAGCATGACTCTAATATACAGGAGGTTTTTTTATGGTTAATTATCGAAAGATTCTGGAACTATATTTTGATGGCATTAGTCAAAGAACTATTAGTTCTAGTACTGGCCACTCAAGAAATACGGTCTCTGAAGTCGTTCGACGCTCAAAGAAACTT
>NZ_JBTLRN010000032.1:0-30734 GCF_054482775.1 Sporosarcina sp. CAU 1771 | reverse complement strand
AGCCATTGGACGGTAGCACACCAATGGCTGTTTTTTGTACCCTTACCAACCAGTGGCTTCCTTCTCCGCACTTACTGGCTCTTTCTTCCGCAAACGGTGGCTCAAAACTCCGCTCTAGTGGCTCATTCTCTCCGCAATACTCAAACTATTCACATAACTAACAAATCGCAAAAAAGGAGTGTGGAAAAAATAACGAAAACTATCAAAAGAGGAAAACCAGAACTACTAATTTCCCTGCCACGTTTGATTGCGCGCCTTCCATCCCACAGCCACTCTTTCAACTACCTAACCAATCGACTTTATCGAGTTCAAGCAGGATTCGCTGGCGAAGAAAAAGTAGATCGCTATTTGGAAGCGACTCAATTCCCCGAACCAGTAAGGATTTTCACGGACATTACCCTTCAAATTAAACCGCTTGTCCCGATTCAAATCGATACCCTCATCATTTCACCTTCAAAAATTATCATTCTCGAAATCAAAAACATCGCAGGAGACCTCATCTATCATCAAAATCCACCGCATTTTGAATGCATCTATGAAGATGGAAAAACAATTGTTATCGATTGCCCGATGATGCAAATCGAAAATACGCGCACCGTCCTTGATCATTGGTTAGCACAAAATGGATTTCCCATTAAATCGGAAGCCCTAATCGTCATGGTAAATTCAAATACCCTAATTAAAAACGCACCTCCAACAATGCCTATTCATTATGGCAAACATTTACCACTATATTTCCGCAAGCAAACCTCCCAAAAACCACTTCTGACTAAAACACAGCTTGAAAAATTAACGCAGAAACTACACCAACAAAATAAACCTTTCAATCCCTACCCTTTAAGCGACCGATTTCAAGTAGATAAAACTCATATCCGGGATGGCTTTCTTTGTGGGGAATGTCACTCAACCCTGCGCAAAAAAACACGCATAAAATGGACATGCCCCACATGCCAAACAGATCAGCGAAATCCATATAGAGAGGGATTACAAGATTGGTTTATGATTATGAATCAAACCATATCGAACGCACAATGCAGAGAATTTTTTCAACTCGAAACTAAATTCGCTGCACATCATATTTTGAAATCCATGCCACTGAAACGAGAAGGGCAGTCCCGAGCAACTATCTATTCATGGGACTACACGAAATCGCCATCTGAAATAGTGAAAGGTAGAAGAAGAGATTCCACTCTGAAATAGAGAGTGGGATCTTTTTTTCTGTGGAATTAATTATAGTAGACGCACAAAGTTATCGAAGTAGTGCAACGAAGTCTGGTCCTAGTCCAACAAGTATTGATTGTAGTACAACGAACATCGGTGCAAGAGCTTCAATTTGGTTTGGTGGGATGTCGTATGTTGGTAAACAGTGGCTGGGCGACTATCTCCGTTGGAGTCCGACGTGGGCTATGAAATCACTGTTATCCAACAAATGAGGTTGTAAGTGCAACGAAGTGAGTTAATTGAGCAACAAATATTGGTGGTAGTTCAACAAACTTTTGCTTGTGCAACAAATATTTGTAGTAGTGCAACCAATTTCGTTGGTAGTTCAACAAACTTTCGCTTGTGCAACAAATATTTGTGGTAGTGCAACCAACTCCGTTGGTAGTTCAACAAGCTTTCGCTTAAGCAACAAATATTTGTGGTAGTGCAACCAACTTCGTTGGTAGCTCAACAAACCTTCGCTTGTGCAACAAATATTTGTGGTAGTGCAACCAATTTCGTTGGTAGTTCAACAAACTTTTGCTTGTGCAACAAATATTTGTGGTAGGGCAACCAATTTCGTTGGTAGTTCAACAAACTTTTGCTTGTGCAACAAATATTTGTAGTAGTGCAACCAACTTCGTTGGTAGATCAACAAACCTTCGATTGTACAACAAACGTTGGTGGTAGTGCAACCAACTTCGTTGGTAGTTCAACAAACCTTCGGTTGTGCAACAAACGTTGGTGGTAGTGCAACCAACTTCGTTGGTAGATCAACAAACTTATGCTAGTGCAACAAATATTTGTAGTAGGGCAACCAACTTCGCTGGTAGTTCAACAAACTTTTGCTTGTACAACAAATATTGGTTGTAGCCCAACCAACTCCACCCGCTGCTCAACAAATCCCCGCGCTAGTCCAACAAATCCAACCCTCGCCATGCCCACCCGCAAAATATGTCGGAAAACAGTACAAACTTATGCGTCTTCGTGGTAGACTATCAGTTAAGATAATGAAAAAGGGGTATATTATGAAAAAAAAGTTAAAGATCTTTCTAATACTATTTAGCGTTATCATCTTAGGTGGATCAGGCTACCTATTGTACTTATTCAAATTCAAGCAATACGATGTGGCCGATGACGAAGTGAGTGAAATTATCTCTGTACCATACGAAATCGAGCTTCCAGATGGTAGCATCTTCACCGTTGATCCAGAAGGCGATGTCGTCGAAGCGACCAAAGGGGACAAGAACTCAACCTCCTCCGAAAGTAAGGAGAAAATCCAAGGTGTCGCAGGCACAACAACCTCAACGCCATCATCATCAACTAATGCAACACCATCAACAGACTCAACTTCAACACCCAACAAAACACCATCAACAACAACACCATCAACGCCACCACCAGCTGAAAAACCAACAGTCGCAGTGATTAAAGACAAATACAGACCCGTATTCCAGGGGTTAGAAGCACAAGCCGATCAAAAGTTAAACACGTTAATTGGTCGCGCAAAAGGGGAGTACCAACAAAAAAAGGCCAATGGAGAAACCATTGACTTCGGCTACTTCTTTTCTAAGTACAACGGTGCGGCAAAAAGTCTAGAGGCGAATACAGATGCGGCATTCTACGGAATTTTGAGCGCGCTTAAAAAAGAGCTCACTGTATATGACTATTCCAACGAACATGCAAAAAGCTTCGAAGAGGAATACGCAACTACGAAAAAGGCACTCCGTGAAGGATTAATCAGTAAGGCGATGGGGCGCTAATCAACTTCAAACGAAAATCCGCTAATGGGCTAAAAAGTCAGCAAAGCGGATTTTTTGTTTCGCAAAACTACCAAAACGCTCCACTCCAAAAAAAATGTCAAAGTTTTGTCAAACTATCCACATAAAATCCCGCATCGGAATTCAGGGAATCTAAAGGCCTTTGTGCCTAGTTAGGAATGTGAGTCCGAAACGACCACATTGCTATTGACCCATACAACTTCTTCTACAGCAGGATGTCCATTTAACGCGTTCCCCTTAACAGAATCAAGCTTTTCCTTCCATTTTGAATAACTTAAAACCAACAGAATAATACAAAGGACAACAATAATGTATGCGATAATCGATTTTAACTTCATGAATTAACTCCCCCTATGTGCGAAACTCACTAGATAATTTCCAATTGTTAATCTGATTATCCCACATCTCGTTCTGAATTCATATGTCTAAATTTATTAGATTATGATACAATGAATCAGGATAGTACTACTGTGCGGCAGAAGGGGTATATGTATATATGGAAGAAACAATTAGTTTGCAAGAATTATTCAAGACATTAAAGAAACGGATGGGCCTCATTGCATTCATTACGATACTAGCAATTACAATTAGTGGAGTTGTTAGTTTCCTAGTTCTAACGCCTATCTATCAAACATCAACTCAAATACTAGTGAATCAATCCCAACAGGATCAAAACCAATTCAACACACAAAACATACAAATGGATTTACAACTAATCAATACATATAACGTCATCATTAAAAGTACTGTTATTCTTTCAGAGGTGCTAGAAGATCTAGACTTGGATCGTTCAATTGCTTCTTTATACAATCAAATAACAGTAAACAGTGCGCAAAACTCACAAGTTGTGAATATCACTGTTCAAGATCCTGACCCGAAACTAGCGGTTGAGATTGCGAACACAGTTGCTTCAACTTTCGAAAAGAAAATTGTAAGTTTAATGAATGTAGACAACGTAAACGTTTTAGCGCCTGCATCACTTCCAGAAAATCCATCGCCGATTAAACCGGACCCGAAACTGAATATGGCAATCGCTGCTGTAATTGGTTTGATGTTGGGTGTCGGAGTGGCGTTCTTACTGGAATACTTAGATACGACAGTGAAAACGGAACAAGATATTGAAGAACTTCTTGGTTTGCCACTATTAGGCCTCATAAGCCCGATTTCTAGTAAGGAATTAGGAGCAACGAAGGTTGAAGTTGTACAACGAAGAAGACGGGGAAGGAGAGGGCAAGAATCGCTAGAAAGAAAAAAGTAATTCAAACCGTAGCACGTAAATTAATTACAAGCATAAACGCGAAATCTGTCGTTTCGGAACAATTCCGCACAGTTCGAACGAACATTAACTTCTCTATGCCGGATAAAGAATTAAAAAGCATTCTTTTCACGTCCGCTTCCCCTGGGGATGGAAAGTCAACAATCGCAGCAAATCTAGCAGTGGTGTTTGCGCAAGAAGGAAAAAACGTTCTACTTGTAGACTCCGATATGAGAAAGCCGACTGTGCATTATACATTTCATATGACAAACACGCTGGGCCTATCGAATTTGCTCACGCGTCAAGCAACGTTTGCAGAAGTTGTCAAAAAAAGCGATGTTGGATTGGACATCATTACGTGCGGACCAATCCCTCCAAATCCGGCAGAACTTTTGGCGTCTAAAATGATGGATAAAGTACTGGACGAAATGAAAGAGAAGTACGACATGGTCATTTTCGATGCGCCACCGGTATTGTCGGTTACAGACGGTCAAATTATGTCGAATAAATGCGATGGGACAATCCTTGTCATCAGCGCAGGTTCGACTGAAAAAGAAAGTGCTGTTAAAGCAAAAGAGGCACTCCTTTTATCTAAGGCCAACGTAATTGGGACAGTTTTAAATAACTTCACACTCAATAAAGATCATTATTACTATCAATATTACGGGACGGGAGAGTGAAGGGGAGTTATTCCACCTTCACTTTTTCACATTTATACGAATTCGTACGTTAGCGAGGGAATCGACGATGATTGACATTCATGCACATATTTTACCTGGGGTAGACGATGGCCCTAAAACACTACAAGAATCGATTCAACTTCTTGAGCGGGCGGTTAAAGAAGGGATTACAGATATCATTGCCACACCGCACGCATACAGTCCGCAATATAATGTACCGAAGCAAACGGTATACGATCAAATTGCTCTTTTAACGAAAGAGATCGACGAAAGAGGTTTACCGATTCGACTTCATGCGGGTCAAGAAGTGCGCCTGAACGAGCACCTACCGGAATTGATACAGACAGGCGAAGCATTGACGCTCGCAGGCTCGAAGTATGTGCTTCTGGAACTTCCATCGAGTGGCATTCCTACATACACCGTGCACATTATTCAGCAACTTCTGAACCAAAACAAAATACCGATTATTGCGCATCCGGAGAGAAATCGTGCAATTGCTGAAGATCCATGCAGACTCAGCCGTCTCATCAATCACGGTGCACTAGCCCAGATAACGGCAGGTGGACTTTCAGGGCGCTTCGGAAAAGGGATTCAGAAACTTTCCCTACAGCTCGTGGAAGCAAATCTAATTCACACATTTGGTTCGGATGTCCACAATGCAAAATCCCGTCGCTTTGAGTTTGAAAAAGGGCTGGACTTTTTGGATAAACGCAAGTTTCACGACACTGTCGACATTTTTTTGGAGAATAATGCAAGAATACTAAAAAATGACGACCTTATCTTACTTGAACCACAAAAAGTGGAAACTAGAAAATGGTGGAAATTACTCGGTTGACGTGATAATATTGAACTATTACTATTGAATCATGAAATAGGTTCAGGGTACTAAAACCGCTAGCCACACGCCTAAATGTGGTGTTTTGAAGGGATTTGTTCTTGTTATGTCAATGAAAAAAAGAACGACGTACCTAGTCTGCGTCGACTCGCTAATTGTCTTATTTTCCATATACATTAGTTATTTCATATTAAATCCATCGTCGAATATTTTTGCAAGCAAGACATTGCTAATCAGCGTCGTTACGATCCAAGTTGCTCACCACTTCTTTGCTTGGCGTTACGGTCTGTACCGCAAAGCATGGTCGTATGCATCGATAGGTGAGCTAAAGTCCATATTCAAAGCAGTATCCTTTACGATCGTTGTCGTCGCAATTGTACAGCTATTCGTTATTCAGAATATCGTTGTGCGGCCACTTATCTTAATATGGATGTTTCATATTATCTTTATCGGGGGTTCGAGACTGTCGTGGAGAGTGTACAGAGATTCATTGCTTCAGCAAAATAGAAAAGCAACGAAACGAACGATGATTGTCGGAGCGGGACAAGCTGGAACAATGGTCGCACGTCAATTGCTTCAAAACCCTGAGTCTGGAATGAAACCCATTCTTTTTGTGGACGATGACAGCGCAAAGCACGGACTCGAAATCTTTGGACTCAAAGTACAGAAGGGAACGATACATATCCCGTCTATCGTACAAGCCAATCAGATTGAAAAAATTGTAATTGCGATTCCGTCCATGTCTAAAAAGGATCTAGCCAAGTTAACGAAAACATGTCTAGATACCGGTGTCAAAACGCAAAAAATACCTCGGATTGAAGATTTAATGACAGGAAAAGTTTCCGTCAATGATATGAGCGATGTGAAAATCGAAGACCTTCTTGGGAGAGACCAAGTGGAACTAGATCTGAAAGCCATCGCGGACAAACTAACGGAAAAGACCATCCTCGTCACAGGTGCCGGTGGGTCCATCGGTTCTGAGATTTGTAGGCAAGTAAGTGAATTTAGACCGAAACGCATCGTTATTTTAGGTCACGGAGAAAACTCGATCTACACTATAGACGGTGAACTACGTAAATTGGTTCCCGAAGAAACCGAAATCATTCCGATCATTGCCGATGTACAAGACCGAATGCGAATTTTTGATATTGTAAGCCAATATAAACCGGACGTGATCTACCATGCGGCCGCACATAAGCATGTGCCATTGATGGAATCAAACCCAATGGAAGCCGTGAAAAACAACATCTTCGGTACAAAAAACATTGCCGAAGCAGCCGACACATTCGGGGTTCCCTACTTCGTCATGATTTCGACAGACAAAGCCGTGAACCCACCGAACGTCATGGGCGCAACGAAGCGATTTGCGGAAATGATTGTCCAAAACCTGGCGAAAGAAAGTAACACCAAATTTGCAGCCGTCCGGTTTGGCAACGTCTTAGGTTCACGCGGAAGTGTCGTCCCGTTGTTTAAAGAACAAATCAAGCGAGGCGGTCCCATTACGGTAACTGATCCTGAAATGACCCGTTATTTCATGACGATACCTGAAGCTTCTAGTCTCGTTATCCAAGCAGGAACGCTTGCGGCAGGCGGAGAAATCTTCGTCCTCGATATGGGCGAACCCGTCAAGATTGTTGATTTGGCAAAGAACCTCATAAAATTATCTGGATATAATGAAGACGAAATAAAGATTGAATATTCGGGCATGCGTCCAGGTGAAAAACTCTTTGAAGAACTGTTGAATGAAAACGAGATTCAGAGTGGGTACGTCTTCCCTAAGATTCATATGGGGAAAGCGACGCCAATCACGAAAGAAGAGATGGAATCGGTCATTAAAGAGCTACCGAATATGACGAATGCGGAAATGAAAGAGACGTTGGTAGGCTTGGCGAATCGGAAAGTGGTTCACGTTCAGGAGCGCATACCTGTTTGAAGTGAATGAGGCTTCATTCTAAAAGTGAGTTTTGAAAAGAGCACGAATGTGCATTTTAGGGGTGTAGTGTTGACACATATTGATTTTGATTATTCGAAAGCAACTCCTTTTTTCGGGAGTTTCAAACTGTCATTCTTGGAGCAGTCGGTTGAGTCAATCCACCATGAAATGCACAGCGAATCCAGCAGCCATAAAGAATACTTAGGTTGGGTAGACTTGCCGACCAACTACGACAGAGATGAGTTTGCTCGAATCCAACAATGCGCAGAAAAAATTAAGGAAACCAGCGATATCCTTCTCGTCATTGGGATTGGTGGATCTTACTTAGGGGCACGTGCAGCGATTGAAATGCTGAACCATTCCTTTTACAATCTTTTGTCGGATGAAAAACGTAAATATCCTCAAATTATTTTCGTAGGTCATAATTTGAGTTCAACCTATATCACACATGTCATCGACCTGTTAAGCAATAAAGACTTCTCCATTAACGTAATTTCAAAGTCAGGGACAACGACAGAACCAGCCATCGCACTCCGCATCTTCCGAAAGTTGTTGGAAGAGAAGTACGGAGAAGAAGAAGCGGCCAAAAGAATCTATGCAACAACCGATAATGAAAAAGGTGCGCTAAAAGAGATGGCCGAACAAGAAGGCTATGAAACCTTCTCCATTCCAGATGATATTGGCGGTCGGTATTCTGTATTGACGGCTGTTGGCTTATTGCCAATGGCCGCAAGTGGAATCGACATTACCCAAATCATGGCAGGCGCACAAAAAGCACAACAAGAACTAATGAACCCAGTGTTGGATGAAAACTCGGCGTATCAGTACGCAGTCATACGCAACATCTTGTTTCAAAAAGGCATGGCCATCGAAATGTTTGTTACGTACGAACCAGGTATGCACTCTCTCGCAGAATGGTGGAAACAACTCTTCGGTGAAAGTGAAGGAAAAGAGCGTAGAGGGATCTTCCCTGCCTCTTCAAATTTCTCAACAGACTTACATTCGTTCGGTCAGTACATTCAAGAAGGCCAACGTAATTTATTCGAAACAATTATTAAAGTGAACAAACCAAAGCACGACATTCAAATTGAATACGATGAAGAAAATATAGATGGATTAAATTATTTAGCTGGAAAAACGGTTGATTTCGTCAATAGCAAAGCATTCGAAGGTGCGCTAGATGCACATATCGAAGGGGAAGTTCCAGGTTTGGTATTTGAAATACCTGCAATGGATGCCTACACATTCGGCTACCTCGTTTACTTCTTTGAGAAAGCCTGTGCGATGAGTGCGTACCTATTCGGCGTCAATCCATTCGACCAGCCAGGTGTCGAGCACTACAAAACCAATATGTTCAAGCTGTTGGATAAACCCGGATATGTAGTAGAGCCAGCGGGTACCTGACGCTGACGCCATTTACGCACCGGGTACCAGACTCAGACACCATTCGTGTCCTACCATGAATTGTGGCAGTGCCTGGTACCCACTAGAGTGGAATATCTGTTTCTGCAAAGGAGAATAACAAATGCAATGGAAACAAAAAATGAATCACTGGATCGAACAATTACCTAAAGAAGACAACTTACGACTCGAGTTGCTTCAAAATCTGCAAGATGAAAAACGCATGGAAGATAGCTTCTACAAAGACCTTGCATTCGGAACAGGTGGAATGCGTGGTGTCATGGGACCCGGTACAAATCGGTTAAACATCTATACAGTAAGAAAAGCGGCATACGGACTTGCGCAGTATATTCAAGGACAAGGTGAAGAAGCGAAGAAACGAGGCGTCGCCATCGCGTACGACTCCAGACATCTCTCACTTGAATTTGCCCTTGAAGTAGCCAAAACAGTTGGCTATCAAGGGATACAAGTGTACTTGTTTGAAGATTTACGGCCAACACCATTATTATCGTTTGCGGTT
Source organism: Sporosarcina sp. CAU 1771 (assembly GCF_054482775.1). Lineage (NCBI taxonomy): Bacteria > Bacillati > Bacillota > Bacilli > Caryophanales > Caryophanaceae > Sporosarcina > Sporosarcina sp. CAU 1771. The sequence continues at coordinate 21,129 of NZ_JBTLRN010000032.1, read as the reverse complement.
AGACATTTATTAGCCTATGCGGGAGTTGTGATCACAGCGAGTCATAACCCACCTGAGTACAACGGCTTGAAAATGTACGGTGAAGACGGCGCGCAACTACCACCTGAAGCGGCGGATGTCATCGTGAACTATATGCAACAAGCTGAATCCGAACTAGAGATTGAAGTAGCGGATGAGAAACAGTTAGAAAAGAATGGACTTCTAACGTACATCGGTGAAGAAGTAGATCAAGCCTATATCCGTGCACTTCAGTCAATAAAACTTGATAAAAGTGCCAAACAAAAAGACCTCTCAATCGTATTTACAGCTCTACACGGCACAGCTACAGAACCGATGCGACAAGCACTTTCTTCATTTGGTTTCACTGACGTCACTTTTGTGAAAGAACAATCCGTTCCTGATGGAGACTTCTCAACGGTGAAATCACCAAATCCAGAAGAAGCGGCTGCATTTGAGTTGGCCATTCAGTACGGCAAAGAAAACAATGCCGACCTCTTACTAGCAACAGATCCGGATGCCGACCGTTTAGGCGTCGCTGTGAAAAATGAATCGAATGAATACGTCTTACTAACAGGCAATCAAATCGGTGCGCTCATGATTCAATACATCCTTGAACAAAAGCAAAAAGTTGGTACACTGCCTAGGAATGGCGTTGTGATGAAAACAATTGTTACGACCGAATTAGCAACAGCCATCGCTTCAAAGTACGGCATCGAAACAATCAATACACTGACAGGATTCAAATTCATCGCTGAAAAGATTCAAGAGTTCGAACAAACGAACGAACAGACCTTTCTATTCGGTTATGAAGAAAGCTATGGTTTCCTAATCGGTGATTTTGTTCGAGACAAAGATGCAGTCCAAGCGGCTGTATTCATTGCCGAAGTGGCTGCCTATTACAAAGCGAAGGGCAAGTCTCTATATGATGTATTACACAATCTCTTTGAAGAATTCGGCTATTATATAGAAGAAACGCGTTCAATTACGCTCGAAGGTAAAGATGGCGCAGAAAAAATCACCAGAATTATGGGGGATTTCAGAACCAATCCACCTACAAATATTCATGGAATTCAAGTTGTAAGGATCGAAGATTATTCAACAAGTGAATCAGTAGACACACGCACAAATCGAACGAGTGAAATTGACCTGCCGAAATCCGATGTGTTGAAATATGTATTCGAAGACGGTTCATGGGTGTGTATACGACCTTCGGGAACAGAGCCGAAATGCAAGTTCTATTTTGCAGTTACAGGTGAAACAGAATCAGAAGCAAAAGAAAAATTATCGAAACTAGCGGACGTTATTTTAGGAACCGTATAAGTTTGAGTAGGAGGAAATGAACATGCAAAAAGTACGTAAAGCAATCATACCAGCAGCGGGACTAGGTACACGTTTTCTACCCGCAACAAAAGCAATGCCAAAGGAAATGCTACCGATTGTCGATAAGCCAACGATTCAATACATTGTCGAAGAGGCAATCGCTTCAGGTATAGAGGATATTATTATCGTCACAGGTAAAGGCAAGCGTGCAATCGAAGATCATTTTGACAACAACTTTGAACTTGAAGAAAACTTAATGGAAAAAGAAAAGTTCGATTTACTAGATAAAGTAAAGCAATCCTCAAATGTAGACATTCACTACATTCGTCAAAAAGAACCTAAAGGACTTGGCCACGCAGTTTGGTGTGCACGAAAATTCATCGGCAATGAGCCATTTGCGGTATTGCTTGGCGATGATATTGTTCAGAGCGAAGTTCCTGGATTGAAACAATTGATTGATCAATACGAAGAAACCCATGCATCCGTAATTGGTGTGCAGACGGTTCCGGACGATGAAACAGATCGCTATGGGATTATTGAACCTTCGGGACAAGTTGGACGCAGATACGCGGTAGAAAACTTCGTCGAGAAACCTGCGCTTGGGACAGCACCTTCTAATTTGGCAATTATGGGTAGGTACGTACTGACACCTGAAATTTTCCGCATTTTAGATAAACAGGAAACGGGTGCAGGTGGGGAGATACAGCTCACGGATGCCATTCAACAGTTGAACCAAATTCAACGTGTGTTTGCTTATGACTTTGAGGGCAAGCGGTATGATGTTGGAGAGAAGTTGGGTTTTATTACGACTACGATAGAGTTTGCTTTGCAGAATGAAGAAGTTAAAGAGCAGTTGATGGCGTTTATGGAGCTAAAAGTGAAAGAGAGTAAAGTGAGTTTGTAGGATTTGATTTTAGGTGTGGTGCCTCAACGATTGGATAATTGAGCTACGCAACCTTGGGTTGCTAATGGTTTGATTGTTGAGGTATTACTGCATCATAGAATATTATTTTACCGTTAGTGCTTACATATAGAAAGTATCCTTCAAAGCCATTCTAATTTAGCTACTATATTAAAAGTTACTCAGGTTTGTAACGATTGCAGAAGAATTCTGTTTGGCTAGTTCCTTATGAGATGACTCAATTCCCCGGTAATGGAGGTGAGTAGTTTGAATTCAAAAGGATTGACATTAATCGAAGTACTTGCAGTTGTTGTTATATTAAGCATATTAGTATCGATCGGTTCAATAACAGTAAATCAAATCATTAAAAATTCAAAGGAAACAATCTGTTATGTAAATAGGGACAGCCTTGAGAAATCATATGAAACTGAGATTGCACTTACTGGTAAAGAACATTCGGACATAGATTTTAATCGTTTTCTTGATGATTTTGATGGGATTATTTGTCCGTTGGACGGAACCATTACCTATTTGAATGAAGAGGTTCACTGTTCGATTCATAAAGAGTTAGAGGAAGATGATGAAGATGAAGTACCTTATTTATAATAAGTAAAAGGTGATAGTTAGTCGTAGGTAGTTGTGGTGGCTAATACTTGGCGGGTCTATTTCGTTGAAAACTTTGTTTGAATGGCTATTGGGAAATGAGAATGTTATATAGACAGACACAAGATATAGTATGTAAAACCGTTGAAAAAACGAAACGATAGTACGATATGTAGATATTATCTATTGGGCATACTGGTGTTGGAAAGAGTATGGTTAGATAAAAAAGACACTTTTAGACCAGAAAAGTGACAGAAGGTTCTTGAAAACGTTGATATGACAAGGTTTATAACAACATAAAAAATGTTAATTTTATTAGGGCAAGTCAAGGTGTTGACTATCAAGCATAGATGACACGTTGAGAATCTTGCTAAATAAGGGTTTCAGGTACTTTTTGGTAGTAATTATAGATTGATTGAATGGTGTAGAAAAAAGAAAAGACTCGGTTCGAAGTCATAAAAAAATATAAAAATATTTATTATTTGTTGGATAGATTGAATAGGTATTACGGGTGACTATCGTAATAAGATAATGTTTTTGGTGGGTTAGTAGTTGGTTGGTAAGGTGAGTTCCAATTAAGTACTAATCTACTAAAGTACAGATTTTAAGGAGTGTTATATTCATGTATATGAAATTTAAAAGGTTTATAGATATCGTTCTTTCTTTAATTGGGCTTATAGTATTATCGCCAATTTTTATATTTTTAATTATTGCTATTAAACTTGATTCTAGGGGTCCAGTTTTATTCAAACAAAAGCGCATTGGAATCAATAAGACACATTTTAATATATTGAAATTCCGTACGATGAGAATAGATACGCCGAAGGACACCCCAACCCATTTACTAGAAGACCCAGATCAATATATTACTAAAATGGGTAAGTTTTTGAGAAAGACTTCACTTGATGAGCTCCCGCAAATTTGGAATATTTTTGTTGGTCAGATGAGTATTATTGGACCAAGACCAGCACTTTGGAATCAGTACGATTTAGTTGCTGCACGAGATAGATATGGTGCAAATGATATTTTACCTGGTTTGACCGGTTGGGCACAGATTAATGGTAGGGATGAAATACCTATTGAAGTTAAAGCCAAGTTTGATGGGGAGTATTTAAAAAAACTTAGTCTGTTTATGGACATTAGATGTTTCATCGGAACAATAGTGTATGTGTTAAAAGCCGATGGAGTTGTTGAAGGCAATGCAAGAATACAAAAAAAGTAATATTAATCTATAAAGATACTTTTATAAAAACTAATTCAATAAATGGAGTGAAAGAAATGAGAATACTAAAAAAAGTGAAGAAGCCATTGAAAATGATAGTGGAAAATTTTTGGTTTGAAAGTCCTTATATAGAGAAAAAAGTTAGTAGTCATCGTGAACACATGCAAAGTAAGTACAATTATGAAAATAACCCCACAATTATAAGTTCCAATTGTATCGGTGGGATTATATATAATAACTTGAATCACCAATTTTTGTCACCAACCGTTAATTTATTTATATCAAGTAAAGACTTTATTAAGTTTATCAATAACTTGAAAGTTTATCTTAATACAGAATTAACTTTTAAAGAAACTAGTAGTGGCGGGTATCCGATCGGATTACTAAATGATATCACAATACACTTTAATCATTATGAAAACTTTGATGAGGCAAAAGCAAAATGGGAAGATAGAGCAAAAAGAGTTGATTATAATAACCTGTACATAATGTTGCATGATAGGAATTTAGACTACGAAGATATAAAAGGAATAGGTTCAGTAAAATGCAAAAGATTAATTGTGTTTTCTGCAAAAAAGTACCCAGAGTTTGAATATGTTTACCAGTTTAAACGTTATGAAAGAATTGGTAAAGTTGGACAGTTTGTAATAAAAGACCTTGATGGTTTTAGAGAATTTGAGAAAACGTTCGATTATGTAGAATGGCTAAATGGGGGAAACAAACTTGAAAGAAAATCGCCCTTCTAAAAAGATATTGATTACTGGTATGAAAAGCTATATTGGTACTTCTTTAGAACGCTGGCTTCTAAAACAACCTGAAAAATACATTGTTGAAACAATAAATCTCAGAGATGACAAGTGGAAAGATACTTCATTCAGTAAATACGACGTAATTTTCCATCCAGTAGGGATAGCACATATAAAAGAAACGAATGAAAATATTTGCTTATACTATAAAGTTAATCGTGATCTTGCCATAGAAATTGCTATGAAAGCAAGGAATGATGGGGTTAAACAATTTATACTTTTAAGTTCCATGAGCGTTTATGGTATTGAATCAGGTATTATAGATGAAAATTCAAAGACAACTCCAAAAAGTCATTATGGAATATCTAAATTGCAAGCCGAGAATGCTATAATTGATTTAAGTAATGTTAACTTTTTGGTAGCGGTAATTCGTCCACCTATGGTTTATGGTAAAGACTGTAAAGGGAATTATCCAAAACTGTCTAATCTTGCATTAAAATCATTTACTTTCCCTAGTATTCATAATAGTCGTAGTATGATTTATATTGATAATTTGAGCGAATTAGTTAAGCTTTTAATTGATAATAACGATGGTGGATTATTTTTACCACAAAATGAAGAATATGTATGTACTACTGAGATGGTTTCCTTAATAAGGAAAGCTCATAATAAAAGATTATGGTCGATTAAGTTATTGAACCCATTAATAAAAGTACTAAAAAATAATACATTAAGTAAAGTCTTTGGTGATTTAGTATATAAAAAAAGCCTTTCAATTTATAAAGAAAATTATAGTGTATACGATTTTAAGTCATCTATATCTTTAACTGAAAGGAGAAATTTTAAATGACAATGGATTTAATTGAAAAACCATTTATTAGTATCATTATGCCAGCATACAATTGTGAAAATTTTGTTGAAGAATCCATACTATCTGTAATTAATCAGACTTATATTTTCTGGGAATTGATAGTGATTGATGATGGATCAATAGATAATACAAATCAGATAATACAAAACCTCGCATCTAGCAATGAAAGAATTCGTATCTTTAAAAATGAAAGCAATCGAGGGGTCTCTGAAACAAGAAATAAGGGGATTTCACTTGCAAAAGGAGAATGGATTGCCTTCTTAGACAGTGATGATATGTGGAAAGAAAAAAAACTTGAAAAGCAGATTTACCACGCTTTAAAAAAGGATGTCAGTTTCGTATTTACAGGATCATCTTACGTAGATGTTATAGGTAAGCCTTACAAGGGAGTCTTTGAAGTTCCGGAAGTAGTTACTTATAAGAAACTAAGAAAACATAATGTGATTTCTTGTTCTTCTGTATTAGCTAAGAAAACTCTTTTCAATAGTATAAAAATGGAAAGAGACGACTTGCACGAAGATTATGCTGTTTGGCTAAGAATTCTTAAACTAGGTGATAATGCATTGGGGATAAATGAGCCTCTTTTAATATATAGAATTTCCAAAAAATCAAAATCAGGTAATAAAATAAAGACAATTAAGATGACGTATAAAGTGTACAGATTTATTGGTATTAATCCAATAGCTTCTATTTACTTTATGACGAATCATATAATAAAATCGGTTTTCAAATATAAAAGGATAATGTATTAACTTCTTTGATCTTAAAATTAATTTTAAGATGTAACTGTCAACTAAATCATCAATTCATTATGTTTAAAGAGGTCATAGTATATGTCAAAAGTTAGAGTTTTACATGTTGTATCAAGTTTAAGTATTGGTAACGGAATTACAGGTGTAATTATGAATTACTATAGGAATATAGATCGAAGGATAATACAGTTTGATTTTCTTTACTTTGAGGATAGTATAGAGTCGCATAATAATGAAATAAACTCTCTTGGAGGAAGGACATTCAAAATTAATTCTCCTCGAATTAATAATTTTGTTTTTTATAAGAAATACTTAAATAAATACTTTCGTGATTTTAAGTTTAATTATAAAATTGTGCATTCGCATGAACTTGTTTTCCTTTCGTTAATTTCGTCGGCTTTAAGAAAAAATAATACTAAACATATTATCGCCCATAGTCATTCAGTTGCATACTCCTATCAGACCTTAAAAGCCCTAAGAAACTTTGTACTATCACTGCCGGTTAAGAGAATATCCGATAGCTTTTGTGCATGTTCAAAAGCATCTGCTAAGTTTTGGTTTGGTGAGGAATATGTAAGTAACGGTAGAGTAAATCTGGTGAAGAATGCTATAGAAACTGAAAAATTTTCATTTAATAAGAATGATAGAAATGAAGTTAGAAAAACGCTAGGATTAGAAAATAGTTTTGTTATAGGGCATGTCGGAAGACTTTCTAAAGAAAAAAACCAAATGTTTCTAATTGATGTCTTCCATGAAATCCACAAAAAGAGGCCAGATAGTAGATTGTTATTAGTGGGGGATGGACCTATGTATACAGAAATAAAAAGTAAAATTCAATCTTTCAATTTGGAAGACAAAGTAACTTTACTAGGGCAGAGAAGTGATGCAAATAAATTTTATCAAGCGATGGATGTTTTTGTGTTTCCATCAATTAGTGAAGGTTTAGGAATGGCTGCAATAGAAGCCCAGGTATCTGGTTTACAATGTATCATATCAAACACCATCACCAAAGAAGTTGATATTTTCAACTCGAAATTTGCATCATTAAAAGAGAATCCAAAAACATGGGCTGAAATAATACTGAAAGCAAATAATAATAGGGAAAATGCATACCAGTGTATTGAAGAGAGTGGATATCATATAACTAAGGAAGCTAGAAATTTAGAAATCTATTATAAAGATATAATCGAAGGTATTTATAAATAGCTTACCAAGGGAATATATATAGTGTGATCTGAAGAACTTTAATTGAAAGGAAAAAGTATAATGAAAAGTCTTATTAAATACCATGTGCGGAAAGCTTTGGTTAAGGATTGTTTAGTACCATTGTCCAAACTATTCTTGCCTTTTTATTCAGGAATAGGAAGTATAGTGATGTTTCATAGAGTTATTTCCAATGAAGAAAAATTAGTATGTGAGGATTTAGAAATTAAGAAAGACTTTTTGGAAAAGACAATAACTTATTTTTTGGAAAACAATTATAAAATCGTTTCTTTAGATGAAGCACATGAAATAATCAATAATAAAAAAAGTATCAATAAGAAGTTTATAGTTTTCACATTTGACGATGGATATTTAGATAATTATACTATTGCATATCCAATCTTTAAGAAGTACAATATTCCATTCACAATCTATGTCACAACAAGTTTTCCAGATAAAACAGCCAAACTATGGTGGTATGGTCTGAAGGATCTAGTTGAATATAATACGAAAATTAATTTTAGTTTCAATGAAAATAAGTACCATTTTTCAACGAAAACAATTGAGGATAAGAACCTAGCATATTTAGAAATCAGAAGTTTGATATTGAGCGTAGATGACTTAAACCTTGATAATTTATTTAATATTATTTTCGTTCGTAATGGCATTGTTTTAAAAAACTACGTTGAAAAATTAGCTATGAGTTGGTCACAAATTAAAGAGTTATCAGAAGACGAGATTGTTACAATTGGGGCTCATACAATCAACCACTATAATTTAAGAAATTTGGATGAAGAAAAGTTAAGAAATGAAATTGTTGGTTCCAAAGATCGAATACAATCACATATTAAAAAAGAAGTAGAACATTTTGCATATCCTTTTGGCTCAAGAAATGAAGCAAGCAGTAGAGAGTTTGAATTAATTAAAAAACTAGGTTTTAAAACAGCCACTACTACGAGATGCAGTAATATATTTGAAGGTCATAATTCACATCAAAATATTTTACCCAGAATTACAATTAGTCCTTATACAGAAACACCTTATATAGAACACTATAGTAAAGGTTTAATACCTGCTATAAGAAATAAATTTAAAAGGGTAGTAACAGATTGATTATGCAGTAAGTAGTCATAATATAGTTACAAATAATGGGTGTACATAGTCTATGATTAACGATTTATCATAGTGGGATAAAAAAATGGGTTACTTTATCATATTTAATTATTATGTGATATAACTATTAGTATTTATGAACCTACGGAGTTGAAAAAAATGAAGAAAATTTTAATTTTAGCTAATGAAAATGAAAGAGCAGCTGTTTCGTGTTTAAGATCTTTAGAACATGCTGATGTAGATATATATATAGCTTTTTCTGAAAGAAGAATTAAAAACTATATAACTTTTAAAAGTTATATAAGTAAAGATATATATTATTATAGTAATAAATCAAAAGATCAATTCATAAATTCATTGTTAAATATCCAAAAGAGAATTGGTGATTTCTTTTTATTTAATTTTGGAGATTCAATAACGAGATGGTCTATAGAAGAAAGAAAAAAGCTGGCATTAAACGGAGTCGATATAAAATCACCCAACTTATCATCATTTGATTTAATGCTAAATAAACATTCCTTCATTGAATGTTGTCTGAAATATCAATTGGATGTTCCATTAGAAATAGCTGCGGAAATTTATCTTAAAAATAATTTTAAAGATAAGTTTGTCATAAAGGCAAAACTTAATGAAGAAACCTATGACGATTCGATATTAAAATCACCATTACTTATAGAAAACAAAAAGTCCTGGATTAGATTGAAGAATAAAAAAATTAATATCGAAAAACATTTTGTACAAGAATATATAGAAGGCCCAAGTATTTATTATTGCGCGCTATATAGTTCAGGATATAAAGTTACTCACTTTGTTCAAAAAAACGTCGTCCAACAACCAGGGGGGAAGTCTGTTATAAAAGCTGTTCCAAGTCAATTGCCCGAAAGAATAATCGATAGAATTGATAATATGATGTTAGACATGGATTGGGAAGGCATTATGATGATTGAATTCAAAGAGTTAAATGGAAAATTTTACGCTATTGAGTGTAATCCGAGACTATGGGGTCCATTGCAGTTAGCAATTGACAATGGAATAGACTTTCCGAGCAGTATTGTGGATAATAATACTCAGCCAAAATCTATTAATGATACTAACGATTATGGATATCTATGGATGAATGGTTTTTTGTTGGGAGTTTTATATATGTTTCAAACAAAAACGAAGTTTCAAATACATTCTCACAAACAAAATAAAAAACTTATTTATAAAGATGTTTGGGTTAGAAGGGATACCTTTTTATATTCAATTTTAGAATTTCCTATCATGTTACTTGAGCGTATAAAAAAATAAACACGAATGAACAGTATAATATATATTAAATCGTTTATAAGAATGTGACGAATAATAATTAGGATTAATATTTCGCCAACCGATAGTCATTTTATGAAAAAAAGAATTATAAAAAGAAAAGTATACTTTTCTTTTTATAAATTATAGAGGTGCTTAAATGTGGCTGTTTTACAGTATAGTAATATATATGTTATTAACTTCTTTAATATTTGTAGTAATAGGAAGAAATAAAGTCGCTTCAATAGTATATCTAATTGCAAATATTAGTTTGTTAGCTTTCTTGGCTATGTTTAGATCGGTGGATATAGGAAACGATACTAAAACTTATGTAAATTTGTTTTATAAAATTTCTAGCGGAACTGAGTTGTCTGTTTACTCCTCGAGATTTGAGATAGGTTATTTATTCTTAAATAAGATATTAGGTTTTATATCTTCTAATCATCAAATACTGTTAATAGTAACCAGTTTATATATTTTTATTATTTTAGGTAGATTTATTTATAAGTATTCAAAGATTCCATGGTTGAGTATATTTTTATTCTTTGCTTTAAGATATTACGATATATCGCTTAGTGGTGTAAGACAAATGCTTGCGATAGCAACTATATTACTTGCTTATGACTTTATTGTTAAGAAAAAGCCAGTAAAGTTTATCCTAATTATGATAGTTGCTACTTCATTTCATACCGCGGCATATTTATTCCTATTAGCATATCCAATATCAAAACTTAAGCTTAATAAAAAACTAGTCCTTAGAACTTCGGTGATATCAATAATATTATTTGCAAATTTAGATAGAATTCTAAATGCTGTTCTTATATATTTCCCAAGGTATTACTCCTATGTTTACAATGATACTGGTAATGATGAAGGAATAAAAGTAGCAACATTGCTTGGTTTACTAGTAACTATTACAATTTTATTTGTTTGTGAAATTCTCAATAAAACCCTAACCCTTAAAAAGAGATTAATTAATAAGATTGAAGATGTCGAATCTTTAAAGAATCAGCAAGATCAAATACAGTCTATATTCTTACTTCTATCATGTGCAATAATGGTAGTTGCCTTGAAAGTGGATATACTGTATCGATTTGAAAATATATTTAGTATCTTTGCAATTATATATCTACCGAATTCTATTATTAAAATTTCAGATAAATACCTAAGAACTATTACGATTATGATAACCGCATCTTTATTCTTTATACATATATTCGCCATTCAGGTATTAAGACCAGAATGGCAAAACACTTATCCATTCACCTTCTTTTGGAATAAATAAGTAATGGAGAATGCTTATTTATCTTTTCTATCAAAAACTTAATAGCGATAAAAGAGGTTGTTAGAAATGAATGAAAAATTATGCGGATGGAAGTTCCATCCTATTTAAGGAGACGGAAATGAAAAAAGTTTTATTAATTAATCAAGGTAAAAGTAATGAAAACTTGGGTGATAAAGCTATAGCTGAAATATTTCAGAAAGTTTTAATAGAAAATGAATGTTTAGTTGAGCTTGCAGGCTTTAGTCAAACTAAAGTTGTTTCAATGTCAAATATAGATGTAAATTCTAGAAATAGTAATAGAGAAAAATTACGTTCAAAATTGAAGAAATACATCCCAAGTTTTTTTGTTTGGTTATTAAAATACAAAGCTATGATTAAAAAAGAATTCGATGACGTTACAAAAAATAATACCTATGACATAGTGATTATTGGTGGTGGACAACTATTGAAATCCAAGTCTGTATTTGTGTATGCTCTTCTTAGCTGGTACCAATTACTTAGGAAAAATCTGAAATGCCCAATTGTTATAGCTGGAGTTGGAGCCGATACCAATTTTTCTAAATTAGAAACTATAATATATAAATATATACTAACTAAAGTTGATGATATTTATGTGAGGGATCTACGGTCAATTAATATACTAAAAGATAAATTTAATGTTGATGCAAAGTATTTTCCTGATATTGTTCTTTATGATTTAAACATCAAAGATGTTGATGTTTCTAAATATACTAGAAATAAACTTTTAGTCTCAGTATTTGCTTATAACTCATATGTAAATAATGTTGGAATAGGTATTAGTAAACTAGAATATTATAGATTATGGCTTAACTTGATAAATGAAAATATGGAAGAAAACTTGGAGATAATTTTGGGCTATACTGCAATAGGAGATAAAAAAGAAACCCTTGATTTTGCAAATTACTTAAAGGAAAATACAAGTTTTAACTTCATAATAGTGAATAATGATGAACTGCCACATTATATTGAAACATTGAAGAATACAAAAAAAATGATATCCGGTAGAATGCATGGAATGCTACTGGGTCTTAATTATGGATGTGAAGTAATACCTTTTGTAGTGTCTCCAAAAGTAGAGACATTCAAAAGAGAATGGATTGATTCCAATATTGATGTCGAGAAGATACGAAATGATATTCGTCAATCAATCAATAATATATTAAAATTGTCAATTTAAAATATCTAATTATACTACAAATTTCACTAAAGGGGATTAACTATTTATAGAGGTTTAACTAGAATCTTATGAAACTTAGGAATTAAGAAGACCAGAGGTGTTCTATGAAAAGAACGGCATTACTTTTAATAGTATTAACAATCATAGCAAAATTTATAGGTTTTGGTAGAGAAATTACTCTTGCCTACTTTTATGGAACATCAAGTACCAGTGATGCCTATTTAATAGCATTAATTATTCCGACCGTTATTTTTGCTTTTATTGGTAGTGCAATATCTACTAGTTATATACCGATTTATAATAAAATACAAAAAAGTCAAGACACCAGTAAAGCGAATTGGTTTACTAATAACTTAATAAATATAGTAATTACTCTCTGTTCTATACTAATTACCATTGTATTAATATTTCCGGAACCGATAGTTAGAGTATTCGCATCTGGATTTGATGAATCAACTCTGAAATTAGCTGTTAGTTTTACTAGGATTAGTATATTCGGAATCTACTTTATAGGGTTAGGTTATGTAATGAAAAGTCTTTTGCAGATAAAAGGTAACTTCACGATTCCTGCATTGACAGGACTGCCTATGAATATTGTTATAATAATGTCAATTTATTTTAGTAGTGTCGGAAATATAATGTATTTAGCATTAGGGCTTGTTGTAGGTATGTTTGCTCACTTTATATTTATGGTTCCTTCTGTTTATAAAATTGGATTTAAATATAAACCTGTTATTGATATAAATGATCCCCAAATAAAAGAGATGGTATTTATCACAATCCCTGTTCTTTTAGGGGTGGCAGTGAATGATATAAATAAGATAATTGATAAAACGATAGCATCACAAGTAACTACTGGTGCAATATCTGCCTTAACCTATGCTAATACTTTTAATAATGTAATACAAGCTATATTTGTTCTATCAATATCTACGGCGATGTATCCTTTAATTTCAAAAATGTCTGTCGAGGGAAATGCTAAGGGGCTTAAAAAGTCAGTATCAGAGGCTATTAGTTTAATAAACTTATTAGTCATTCCAGTGACAATTGGAACAATGATATTTGCTGAGCCAATAATAAGATTATTATATGGAAGAGGATCATTTGGTGAAGATTCTATTTTAATGACCTCAGGAGCTTTATTCTTTTATTCTATAGGAATGTTAGGTATAGGAATGCGTGAAGTTCTTTCAAGACCATTTTACGCCATGCAGGATACAAAAACACCAATGATTAATGCTACAATTGGAGTAGTGTTGAATATAATATTGAACATAATATTATCAAGATATTTAGGTATTGGAGGAATTGCTTTAGCAACTAGTATTTCGGCATTTGCAACAACGGGATTGATGTTTATAAGCCTAAAGAAAAAAATAGGTTCATTTGAAAACAAACAAATTATTTCACCATTAGTAAAAATCATAATTGCATCATTAGTGATGGGGTTGTTGGCTAAACTTACCTTTAACTATTTGGCTGCCAACATTGGTCAAAATCTATCTGTAACAATTTCCATTGTAATTGGTGCTCTTGCGTACTTTTTGCTTATTTACTTAATGGGGGTACAGGATATTATTGTTATAGTAAATGTAATAAAAAAGAAAATTAGTAAGAATAACTTATCAGATAAGTTATAATCTTAATGGTATGTCCTATGTAAAAAGTATTATTCCTGCACTCGTGATTCAACATCAAAGCGGGAAGCTAAGTTGGAATACTAAATGTGGTCATTTAGCAATGTGCTTCGATTCTCTACGGTTTGGGAAAAAATAAAGAACTATTAAATAATTAAATTCAAGTACCAGTATGAGCCAATACACTACAATTACATAAAAACTTAAAGAAGATACTGATTATATAAAAACTTGCCAATATCCTCATGGATTTTTATCGTAAGCGTAAAATAGGAGTGCACAATTTTACGCTTACGTTCAACCGAAACTATAATTTTACGGATATAAATCAGCCGTTAGCCTTAGGTAAATTTGTGTACCTCTTAGATCAACATGCCTTAGAAATAGAAAAGGTTAGGGAAGAAGGTTTGTAATATATTCTTCATTTTAGTCCCATTTTTTCAAGCAATGAACGGGGAAAGTCTGCTGAAGTCATGAAGTCATCTTCCCTTTCCGCTGTGGGAAAACGCAAAAAGAGAAGTAGAGTTTAATGATCTAGATTGTGCTAGTTTAGAAATAACGCAAGAATATGTTTAGGTGAGAATGGAAGCAAAAAAAGTCAAAGAACAGATATTGTCTCAAGCTTTGATGTATAAGAAAGATTACGCGACTTCTCCGCTACCAAAAGTGAATTTAGTTACAAATAGATCTATACTTGAATCAATTTCATAATTCAGAGCCCTTGGGGCTCAAGGCTTTCCAGACGTAAAAAATAGAGCACCTCTCCAAATTCTGTATAATGTTAGTTACCACACAAACACAACAGACTGGAGAGATGCCCCTGTGTCCATTGTACGACAACAAAGCTTTTTTGACACCCAAGAACTCTACAAGATGGAACCTACCCATCGTTTTAACGCTATTTTTTCAACGATAAACCTTGAACCTATTTGGAGTTTGTTCAATAAAAATACAAATGTTGGTGCGCCGAGAGAATTAAATTATGGTGCTATGGTCTATTCATTAATCGCTCGTGTGGTGGAGCGAATTGTGACGATAAAAGATCTTGTAAAACGTCTTGAAGATGATCCTTTTTCCCGTTTTAATTGTGGTTTTCTACATGCGGACACTTTGCCATCAGAATCTTCTTATTCACGTATGATTCGGCTCATTAGCGAATCGGATGCGATGGCGCGTGTTCATGATGAGCTCATTTTACTTGCGATTGATGAAGATCACATTACTGAAGAAAACATTGTCATTGATGCAACTCATTTCGAAGCTCGAGATCGTGCTAAGGCAGCCGAAAAGGAAGAGAAGCCAGCACCTAAAAAGCGTGGCCGCAAGCCAAAAGCAGAACGTGAACAATGGCTAAAAGACAGAAAAACTGTAGAAGATGCACGTCCAATTTACGAAAAGGAAATTGTGCATCAGCTATCTGAGTCCGCGGAAACATTGTACAAGGAGGCTCCGATTCATCCAAGATGGGGAATCAAGAAAAACAGCAATGGTAAAAACACCTTTTGGTTTGGTTTTAAGGCTCATTTAGCTGTCAGCACGAAAAGCCAATACATCGTTGCAGGATTGATGACATCCGGTAATCTGAACGACGGAAAAGCTGCCATTCCATTACTTAAGAAAATTGAGCAATATTTACCTGCACAATTTAATGCCGGCCTTTTCGATGCAGGCTATGATTATGAGCCGATTTATCGGCAGTTAAGCAATCAGAATCTGCAAGCTGTCATTCCATACAATCGTCGTAACGAAGGTGAATTCATCGGTTATGATAAGCACTTCGCACCGACATGTGTCTTGGAGCATTCTTATCGTTACGATAGTTTCGATTTGAAGTTTAGGTCACTTAAATATACACATCCGAAAGAATGTGGAACCTGTCCTTTACAACACGATTCGCTATGTCAAAAAACCTATAAAATTAGACAATCAACAGACATGCGAAAGTATACTTTCCCCGCAAGGGGTTCGAAAAAGTGGGATGAACTATACAAAGAACGTACCGCTGTAGAACGCGTTAATGCATACTTAAAAGAATTTTTCGGGCTCAATAATGTTCGTCATTGCACTGGAAAGAAGGCGAAGCTTCACTTCCAATTGGTTACGCTTGTTTATAATGCTTCAAAATTAGCCGCGGATCGAATCAAGGTCGCTATCGAGCAACACTCGTTACAAGCTTCTTAATAAAATCATTTTTCATTTTTAAAAAATCAAAAAGTCTTCAAGGGGCTATTCTGGTTATTTTTAAAATCGTCAATTATGAAATTGATTCACTTGTTTAATCTAAATGAAATGATTCAAGTTTTTAATTGACAAAAACATAAATTCCACGTATTTGTAACATGAAGGAGGTGTTATAGTGAAAAATAATCGTGTGAGACTTAGAAATATAACTTTATTGCAAAGTTTCGGAATTGTTTTGGTGGTACTAGGACATTCTTTTCCACAGGAAAACATTCCAGGTATAGCATCATGGATTAATAGTTTTATTTATAGTTTTCACATGCCGTTATTTATGGCTTTGTCAGGTTATTTATTTATTTACTCAGGAGGAGTTAAAAATAAATATATCAGTTTTATTAATGTTAAGTTTAAGAGATTAATAATTCCATACATAGTTTTGAGCTCTATTGCTTTTATTCCAAAAGTTATATTATCAAAGTATGCAATGAGACCCATAGAGTTGAACCTAAATAATTTCATTAGAAATTTATTCATTCCCGAAGAAAATGTGATAATATTTTTTTGGTTCTTACCTACTTTGTTTTTAATTTTCTTAATTAGTCCTGTGTTTTTAAGAGCTTTAACTAATAAGTATTATGTTTTAGCACTTACATTGACATTAGCCCTAGCTAACGTCTTAAATCCCTTTGTTAATATCAAGCATTTTGGTTTGAATTATGTAGTTTTTTATTTAATATATTTCTGGTTAGGCTGTATGACTGCTAAATATTATGAAAATATTAAGTTTTATATAAATAAAAATTATGTATTAGTTATAGTTTTACTCATTATTGTATTGGCTGCTTTTTATAATTATAATTCAAGCGTTATTAAACTTATTCTAGCCGTAGTAGGTATTGTCATGTCATTTTCCTTTGTGAATTTATTAGATAAAAACAACGTGAATCTTATAAATTACATTGATGGTTATTCGTATCAAATATACCTACTTTCTTGGTTCTTTCAAACGTTCTTCATGATATTATTTAGTAATGCATTTGATTTTAATTATTGGATAACGCCATTATTTATGTTCTCAGGAGGATTGATTTTACCTGTATTTATTGCAAAAACAGTAAATAAATACTTCTCCAAATTTAATTTTTTACTAGGTATGAGAAATCAATAAGATTAAATCTCAGGTACCTGTAGACACTATTCAGACAATATCCTGCAATTGCATAAAAATTGAAAGAGGACACCGACTATTGATGTGCACCCCAAAAGTTAGAGTTAAAAATCTAACCTTTGAGGTGTTTTATTTTGGCTAAATATAGCGATGAACTGTAGTAAGCCCGAATTATAAAAGCAAGCGCACCTTTACGGTACGCATGACAAATAGCCGTCTATGACGATTTTTCAAATCGAATAGGCGGCTTATTTTATGGTGTGCTGCATGTTTGCTGGATTGTCTTTGACCATGGTAAATACTGATCTAAAAGTTCAGGTTGTTGATGGATATCCAAATTCGGCAAATCTGTTAGCAATTTTTTTAGGTATTCATAGAAATCGATGCCATTACTCTTCGTAGTCTCTGCAAGACTTAAACAAATAGCGTTTGCATTGGCCCCAGCTTCACTAACGGAATGCATCCAGTTTTTTCTGCCGATTACATTGGGACGGATGGCATTTTCGGCGGGGTTATTATCGATTTCAATCCGACCATCTGACAAAAATGCTTGTAATCCATCTACCCTTTTCAACGTATACTCTGCCGCTTTCGCAAGTGCACTTTTACCAAAGAAGGGTGATGAATCTATCCATTGAAAGAACTCCTTCACAATTGGCCCCGAATACTTTTTACGCATTTTTCAGCGTTTACCCGGCGCTAGTTTTTTGAATTCCCGTTCCAATCTGTACAGTTTATCGCAATAATCCACACCGATTTGGCCGTTTTTGCTATCCGCTTTTAACCAATAACGTCGAACATGGGCCCAACAGTTGGCAAACGTAACATTTGGCAGGTTTCCATAAGCGGAATATCCATCACACACCATCGTTCCCTTAAATCCTTGCGTGAAAGTCTCTAATACTGATCTTGCACGAGATTAAATTTCAGGTACCTGTGCTAGACACTATTCAGACAATAAACTACAATTGCATAAAATAATTAGTGGATATCGACTATATAATGCTTTTTCGATATCCCTTTGGTTTATTATCCAGAGTGATGAATTGTTATAAATCAGTCGCACACAGGTACCTTTTACGAAATCCAAACGCGTACAGGTTGCTTTCAAAAGTAATTAGAGGTTCTGCCAGTATGACAACGTACTTACTTGATGAATAAATGAAGATCCTTCTCAGCCATTTCCCCACCATACTCCTCTAGATAAACAATAGTTCTTTACTGGTCATTTGAAGTACCTTCTCTGCGAATAATGTCGCACTTTTTTCATTGGGTAGAGAAAAAGCTGCAATTTCGGATTTAAGTACAATATTGTTAAATTCGTTAGTAAACATATAAAGTCTAACGATGTTGCTTTGCGTAACATCGTTATGAACCATGACAGCGATTAATTTCAGGTACCTGTGCAAGACACTATTCAGACAATACACTACAATTGCATAAAAATTGAAAGAGGACACCGACTATATAGAAATTTGTCGATGTCCTCTTGGGTTCTTATCCATAAGTCATGAATAGTCATAATTGGACCTGACACAGGTACCTTTCACTAAATTGCATCAGATAAATCTTTGGTTGCTCGTCTTTTGTACTTATGTACAATTCAATTCGTCATACGTCGCATCTTTCGTATTTGCTATGAATACGAGGCGTTGGTCTACCGTTCACCTACTGGAGAGGACGACGATTTCCCATCGTGAAATCATATCCGTTTTGAATCATTAACAGCTCAAATGCGGTTAGGCCGGACAGTCGATCTGCAAATGCAATCGCATCTTTATGAGTTGAGAATGCGAATGCCTCAAGTTCGACGTCGACAATAAATTGATTGTTTTCTCTCTTCATCATATACACCCTGACAACATGGCTAACCAGATTCTCTTTCATCTTATGAATCATGACCAACACTCTTGCGTCGATCATATCCGGACAAATAAAAATTTCATGAATCAGCATATCTTTTTGAAGACTATCCGGCAACACAACATTATCATTCTCCTCGTACATTAAAATCCCCCGCAATTCCTTTGTATTTAGACCATTAATTAAATAGTCTAATAATTATTATCTCATAAATATGGAAAAATGGTAGGTAAATATGAATGTTATTGTGGATTATTTTTACAATTCATTGATTCCATTGGTTTATATTAGATTAGTGTCAGGTACCTGTGCTAGACACTATTCAGATAAATTTCAGGTGCCTGTGCTAGACACTATTCAGACACTCGGCGGGTAATTTTTATGCATTAATGTTTTAACACCTTAATAGGTTGAAGTTTAATTAGTCGAAGCAGAACTCCTCAAATCCTTCCTCCTTCAAAATAATGATACTTGTCTCTATATCTAAATGAATAGGTTTAAATTGAATATATTGCTCAGCTAGTTCACGAAAATCCATAACTATCGAGTATTTGGTAATAGGTTTATCGTAAACAGCAAGCCTACCAAACCTTAGAAGAAGTTGTTGCCTGCCCATCCCCATTCCCACTGGATACTTACTTACATCTCTTCTATAAAGGAAATCAATATGCCATATTTCCTTCCCCTTCGTTGCAACAATATCTCCGACAGACCCACGACTATGACGTTCAATATTATACCCCTGTGAAATTAGACTAGGAGTTATATGTCTGATTGCTCTTTCCTCAAATTCTTTAATATCCGCCAAGTGTTGAAATCTATCATCTTTATTTACCACTTTCATTTCAAAAGCAGATTCTCCAGTATAATCTTTCGTCAAATCAGTAAAAAATACAGGCCTTACTTCCAATGCTTCCGATAATGCGAAGATTTTATCATATGGAAGATTTTTAATTCCGCCCGTTTCATATCGCTGTAGGGAGGATTTGCTAATCCCCGTCTTATCCGCCAAGTCTTGATACGTCATATTTAAAAAGAGACGTCTTTCTTGTAAACGTCTTCGTAGTATTTCTTGATCAACCTTACCCATTTCATTTTCCTTCATAATATTGCCCTCCACATTCTTATTACAATCATATTATAAGTCACTAAAATCTCTCTTGCAACTTTTTATTTAAGTTGCGCATTTGGGATTGACGTAAATATTGTGTCTTAGTATAATATGAATTATTAGAAATATTTATATGTTCCTATTTCCCAAATTTGCACTATTTTTATTTTGTTGCATGTGTAGTTAAAGGGTAATGTGACAATAGGGAAAGATAGAATATTTGTATTTCCACTATACAGAACGTGCGTTCTTGTGTAGAATATACTTGAGAAGTACCTTTGTATAAAACGATTTCAACACTGTTGGGAGGATATCAAATGGTAAAAGTAGCGATGTTAACAAGAGTGGAATGTCCTGTGTGTAGTCATAGACTAATGGATAAAGGGAAGGAAGCTGCCGGACCTGTACAAGCGAAGTGCACAAGATGTAAGCGTGTTTGGGAAGTTGAACTCGCTACAAATGCATTCAAACAAGTAGGCGGAAAATTTAAAACGAGACGAAAAGGGGATAACGATTCACCATGTGTGTTTTGCAAGAAGAAAGTGCATAAGTTTGCAATAAAAAATACACAAGCTTGCCAGCCTTCATTTTCAATCTTATTTATTACGTGATAAAGCGTTTGTTACTCTAAAACTATCTCCAGTAAAATTCAAAATATGAGCGTGATG